>NZ_JBHSEW010000015.1:0-58394 GCF_042654765.1 Comamonas nitrativorans | reverse complement strand
CTATTTTGTATTGTTCGACGGATTGCCTCCGTCGTCCTGGCGCTCCCGTGCAGAACCTGGCCCATAGCGCTTCCTTCCATTCAAGGGAAAAGATTGCACCATTAAAACCTGGGATCAAACATCTAACAACGTGTTCAAAGTCTCTCCCTGCGATGCGTGCTTTCCGGCAGGCCCGATGCCATGGGCGATGCCTTTACGAAAGCGGAGAACCAAGCGAAGACCAAGTTGCAGGACGTCCCATTCTTCACGTCACCACATTGCGAACGAAGCGCACCACCCTGTCGCCGACATTCTGGTATTCATAGGGTTGAGCACTGCTGTAAATCGCAAAATTGCCTGCCTCGACGATCCGGTCGCCTTCTTCCAGGGCAATTTTCAGGCGGCCTTCGATGACGTAGACCATTTCATGCCACCCTTCCGGATCAGGCTCGGCTGCGTAGTTTTCCTGCATGGCCAGCGACCATATCCACAGTTGGGCATCGCTGCGGGCCGGCACGCTGCCCAACAAGGTGGCATGGCTGTCGGGCTGGTTGCCACGCCATGCAAGGGCCTCGATCCGCTGGGGCGATCGCGCAGGATCGCTGACAAACTCGACGAACGAAACGCCCAGCGCTGCTGCCAGCCGATCCAGGCTGGACAGGCTGATATTCGTGTCGCCGCTTTCAAGATGAACCAGCATCCGTCGGCTCAATCCGGCCGCCTCGGCCAACGCCGCCTGGCTCAGGCCTGCACTCTGGCGCAAGCGCCGGACATTGGATGCAACGTGTGTCAGGACGTCTTCTCGCATGGGAAAGTGGGCAATATATTGCGCATGGTAATAGTGTGCAGTATATTTCACCACAACTGATTTCTTCTGTCACCGCATCCATGAACGACTCGCGCCCTTCACGGGTTCCTTTTGCCTTGTCCCGCCAGGAACTGGCGCTCATCGTTGTCACGATGGTCTGGGGAACGACGTTCCTGATCATCCACCTGGCCATGCGTCACTCCGGCCCGCTGTTCTTCGTGGGGGTTCGCTTCCTCATTGCAGGGGCAATCACGGCGCTATTGTTTCGCAGGAGCCTGGGCGGGCTGACGCAGCACGAAGTCAAGGCCGGATCGGTGATCGGCGTTGCGATCTTTGCGGGCTACTGGCTGCAAACGTATGGACTGCAAACCATTTCGAGCAGCCAGTCGGCGTTCCTGACGGCGCTGTACGTGCCGATGGTGCCGCTCTTGCAATGGGTGATTCTGCGGCGGCCACCGCATTTCATGAGCTGGCTGGGCGTGGCATTCGCGTTTGCCGGGCTTGTCCTGCTGGCCGGGCCGCAGGCCGGGGCGATTTCCCTGAGCATCGGCGAGATCGCCACCGTGACCTCGGCGCTGGCGATCGCCGCAGAAATCATTCTTATCAGCCGGTATGCCACATCGGTCGATAGCCGCCGCGTCACCGTCGTGCAGTTGCTGGTCGCCGGGGCCTTGTCCCTGCTGCTGATGCCTGTTGCCGGGGAAGCCGTTCCAGCGTTCTCATGGGTCTGGCTGTGCGCCGCAGTGGGCCTGGGACTGGCCAGCGCCATCATTCAATTGACGATGAACTGGGCGCAGAAATCGGTCTCTCCGACCCGTGCCACGCTCATCTACGCCGGGGAGCCGGTGTGGGGCGGCGTCGTCGGGCGGCTGGCTGGCGACCGGCTCCCGGCGCTGGCCTTGCTGGGCGGTGCCTTTATCGTCATTGGCGTCATCGTCAGCGAATTACGGCCCGCCACCAGACCCCGGAAGATACCGTCGGCTTCCAAGCGATAGACGGGGACTGGCACCCGGTGCCTGGCGATACGCCGAGCCATCGGGCACGCATTACAGAAAAGAGAGCTTTCTCCGATGACAAATAAAGGATTCAAGATGGTTTTCTATCTGAAATCCTTTATTTATAAGTGGAAGGCACTCTCGATTATGAAGCTGTTCACGGTTGTGGCATGACACGAATGCGGGTGCTGTGCGGGCAGCCGCTACAAACCCCGGGCGTGCGCTTGCCCTGCGGAGCGGAAAAATGCCCCATTTCAGCGCCCTTGCAGGTCTACGTCCGACAATCGCAGCCATACCGCTGGCGCCGGCCAGCGCATGCAATCCGGCAACACCAGGTTTTGAACGGGGAGGTTCGCACATGGGCACGAAGCACTACGACTACATCGTTATCGGGGGCGGCAGCGGCGGCATCGCTTCCGCAAACAGGGCGGCCTTGCACGGCAAATCCTGTGCGCTGATCGAGGCCGGGGGCATCGGCGGAACCTGCGTCAATGTCGGCTGCGTGCCGAAAAAGGTCATGTGGTACGCAGCGCAGATTGCCGAGGCCATCCACCGCTACGGCCCGGACTATGGCTTCGATACCACCGTGGAGCGTTTCGATTGGGAGCGCCTGCTGGCCAACCGCAGCGCCTACATCGAACGCATCCACGCCTCGTACCACGCCAGCCTGGCGCGTAACAAGGTCGACGTCGTCCACGGCTTTGCCCGCCTGGCCGATGCACGCACCGTCGAAGTCAATGGCGAGCGGCTGACCGCCGACCACATCCTCATCGCCACCGGCACCCGGCCCGCCCGCCCGCGCATTCCGGGCGCGGAGTACGGGCTGGATTCCGACCAGTTCTTCACGCTGCCGGCGCTGCCCAGGCGCACCGCCGTCGTGGGCGCAGGCTACATCGCGGTGGAGCTGGCGGGCGTGCTGCATGCCCTGGGCTCGCAGACGCACCTGTTCATCCGCCATGAGACGCCGCTGCGCCACTTCGACCCGATGCTGTGCGAAACCCTGGTGCAGGTGATGGAAGCCGACGGGCCAACGCTGCACCGGCACGCGGCCCCCAGGGCCATCGTCAAGAACGCGGACGGCAGCCTGACCCTGCAACTCGACAATGGCCAGAGCCACGTCATCGACTGCGTGGTCTGGGCCATCGGCCGCAAACCGGACACCTCCGGCCTGGGGCTGGAAGCGGCGGGCGTGGCGCTCAACGGCACCGGCCACATTCAGGTGGACAAGTACCAGAACACCAGCACGCCCGGCATTTACGCCGTGGGGGACATTACGGGTCGCATTGACCTGACGCCGGTGGCCGTCGCCGCCGGCAGGCGCTTGTCCGAACGCCTGTTCAACGGCAAGCCGGACGCGCATCTGGTCTACGAAGATGTCCCGACCGTGGTGTTCAGCCATCCCCCCATCGGCACCGTGGGCCTGAGCGAGCCGCAGGCACGCCTGCAGCACGGCGATGCACAGGTGAAGGTCTATCACACCGCATTCACCGCCATGTACAGCGCCGTCACCCGGCACCGGCAGCCAGCGCGGATGAAGCTGGTCTGCGTCGGCCCCGAGGAGCGCGTGGTCGGGATTCACGGCATCGGCTACGGCATGGACGAAATTCTCCAGGGCTTCGCCGTCGCCCTGAAAATGGGCGCGACCAAAAAGGACCTGGACGACACCATCGCCATCCATCCCACAGCGGCTGAGGAGTTCGTGACGATGCGTTAGGCGCCAGCAGGCGCGATCTACGCACGGCTGCCGGGCAGAAGTCCCCCCTCCCCAGCCCCCTTACCCAAATCCCCGGGTGCTGGCATGATGCGCGGCTGGTTTACGTCAAGGACATTCAGGATGACAGACAACACCCCCTCCATCGCATTGGAGAAAGCCATCACCCAAGGGCTGAGCGAGGTCACGCGCGAACGCACCCTCTCTATCCACGCGCAGCAAATGGGCTCGGGCAATCCGAAAATCATCAACTTCCGGGGCGATATCGCCGAGAACTATCAGTACGACAAGATCAAGCCCCTGCCGGCCAAGGCCCAGGCCATGGGCAACGTGGTCGTCATTCAGGGCGAAAGCCAGAAAACCGGGCAGACCGGCCACTATCAAATTCTGGCCAACCAGTGGGGCCTGCTGGAAGCCCTGGCCCGCCTGGATTGAGCCTTCCCGGCATTACGGCAGCGCGGTGCTCAGTGATGCGCCCGCCGCCCCACTTCCAGCACGTTGAAGTTGAACAGCTGCATGGCCAGCACGGTTTCCCACAAAAAACCGATCAGCGCGGCGATGAACGACACCACCCCGGCCAGAAAGCACACCACGGCCGCGCCCTGGCCGTGTATGCCCCACTCCCGCCCCAGAAACAGCAACACAATCGTCAGGCCGATCAGGAAACCGCACAGCGTCAGCAGGCCGATGGACCCATTGGCCAGCCGTCCGCGCGAGCGCAGGTAGCGCAATTCCAGCAACGCCCGCTCCACCTCGACGCTGTGGGCGGAGGCCTCGATGACCTGTTCCACCACCCGCGCCCGGTCCACGATCCGGGCCAGCCGCCCGGCCACCACGGCAATCATCCCGGCCACGGCCGTGAGGAAGAACACCGGCGCCAGGGCCAGTTGCACGCTTTCGGAAACGGTGGTGATGTCCATCATGGTCAAGCCTTTGCAAGGCGTATTCGGAAGAGGCCGGGCGCGATCATCTAGGGTTAGTACTGACTATTGATTTTCATCAAATAAAAAGCCACTGGGAACAGGGATATTTGGAACACTATCAACTTTAACCAACCGAGGGCTGTTATGCAGATGCTGATTGATTTGTTCTCTACCGACTATGGCCTGATGAGCTTGGCAGTGATCGTGATCCTGATCGCCATGTGGATCTGGTTCACGATCCTCTTCCTCGGAAAAATCCGCCTGGGCGAAGACCCTGAGCAAGCCAAGCAGGCACTCCCCAAATCCTGACGAGAAGCCTTCCGGGGCACTATTTTAATAAAAAGATAGCTGCCTGCGCTTATTCAAACCTGCTTTCATAAATGAATAATATTGAAAGCGTTGTTGAATAATCGCAAGCAGCTATCTTTTTTTATTTCCCTTTCTTCCGGCTGCCTTCCGTAGTCTTCCCACCCTTGGCTGCCGTTACCGCCTTGCTCTTTTTCACCGCCTTGACCACCTCTGCCTCCCCTTCTTGCGGCTGCAGCAATGCCGCAGTACGCCGTGCCGCGCGACTGCGCCCGGAACCCCGCTGGGGCAAGGGGGCCGCTTCATCCTCGTCGCGCACCAGGCAGAAATCGATGCGCCGGGCATCCAGATCGACGCGGCTGACCTGCACCTGCATCCGCGTGCCGATGGCGTAGCGCACCCCGGTGCGCTCGCCACGCAGCTCCTGGCGCATCTCGTCAAAGCGGAAGTAATCGCCGCCCAGCTCGCTGATGTGTACCAGCCCCTCGACATACATGGCGTCCAGCGTGACGAACAGGCCAAAGCTGGTGACGGCAGACACCGTGCCCTGGAACTCCTCGCCCAGGTAATCACGCATGTATTTGCATTTCAGCCAGGCCTCCACATCGCGGCTGGCCTCGTCGGCCCGGCGCTCGTTGGCGCTGCAATGCAGGCCCGCCGCTTCCCAGCCCTGCATCTGCGCCTGCTTGACCCGGCTGCGTGTCGTGGCGGTGCTTTTCGGCGCGGTCACGCGCTCGGCCAGCCGCTTGGCCAGTTTGGCCTGGGCCTCGCCCGGCGTCGGCAGCGCCGGCAGGATGTAAGGCTTGTCGGTCAGGATGGCCTTGATGACGCGGTGCAGCAGCAAATCCGGGTAGCGGCGAATCGGGCTGGTGAAGTGGGTATAGGCGTCGTATGCCAGCCCGAAGTGGCCGGTGTTCTCCGGCGTATACATGGCCTGCATCATGGAACGCAGCAGCATGGTGTGTACCTGCAGCGCATCGGGCCGCTCGTGCGTGGCCTTGGCGATGGCCTGAAATTCCGCCGCGCTGGGATGGTCGCTGATGCTGGCCGGAATCGCCAGGGCTTTCAGATAGGTGCGCAGGATTTCGATCTTCTCGACCGAAGGCTTGTCGTGTACGCGGAACAGCGCCATGCGCTGGTTGTGCAACACGAAATCGGCAGCGCTGACGTTGGCCGCCAACATGCACTCCTCGATCAGCCGGTGCGCCTGGTTGCGCTGGCGCGGCACGATTTTTTCAATGCGTCCGGCGTCATCGCTGACGATCTGCGTCTCCACCGTATCGAAGTCCACCGCGCCACGGGCCTCGCGGGCTTTCAGCAAGGCGCTGTAGACACCGTGCAAATCCAGCAGATGCGGCAGCAAAGCGGCCCGCTGGGCGGCCTCCGGGCCACGGGTGTTGCCGAGAATGGCGGCCACTTCGGTATACGTCAGCCGCGCATGGCTGTTCATCACGGCCGGGTAGAACTGGTAGGCGTGCAATTGCCCTTCGGCGGTAATCAGCATGTCGCACACCAGGCACAGGCGATCGACCTCGGGGTTGAGCGAACACAGGCCGTTGCTGAGTTTTTCCGGCAGCATGGGAATCACCCGGCGCGGAAAGTAGACGCTGGTCGCCCGGTCATAGGCATCGACGTCAATGGCATTGCCGTTCTGCACATAGTGGCTGACGTCGGCAATCGCCACCAGCAGGCGCCAGCCCTTGGCACGGCCGATCTTGGCGCTTTCGCAATACACGGCATCGTCAAAGTCGCGGGCATCTTCGCCGTCGATCGTCACCAGCGGCACATCGCGCAGATCGACCCGGTCCTTGCAGTCCTTGGCCAGGACTTTTTCCGGCAGCGCCTCGGCCGCAGCCAGGCAGGCCTCCGAGAACACATGCGGCACGCTGTATTTGCGCACCGCAATTTCGATTTCCATGCCGGGGTCATCCACTTCGCCCAGCACCTCGATCACCTTGCCCACGGGCTGACCATACAGCGCCGGCGCTTCGGTCAGGGCGACGACGACAACCTGCCCCGCCTTTCCCTCCCCCGGCCCTTGCGGCAGCAGCACGTCCTGGCCGAAGCGCTTGTCCTCCGGGGCCAGCAGCCACACGCCGCTTTCCTGCAACAGACGGCCAATCAGCTGGCGCACCGGGCGCTCGACGATTTCCAGCACATGTCCCTCGGGACGACCCTTGCGATCCTGCCCCGTGATGCGCACACGCACCTTGTCCTGGTGCAGCACGGCCCGCATTTCATTGGGGGGTAAAAAGATGTCCGACTGCCCATCGCCGCGCAGCACAAACCCGTGTCCGTCGCGGTGGCCTTGCACCTGGCCTTCAATTTCTTTCAAAAACTCGCGGGAATTACTGCGAGAGGTGTTTTTTTTAATAT
This sequence comes from Comamonas nitrativorans, assembly GCF_042654765.1. Taxonomy (NCBI): domain Bacteria; kingdom Pseudomonadati; phylum Pseudomonadota; class Betaproteobacteria; order Burkholderiales; family Comamonadaceae; genus Comamonas; species Comamonas nitrativorans. The sequence continues at coordinate 51,296 of NZ_JBHSEW010000015.1, read as the reverse complement.
ACAATTTACATCTTTCCTGAAATGCCCAGGTGGCGGAATTGGTAGACGCACTAGTTTCAGGTACTAGCGCTGAGAGGCGTGGAGGTTCGAGTCCTCTCCTGGGCACCAAGTTTAACGACATGCGGTGAAAGTCTTCACCAGATTGCCGAAAGAATTCAGGAATCAAAATTTATTCAACGTGCTTTAGCAACTAGCCCAGGTGGCGGAATTGGTAGACGCACTAGTTTCAGGTACTAGCGCTGCGAGGCGTGGAGGTTCGAGTCCTCTCCTGGGCACCAAAGTCGTTGAATGATTTAAAAATTTGCAGACAACCCGCCGGGTGCTACCACACCCCAAAGAAAAGGCAGGTTGCTCGGCCCAGGTGGCGGAATTGGTAGACGCACTAGTTTCAGGTACTAGCGCTGCGAGGCGTGGAGGTTCGAGTCCTCTCCTGGGCACCATTCAAAGCCGCTGTGTTATCGCACAGCGGCTTTTCTCATTTCCCCTTCCTCTGATGTAGCACGGCAGCCCTTCGCCAAGCTTATAAAATGAGTTTAATTCTCATTAACACCTCTCATCGCCGGTTTTGCACTGGCCGTGGGGCACAGGAAAGCATCGTGGGCACGCCAGAGTTCAAACTTCAGCAACGGGTCGAAACCCTCTACACCGATCACCACGGCTGGCTGCAAACCTGGTTGCGCCGCCGCATGGGCAACGCCTGCGATGCCGCCGACCTGGCACACGACACCTTCGTGCGCCTGATGGTTCGCCCCCACAGCCTGGGGGAAAGCCGCTTCGACAACCGCCAGCAAGCCCGCGCCTACCTGCGCACCATCGCCAACGGCCTGTGCATCGACCTGTGGCGCCACCGCGAAATCGAACGGGCCTGGGCCGACACCATTGCCGCCCAGCCCGAAGCCTGCGTCCCCTCCGCCGAAGACCAGACTGCCGTACTCCAGGCACTGCGCGAAATCGACGCCATGCTGGGCCAGTTGCCGCCCAAGGCGGTCCGCGCCTTCGTCCTGGCCTGCATCTGCGGCATGACGCACCAGGAAGTGGCCCGCGAACTGGGCGTGTCCTCGCGCATGGTCGGCCACTACATCGCCCAGGCCATGCTGCACTGCATGCAGCTCGAAGCACGCCACCTGGCCCAAGGCGGCAGCGCCGCACCATGAACACCCCGCCCACGATGCCATCGCATGAAGCCATGGAGCAGGCCGCCGCCTGGTTCTCGCTGCTGCAATCCGAAGCCGCCACGGACACCGACCGCGCCCGCTGGCAGGACTGGCTGGCCAGCGGCGCAGACCAGCGTGCCGCCTGGGCCTTTGTCGAACGCATCAGCCAACGCTTCCAGCCCCTGCAAACCGGCGCCATACCGCGCCTGGCCGCCGACGCGCTGCAAGCCAGCGCCAGCAACCGGCGCAACCGCCGCAGCGTGCTGACCATCGCCGCCATGACCGGCGCAGGCGGCCTCCTGGGCTGGGCCACCTGGCGCCAGCCCGGCGCCATGGAAGCCCTGCTTGCCTGGGGCGCGGACTACCGCACCGCCACCGGCGAACGGCGCGAAGTGCGCCTGACCGACGGCACCCAGGTCTGGCTGGCCAGCGCCAGCGCCTTCAACCAGGACTACGACGCCCGCCTGCGCCGGTTGCGCCTGCGCAGCGGTGAAATCCTCATCCAGACCGCCGCCGATGCCGATGACCGCCCCTTTGTCGTCGATACCCCCCAGGGCCGGATGCAGGCGCTGGGCACCCGCTTCAACGTGCGTCTGGACGAAAACGGCCACACCCAGCTGGCCGTCTACCAGGGCGCCGTGCAGGTCACGCTGGCAAGCAGCGCCGAAAGCGCCACCATCGGCGCGGGCCAGCAGCTCGGCTTCAACGCCCAGCGCCTGGATATGCCCGCCCCCGCCGACCCCGCCCGCCAAGCCTGGGCACGCGGCATTCTGCTGGCGCAAGACATCCCCCTGGGCCAGGTCATCGCCGAACTGACCCGCTACCAGCGCGGCCACATCGCCGTTGCGCCCGAGGTGGCGGGCCTGACCGTCCTGGGCAGCTTCCCGCTGGACGACGTGGACGGCACCCTCTCCATGCTCCAGAAAACCCTGCCCATCCAGGTGCGCCAGCCCCTGCCCTGGTGGACCACCATCGAGGCCCGCAGGCCGTAAGAGCGTGTTCTCAGAACACCGGGAAGACGACACACTGTTACAACTTTCCCGACATTTTTCGCCCCGGCAGTTTCCACATTTGCCCGGCTGATCCGGTTTACCTGGCGAGGAGAGAACGGACAAATTCCCCGCCCCCTGCACAGCACCGCCCTGCCAGATCGTGTACCTGACAGGGCGGTGTTGTGCTGTCTGACGATGGGAATAAGTCTCGGTTCGCCGACGCAAGAGTCCATCCAAACGTGAAAAGGGTCAGAAAAAATGTTTCATCGTCCAACGCATTCGCGTTCCGCCACCGCCGCCTGCCGGCCGCGCTTCACGCCGCGCCCGCTGGTTCTGGCGGCTCACCTGCTGGCAGCCGCCAGCATCGGCTGGGCCACCACGGCATCGGCCCAGGCCACGCCGCCGACCCAGGCCAGCGCAGCCCAACAACGCAGCTACAACATTCCTGCCGGACCGCTGAACACGGTGCTGACACACTTTCTGGCCGAATCGGGCCTGCTGCTTTCCGGCAGCACGACGCTGGCCCAGGGCAAGACCAGCCCCGGCGTACAAGGCAGCCACACCCCGGCTGCCGCGTTGGCCGCCCTGCTGGCGGGCACCGGACTGACGGCAACACCCGACGCCCAGGGGCGCTATGCCCTGCAACCGGCAGCGCCCGCCCCCACGGCCAATACTAGTGGCGCGGCCACGCTGAAAGAAGTGACGGTAACGGCCGGGGCCGAGCGCAGCGGCACTACCGAGGGGACGGGCAGCTATGCCGCATCGTCCACCAATACAGCCACCAAGCTTCATCTGACGCCGCGCGAGACGCCGCAGACAGTGACGGTGGTGACCAGCCAGCAGATGCAGGACTTTGGGATGACCTCGGTGGATGATGCGTTGCAAGCGGTCAACGGAGCCTTCGTGGCTGCTCAAGGCAACAATGGCGCACAGTACTTCAGCCGGGGGTTTGAGATGCAGTCCCAGTACGATGGCGTCCCCAACCCCGGAGGCATCAGCAACAACAACCGTAACCCGCAAATCGACAACGCCTTCCTTGATCGGGTGGAGACGGTTCAGGGGGCAGCGGGCCTGCTGACGGGCGCAGGACAACCGGGTGGCACCATCAATCTGGTACGCAAGCGGCCTACCGAGGCTTTCCAGGCATTGGCTGAAATGCAACTGGCCTCCTGGGACGGGCGGCGCATCGTGGGTGATATTTCCGCCCCGCTCACCGAATCGGGCCGCATCCGGGGCCGTGTGGTGGCCGTGGCGGACAACAGCAAATCCTTTGTGGACTACGTCTACCGCAACCGCCGCGCCATCTATGCCGTGGCCGAGACTGACCTGACAGCCACCACCACGCTGGAAGCCAGCGTGCAATACCAGCGGGACACCGGGCGTAACCATCTGGGCGCACCGTTTGCCGCCGACGGCAGCGAACCAGGCATCCGCCGTTCCTTCTTCTGGGGTGATGCGGGCCAGCGTACCGTCAAGGACTACACGCTGACCACTCTGGGCCTGACGCAGCGCTTGGCGGGCGATTGGCAGGCCAAGGCCACTTTTTCCCATAACAGAACGGATTCCGACATTTCTCGTTACAGCTATGCACGGGGCGAGTTGGACGTAACAACCGGCGACGGACTGGTGTTGGGACGGCAGCGCAGTCTGACACAGGACTTGAGTGCCAATGCGGCGGATGTCTATGTCTCCGGGCCGTTCCAATGGTTCGGGCGCAAGCACGAAGCGGCATTCGGCCTGAACGGATCGACGATGCGGCATACCTACACGGGTGCAGGCTATATCCCCAGGCTGCCCATCAACGTCAATACCTTCGACCCCTCGGCACTGGACGACATCCCCGGAGCCACTCCCTATTTCGGCGACACGAAGACAACCCAACTGGGAGCCTACGGCGTGGCACGCTGGAGCGTGACCGATGCACTCAAGCTCATCACCGGCGTGCGTGTCAGCAACTACAAAGACGAGAATCTGCTTACAAAACGCACCAGCAGCGAGGAAAACGGTGTCATCAGCCCCTATGCCGGACTGATCTACGACCTGAACGCGCAGGTTTCGGTCTATGCCAGCTATTCCGACATCTTCACCCCGCAAACCCGGAAGACGGCGGCTGGCGGCACCGTCAAGCCCGTGGTGGGTGCCAACTACGAGGCGGGCATCAAGGGCGAGCTGCTGGACAAGCGCCTGAACGTGTCGGCCGCCGTGTTCCGCCTGGAGCAGACCAATCTGGCGCGGCGCGATGAATCCATCGTTCCCGACCCGGCCAACGCCTGCGGCGGCACCTGCTACATCGCCGCCGACAAGGTGGTCAGCCAGGGCATCGACCTGGGCGCCAGCGGCGAGATTGCCACCGGCTGGAACGTGGCGGCGGGCTATACCTATATGGACAGCCAATACGCCAGCGGCGCCAGGAATGGCGAACGCTACGGCCCTCAACTGCCGCGCCACAGCCTGCGCCTGTCCACGGCCTACAAACTGCCCAACACGGGCTGGACGCTGGGCGGCAACGTGTCGGCACGCAGCAAGATCTACCGCAATGACACGAGCTGGGACACGGGCAAGCCCTATACCGTGCGCAGCGGCGGACTGGTGCTGGTGGGGCTGATGGCCAGGTACGAGATCGACCCGAAGGCCGAGCTGATGCTGGCGGTGAGCAACCTGTTCGACCGCACCTACCGCGCGAACCTGGAGAACAAGTACTACTCGCCCTTCGGCGAGCCGCGCAAGCTGACGGCGAATCTGCGGTACCGGTTTTGAGCATTTGATAGCGCTCTTATAAAAATAGCTTCTTCCGCTTGATATACGGTGATTTCAATATCAATCAACCTTGAAACAACCATATAACAGGCGGAAGAAGCTCTTTTTTCTATAACCCCATCGACCGATTCCCATGTCCGTTGCCGTGCCTGCTTCCCCCCGCCTGCACCTCGCCCTGCGCATCGCCGCCGCGCTGCTGGGTGGCTACGCCTTTACCTGGGGCTTGATCGCCCTGGGCATGGTCAGCCTGTTTGCCCTGGGCATGGAGTTTCATGATGCCGAGCAGTTGAGCGGCATCGTCGGCATCCTGTTCTATCTGCTCGTGTTCCTGTGGGCCTTTGCCGCCCGCAGCCTGCGCCGGGTGTGGGCCGTGCTGGCGGGCGGCGGGGCGCTGATGGTCGGGGCGGCCTGGCTGGTGCAAGTGGGGGTTGGTGTGATGGCTTGCCGTTCACAGATGCCGGGCTGCATCCATGCGCTGATGCAAGATGCGCACGATCTGGATGTCGCCGTCGTCCAGGGTTCGGAAAAACAGGATGTGCGCACCCGTGAGCTGCTTGCGGTAGCCGTGGCGGATGTGGCTGGCGTCCTGGCCGCGTTGTTGGCCACAGGCCAACGTCTTGCAAGCGTCGCGGATGTTGCCGATGTAGCGCTCGGCCTGCTCGATGCCCCAATGTTCGGCGGTGTAGTCCCAGATGCCGGAAAGGTCGGCGACCGCCTTGCGGGAGAGCTGGTAGCCGTTCACACAGGGGCTTTCTGCCCGGCTTGGGCGCGTTTGGCCTGGATGAATTGGTCGAAGTCAAAGTCCGTTGCCTGGCCGCTGCGTTCGCCTTCCTCCAGGGCATGGCGCAGGGCGTGCAGGCGTGTTTCCTGTTCTTCGAGCAGGCGCAGTCCGGCACGCACGACCTCGCTGGCCGAGCCGTACCGGCCACGGGCAAGCTGCTGTTCGATGAAGCCGCCAAAGTGTTCGCCCAGGGAGATGGAGGTGTTCTTGCTCATGATGGGTTTCCGGAAGGGATGGATGCCAAATTTACCACCAATTGATATTTATTGGTATTTCTGCCTGCATGGCCGGTGCACTATAACAATTTTTTTGCTGGAGACGCCCTGATGTTCCCCACCTTCCGCCATGCCATGACGTGGCTGCATACCTGGTTTGGCCTGACGCTGGGCTTTGTGCTGATGGCTGCGTTCTTCTTCGGCGCCTTGTCGGTGTTCGACCGGGAGATCGACCGCTGGGCGATTCCCCAATCGCGCTTTGCCGCGCAGCCGATGCCGTCGTTCGACGGTCTGCTGCGCCCGGCGTTCGAGGATATGCAGCCGACCCCGCAGAGCATCGAACGGATGCGCGACAAAGTGCATGGCCCGATGCCCGAGCGCTTTGACACGGTGCGCTCCTGGAGCGCCTACACCACGCACCGCGACCCGGTGCTGGTGCTGTCGGCGGGCTATGTGGTGCCCAATGCCAAGGACCCGGAGCAAGGGGTGTGGGGCAGCCGCACGATCGACCCGCGCACGGGGGCGGCGTTGCCGGATGACCGGTTGAAGATCGGCAGCCGGTTTTTCTACCCGCTGCACTACAGCCTGAACCTGCACTGGGCGAACCTGGGTATCTGGCTGGTCGGGCTGGCGGGTTTGGCGATGCTGGCGGCGCTGGTCAGCGGCGTGGTGATGCACCGCAAGGTGTTTCGGGAGTTTTTCACCTTCCGCCCCGGGAAGGCGGTGCAGCGCAGCACTTTGGATTTGCACAATCTGACGGGCGTGCTGGCGCTGCCGTTTCACTTCTTTTTTGCCTTTACCGGGGTGGTGATTTTTGCGGGCTTTTACTTTCCGGTGTCGCACACGCAGTTGGAGCCGCTGCACGAACTGCATGAGCAGCTGGAGGCGCAGGAAAGCGGCCTGCCGCAGGAGCGCTCGGGCATTGCGGCGCCGCTGGCTTCGGTGGATGCGATGGTGCTGGAGGCGCAACGGCGCTGGGCGGACAAGGGCATGGCAGGCGAAGTGGGGCTTCTGGCAGTACGGCATGTCGGCGATGCCAATGGCTATGTGAGCGTTTACCGTGCTGGCACCGACCGTATTGCATTGACCGGCAACGGCATTCACTTTCAGGCCGGCACGGGCAAGGTGCTGCGCGAAGACCCGCCGCGCACGGCGGTGGCAAGCCTCAATACCTTTTTGACGGGGTTGCACTTGCAGCATTTCCGCCACTGGCTGCTGCGCTGGCTGTATGTGCTGGGCGGGCTGATGGGCTGCGTGTGCATTGCGACGGGCTTTGTCTTTTTCGTGGAAAAGCGCAAGAAGCAACACGCCAAGGCCGGCCGCCAGGGCAGCCGCATGGTCGATGCGCTGGCCGTGACGACGGTCACGGGGATGGTGCTGGCTACGCTGGCCATCCTGGTTGCCAATCGGCTATTGCCTGACACATTGCCCGCCGATTGGCCGCAAGGCTTGCAAGACCGGGGCGCGGTAGAGCAGTTCCTGTTCTGGACCGCCTGGGCGCTGGCAATGGCGCACGCCTTCTGGCGCAGTGCGCCGGTGGCGCTGGGCAAGCCCCATCCGGCCTGGCGTGAACAGTGCGGCGCAATAGCCGTGCTGGCGGTGCTGGCCGTGGGTTTGAACTGGGTGACGACGGGCGACCATTTGCTGCGAACCCTGTTGACCGCGCCCTATTGGCCGGTGGCCGGAGTCGATCTGGCCCTGCTGGCAACGGCAGCGTTGGCGATGCTGGCCGCTCGCAAGCTGGGGCGGCGTGCTGCGGCGACGGCTGCACCGACCCGGAAATCCGTGAAGAACCAAACGAAAGCAGAGGCCGCCCATGCGTGAAGCGGCATTGCTGACGGCGGCCCTGCTGGCCTGCACGGCAGGCATGGGCTGGCTGGCGCTGGCGATGGAGAGGCATTGGGCGCAGGTGCGGACAGACCAGGGTACGGGCATGCCCAGCCGTGCCCAAGTCTTGCGCCTGCGGGTGCTGGGGGCACTGGCCCTGAGCGCCGGACTGGCGCTGTGCCTGTGGGCCGACCATGCCTCGATGGCCGTGCTGGTGTGGGTGATGGCGCTGGCCGCTGCGGCGCTGGCAATCGCCCTGGCCTTGACCTGGCGGCCCCGCTGGCTGCGGGGGCTGGCCTGGGTGGCGGGATAGGCGCCCGCCACAGCCGGCCAAGCGGTTGAAAACGCCAACGCCCGGTGCAATGCACCGGGCGTTGTTGCATGAAGGCGGCCTGCACCGCCCTGCCCTGGCCGGATACGGCTATTTGCGCAGCAGGGCTTTGAGTACGTTTTGCAGACGCCGTGCCGTGGCTTCGCCGTGGGCGGTGGCCAGCACGGCGGCCACGTCCTGCGTCCAGGTTTCCTGCGGCATGGCGGCATTGCGCTGGGTCAGCAGTTGCAGTTGCAACATGCGGCGCTGGCTGTGCTGTTCGGCAGGGGTGGGCACGTCGGCAGCGATTTCCAGACGCAGCAGGGACGGCCCGGCGTCGCCCTTGGGGGCGTCGGCCAGTGCCTGGCCCCAGCTGTTGCGGGCAGCGGCGGGAAGTTTGCCCAGTTCCTGGCCGGATGGCAGGGCAGCGGCATCGCGCTGGGCCCAGGCCTGGAGCAATTGGCCAACGGCTTCGCCGTGGGCCTGTGCGGTGAGTTTGCGCAGGGCGTGCTGGGCGGCATCGACGGCATCGCGCTGGGCGCGGAAGGCAGCGTCGGACAGCCGGGGGCCACGCTCGGCCCGATCTGCACGCGGCGGGCGCTGGTCGGGACGGCGCTCCTTGCCGCTGCCCCGGAGGTCACGCCCAGTTTGAGGGGCGGCCTCTTTTTTGGCGCCCGGACGATCGTCCCCGCGCACGGCGACCACCGGGCGTTCGACTGCGACTGCGGCAGCCGCCGCCGGAGCCGCATCCTGCGCGGCGGCAGGGGTAGTCTGGGCCGACGGGTCTTGCGGGACTTGCTGTCTGGCCGCTTCCAGGGCATTCAAGGCAGCGCGGATTTGCTGTGCATCGCCGCCGGCATTGGCGGCCTGCAGAGCCTGTGCGGCATCCAGCACCGCCCGGTCATAGGCGGACAGCGCCTGCGCAGGCGCACGGCTGCGCTCGGCGGACTTGCGCTGGAACAGGGCATCCACGGGCGCACGGAACGCATCCCAGAGCTTTTGCTCCAGCTTGCGCTCCAGGGGAACCGCCTGGGCCAGCGCCTGCCATTGCTGCTGCAAGGTTTTGATAGCATCTACCGCCAGCCCCGGGGCATCGTGCAGTGCTTTGACCTGGGAAATCAATGCCTCTCGCTGGGCAATGCTCTCTTTTTGTGCAGCACGCAAGGGCGCCTCGGCAGCATGAATCGCCTCTTTCCATGCGGCTTGCAGCTCGGCAAAGGCTTTTTCTCCGACGTGCCCGCCATCACGCCAGCGCTGGCCAAACTGGCGCAGGGCGCGTGCTGCTTCCTTCCAGTCGGACACGGGTGTCTGCGCCCAGGCCTTGACTTCGTCGATCAGCGCCTGGCGGTCTGCCTTGTGCTGGGTCGATTCAGCCCGTACCTTGCCCAGCCATTGCTGTACCTGCTGGTGTACCTGGGTGCAGGCTTCGTCGAACTTTTTCCACAGTCCATGATTGGGCGCGGCGCCCTGGTCGATCTGGCGCCACTGGTCACGCAGGTGGCGCAGGGCATCCTGCAATTTACGCCCGCCCTGCGGGTTTTGCGTCAAGGCAACCGCCTGCTCGATCAGCTGCTGGCGCAGGGTATCGGCCTGCTGCGGCTGCCAGCCCAGGGTATCGCCCGCTGCCAGCAACTGCTCATGCACTTGCCCAGCCAAGGCTGCATCCAGCCAGCGGCCGTGCTGCTTCAACGCACTGCGTACCTGGGCAATGGCGGCTGCCTTGTCTTGCGGGGGCGCATCGGCCAGGCTTTGCAGCAAAGGCTGCAGCGCTGCCTGGGCGGCGTGCTGCTTGGCTGCGGGATCCGGTTTGGCGACGGCTGCTGGCACAGCCAGCTCCGACGGCATTCCCCGGGCCACACGGATTTCATCGGCCCACACCGGAACGGCCGGCAGCGCAGCATTGGCGTCTTCTGCGGCCAGTTTGGTGACGGCCAGCGCATCCAGAAACGCCTGCCAGACCAGCAGGAGCTGGGCCTCAGAAGTTTCCAGCGTGCTGGTAAAACGCTCGGGCACACAGGCCCAGCCCGCGTCGCTGCGCAAACTCAGGGCTTGCTGGCGCCACTGGGTAACGTCTGCCTGCAGGCCGTCCAGAGCGGCCTCGGCATCTTTCCAGGGCTTGGTGGAAAGCACCTCGATGCGCTGTGCCAGCAGCACGGCCACTTCGCGCTGCACCTGAACCTTGTGCTGCAGTTCCTCGATGCCCTTGGCGCGTTCAAGCAGTTGGGCCTTCAGGCTGGCCAAGGGTTCGCGCGACAGCGGCGCCCCGGCCTTGGCGGCATCGCGCTGCCACAAAGCGGCCTGCTCGGCAGAAAAATGCGGCGCCTGCAGCAATGCCTGGGCGCTGGCGGCCCATTCCCCGACGATCAAATCCTGGTCCTGGGCACGGCGCATGTCGTCCAGGCGCTCGCGCAGCAAGCGGGTGGCCCCCTTGTCGCGGTTGCCCAGTTCTTTCATGACTTCCTGCAGTTGCTCGGCAGAAGGATCGCTGGCCAGCCAGGCACGCAGACAGGTGGCCCGCTCCCCCGAGGTTTGCGCCGAGAAGGCCCCTCCAGTCAAGGTATCTAGGGGATGGACGTCGGCACCATTGCCGCTGGTGGAAGTGAGTTCGGTGGCGTCAGACATAGCGCTGAATACTAAAAACGGTCATCAATAAAAAAGGAGGCGCCCAGGACAGATGCCCCATCCTGGGCGTGCTTGAAAAGGGTTCCCAGCAGTGCCGCTGGTCGTGAGCTACCCGGTATTTTCGCCTTGAAACGCAAAGCACCCAAGCTTATTTGGGTAAATGTGTGCAGGCAGCGAAAAGACCCACACCCGAGCATAGGCCAGAGTGTGGGTCTTTAGGCAAAGTCCAAGACCTTGCACACAGTGGCGCCCAGAGAGTCAGGGTCTGCACGCCACGGGGTAATGATTACCCCTTTCGGTCCGCAGCCACACCCAGATGCCAAACAGGGGCTGAAAAGCAGGCAGAACGCCCACCCGGTGGTATGTGCTGGCGAACAAGAGTGCCCAGGGCACTCGCTGCCAATATAGACATCTGCGCCCTGCCTGCCAAGGGGCCGTGCGCAACATGGCGGAAAGATGCGGGGAAACCACTAGGGATACGTCGATTTCCCGGCAGTCCAAATAACCTTTTTATCTTAAAAAGCATTTTTTAACGATTGACGGGTAATTTTGACACCCCCTAGAATGCGCCGCGTGCCCTGGTTTATCCAGGGTTTTTTGTTTGACGCTGCTCCATGGCCTTGTTTCCAGAAGATGCCCGAACCCGGCACCTCCTGCGAAGAAGCAGCTCCCTCCACTCCCGGTTCATGCAGATTGTTTTGCTTCAGGCGTCCGATCGCCCCAAGCAGCAAGGGACTGTGTGCACCGAAAGAAAAGGATCCGCTATGACTCCGTCAAGAAACCTGGGCGCCGCCGTGCGCTCCTTCTTTTCCGATACCACGGAAGGCTTTCTTGAAATTATCCGCAACACCCTGGCCCTGCTAGGCATTGCCGTGGCATGCACGATCATGGTCTTCGTTGTCCGCCCGGATTGGCGCTCGGCCAGCGAAGCGCAATTGCGCACCTGGCTGCAAGAGCGCCAGGACGACGCAGCAGTGGCCACACTGACCCCCGAGCCCGGCGCCATTGAGCGCACGACCGCCACCAACCCCAAGGAACTGCCCCGCGAACAGGCCGCCATTGCCTACTGGTTGAGCAAAAAATACAAGGTGGCTGCCGAGCCGATGGCCGCCCTGGTCACCGAAGCCTACGAACAAGGCGCCCGGCACAAGATCGACCCGACTCTGATTCTGGCCGTCGTGGCCATTGAATCGCGCTTCAACCCGTTTGCCCAAAGCAGCGTCGGTGCCCAGGGGCTGATGCAGGTGATGACGCGCGTGCATACGGACAAGTATGAGAACTTCGGCGGCGATCTGGCTGCATTCGACCCGGTCAGCAATATGCGCGTGGGCGTGACGATCCTGAAGGAATACATCCGCCGCTCCGGTTCCATCGAAGGGGGGCTGAAGTACTACGTCGGCGCAGCCAACCTGCCTTCGGATGGCGGTTATGCCGCCAAGGTACTGGCCGAGTACCAGCGCATCCGCCAGGTTGCCGGCCATGCCGCCCCGCCGCCGCCCGCCCCGGCACCTCAAACCACGGCTGCTGCAGCCAGCCCGACCCTGGCACTGGCCGACACGCAACCGGCCGAGGCGGCCAATCCCGGGAACATGTAGGCGCCCCCACGCCTTTCATATAAGCCCCCGCCTTGCGTTCCACCGCTGGCGGTAAGCTAAAATCGCGGAGTACGCAACTGGCGATAGGCAAGGTCGGGCAGGCATGTCCGGCCGCTGCTGATGTGGAACAGTTTTGTGCCTTGGCGCACACCAACCACCGGGGAGCGTACCGCCTGGAACTTTCAGGCGTTTTCAGCCGTTCGCCTGGGCAGCCCTTGGCTTACCAAGGGACTCACACACAGTAACTGCCACATCCAACATGTTCCAACGTTCCAACACCGTTCAAGTTGTCGACCCCGAAGTTTTTGCCGCCATCCAGGCCGAAAACCAACGCCAGCAAGACCACATCGAGCTGATCGCCAGCGAAAACTACTGCTCCCCTGCCGTCATGGAAGCCCAGGGTTCGCAACTCACCAACAAATACGCCGAAGGCTACCCCGGCAAGCGCTACTACGGCGGCTGCGAGAACGTGGACGTGGTCGAGCAACTGGCCATCGACCGTGTGAAGCAACTGTTCGGCGCCGAGGCGGCCAACGTGCAGCCCAACAGCGGCTCGCAGGCCAACCAGGCCGTGCTGCTGGCCTTTGCCAAGCCCGGCGACACCATCATGGGTATGAGCCTGGCCGAAGGCGGCCACCTGACGCACGGGATGCCGCTGAACATGTCGGGCAAGTGGTTCAACGTCGTCTCCTACGGCCTGAACGCCGAAGAAGCCATCGACTACGACAAGATGGAAGCCCTGGCCCGCGAACACAAGCCGCGCATCATCATCGCCGGTGCCTCGGCCTACGCCCTGGAAATCGACTTTGCCCGCTTTGCCAGGATCGCCAAGGAAATCGGCGCCATCCTGTGGGTGGACATGGCCCACTACGCCGGCCTGATCGCCGCAGGCGCCTATCCCAATCCCGTGCCGCACGCCGACGTGGTGACCACCACCACGCACAAGAGCCTGCGCGGCCCGCGCGGCGGCGTGATCCTGATGAAGGCCGAGCATGAGAAGGCCATCAACAGCGCCATCTTCCCCGGCCTGCAAGGCGGCCCGCTGATGCACGTCATCGCCGGCAAGGCCGTGGCGTTCAAGGAAGCCCTGTCACCCGAATTCAAGACGTACCAGGAACAGGTCGTGAAAAACGCCAAGGTCGTGGCCGAAACGCTGATCGCCCGTGGCCTGCGCATCGTCTCCAGCCGTACCGAAAGCCACGTCATGCTGGTCGATCTGCGTGCCAAGGGCATCACCGGCAAGGCCGCCGAGGCTGCCCTGGGTGCCGCCCACATCACCATCAACAAGAATGCCATTCCGAACGACCCGGAAAAGCCTTTCGTGACCAGCGGCATCCGCGTGGGCACCCCGGCCATGACCACGCGCGGCTTCAAGGAAGAAGAAGCCCGCATCACCGCCAACCTGGTGGCCGACGTGCTGGAAGCGCCCAATGACGAAGCCAACCTGGCCCGCGTGCGTGCCGAAGTGGCCAAGCTCACGGCCCGCTTCCCGGTCTACAGCAACTAAGCGGCTCGCAAGCCCTACCACCGCAGCGCCATGAAATGCCCTTTTTGCAACCACCCGGAAACCCAGGTGATGGAAACCCGCGTGGCCGAAGACGGCAGCTTCACCCGCAGGCGACGCCAGTGCGCCGCCTGCGCCAAGCGCTTTACCACCTATGAGCGCCCGGACGTGAACTTCCCCATGGTGGTGAAGAAAGACGGGCGGCGCACCGAATACAACCGCAACAAGCTCAAGGACTCGCTGACGCTGGCGCTGCGCAAGCGCCCGGTGCCCGCCCCGGCCATCGATGCGGCGATCGAGCATGTGGAGGAGCAGCTCCTCAACGCCGGTTCGCGGGAGGTGCCCTCCAGCCGCATCGGCGAAATGGTGATGCAGGAGCTGCACCAGCTCGACAAGGTGGCCTACATCCGCTTTGCCAGCGTGTACCGCAGCTTCGAGGATGTGGACGACTTCAAAAATCTGGTGGACGCGGTGCGCTGACCCTGCCTGCTTTGGCGCTCTCGACAAAAACCCGCTGCACGAACTACGCGCAGCGGGTTTTCTTTTAAAAAAGGAGCTTGTACCGCTGATAAATAAAGGATTTCAGGGCCATTTACCCTTGAAACCCTTTATTCATCATCGGAAATAGCTCCTTTTATGTTCTAACGGTGGCTGATGCGCCGCACCAGCCAGTCGCCCAGGCTTTGAATGATCTGGACGAAGACGATCAGGATCAACACCACCGCCAGCATCACGTCCGGCAGGAAGCGCTGGTAGCCATAGCGGATGCCCAGGTCGCCCAGGCCGCCGCCGCCGACGGCCCCGGCCATGGCGGAGTAGCCGGTCAGGCTCACCAGGCTGATGGTCAGCGCCGCGACGATGCCGGGCATGGCCTCGGGCAGCAGCACCTTGAAGACGATTTGCCCGGTCGTGGCCCCCATGGACTGGGCTGCCTCGACCAGACCGGCATCGACCTCGCGCAACGCGGTTTCCACCAGACGGGCGATGAAGGGCGCGACCGCCACGGTCAGGGGCACCACGGCGGCCCAGGTGCCGATGGAAGTGCCCGTCACCCAGCGGGTGAACGGGATGATGGCAACCAGCAGAATGATGAACGGCGTGGAACGGGCGGCATTCACCAGCCCGCCGACGATGGCGTTCAGCGGCGTGTTCTCCAGCACGCCGCCGCGATCGGTCAGGCGCAAAAACACGCCCAGGGGGATGCCGAAGGCCGCGCCCAGCACGCCGGAGACACCGACCATGATGACCGTCTCCCACAGGGCTTCGACGAACAGCTCCAGCATCATGGCGGAAAAATTCTCAAACATCGCCGCTTCCTTTCTGCTGCTGGCGCACCTGCACGCCGCTGCGCTGCAAATAAGCAATGGCCGCATCGATTTGCACCGCCGCCCCGCTGGCAAACACCGCCAGCGAACCGAAGGTCTGGCCCTGGATTTCGTCGATCTGGCCGTGCAGGATGGACAAGTCCAGCCCCAGTTCCCGGATCAGGTGCGACAGCACCGGCTGGTAGGCCGAATCGCCCGCGTAGGACAGACGCAGCAACTGCCCGCTCTCGCCGGCCGGCAGGCTCTGGGTAAGTGCTTGCACACGCGCCTGCACGCTGGCGGGCAGTTCCTGCGGAACGATTTCGTCGATCAGGCTTTCGGTGATCGGCTGGGTGGGGTTGGTGAACACGTCCAGCACGGAACCCAGCTCCACCACCTGCCCGGCCTCCATCACGGCGACACGGTCGGCAATCTGCTTGATGACCTGCATCTGGTGGGTGATCAGCACCACGGTCACGCCCAGCTCCCGATTGACCTGGCGCAGCAGGTCGAGGATGGAGCGGGTGGTTTCCGGGTCGAGCGCACTGGTGGCCTCGTCCGACAGCAGCACGCGCGGGTTGCTGGCCAGCGCCCGGGCAATGCCCACCCGCTGCTTCTGCCCGCCGGAGATCTGTGCCGGGTAGCGGTCGGCCAGATGCGCCAGGCCGACCAGCTCCAGCAGCGGCGTGATGCGCCGGGCGATTTCCGTGCGGCCCACACCGGCCAGTTCCAGCGGCAACGCCGCGTTGTCGAACACGGTGCGCGAGGACAGCAGGTTGAAGTGCTGGAACACCATGCCGATTTCCTGGCGAGCCTGACGCAGTTGCGCCTCCGACAGTTGCAGCAGATCGCGGCCATTGACCAGCACCTTGCCGGCAGTGGGGCGGTTAAGCAGGTTCATGCAGCGCACCAGCGAGCTTTTGCCCGCGCCGCTGCGCCCGATGATGCCGAAGACTTCCCCCGCCCGGATCTGCAAGTCGATGTCCCTGAGCGCATGCACCGGCCCCTGCGGGCCGGCGTAGGTCAGGGATAAATCCTGAATATCTATCATGGAGTCTGGAGATACAGACCGCCTTGCGGCCAGCCTGAATAAAACTGCGAAAAACCCGCCATCATGCCGAAAAAATGGAGTTCTATTGCGAGGCTACGCAAAAACTTGGCTGAAAAAACGTCTTTAACGCCAGGAGCTTGAACTCAACGCTCGTACGGCTGGTCGGCAAACAGGCCGCGCAAGCCCAGCTCCTGCTCTTTCTCGGTGCCTTTGTAGATTTGCTGCAACCAGCGTTTCAGGGCATTGGCCGCCTGGCTGGAACGCTCACCGGTCGCAAAGCTTTCCTCCAGCACCTGCCCCCCGGAATGCACGCGCACCAGAACGCCGCGCGAAACGGCCAGGCGCTCGAAGGTTTCGATGGGGGCCTGGAACACCACCTGCTCCTTGTCCGGCTGCTCGGCAGCCAGGGAGCGCACCCGCATCGGGCCAAAGGGACGGGCATCGAACTCCACCATTTCCACCGGCGCATGGCCGCTGCGCGTAAAGCCCATGCTCAGGAGGGCCTGCCTGGGCTTGTCCTTGCTCCAGGTCAGGCCCAGCGTTGGGCAATGCAGGGCATTGCCGCAATCCAGCGGCAGCGGGGTAAACTGCGCCCGGATCGCCTCGCCCTGCGCATTGCGCTGCACCTGCACGCCATCGACCGCATTCCCCGGCGCCGGTGTGCCGGCACACCCGGCCAAAGCCAGCCCCAGGGCCAAAGCGGATAAAACCTTGCTTCGCTTCATCGTGTTCTCCCAAATACGGGCGGTAGTGTCGCACCTATTGATACGCCACAAACCTGAGCAATCACTCTACGTTTTTATAATATGAGAATATGCCGAGATAGATTGATAAGAATTTCATCTTTACCGCCATGCGCCTGACTTCCCTGACCGACTTCTCCCTCCGCCTGCTGATGCACGTGGCCCAACACTCCGATCGCCTGTGTACGATTGCCGAAGTCGCGCAAGCCCAGCAGATTTCGCAAACCCACCTGATGAAAGTCACCCACCAGCTGGCCCTGCAAGGGTGGCTGATCACCGTGCGCGGCAAAGGGGGCGGCATCCGTCTGGCCCACCGGCCGGAAGACATCCACATCGGTGCGGTCGTGCGCAGCATCGAGCCGAGCATGGCCCTGGTCGAATGCTTTCTGGACGACTCCAGCAGCTGCCTGCTGGCAGGCAACTGCCGCCTGACCAATATCCTGGACGGGGCGCTCAAAGCCTTTCTGACGCACCTGGACCAATACACCCTGGCCGACCTGCTGCCCGGCCTGCCCAAGCTGCAAGTGCCCACGCCGCTGGAGCCGACCATCATCCACCGGGCCAAGAAAGAAGAAGTCCAGGACTAAGAACCTGTTCACGATCTCTGCGCGGGTGTGCAGTCGCGGCTTCGGGCGCTCTGCGTCGTTGCAAATCCTCGCCATAGCACCGCTATGGCTTGCGGTTTACGCCTAGCAGATCATCCCGATCCGCTTCCCGCCCCCCTTCGCGCCGAGATCGTGAACAGGTTCTAACGCCGGCCATCAAAAAAGAGAGCTTCTACCGCTTGATATACAAAGATTTCAGATGGTTTTTTATCTGAAATCTTTGTATATCAAGCGGTAGAAGCTCTCTTTTTAGCTAAATAGTTCCGATCTCAATCCAGCAAGGAAAGATCGCGCACCGCGCCCTTGTCGGCGCTGGTGACCAGCTTGGCATAGGCCTTGAGCGCAGCCGAGACTTTGCGCGGGCGCGGCTGGGCGGGCTTCCAGCCCTGGGCATCCTGCGCGGCGCGGCGGCGGGCCAGTTCCTCGTCGCTAACCAGCACGTCGATGCTGCGGTTGGGAATGTCGATGCGGATGCGGTCGCCGTTCTGCACCAGGCCGATGGCGCCGCCCGCCGCCGCCTCGGGCGAGCAGTGGCCGATCGACAGGCCCGAGGTGCCGCCGGAAAAACGGCCATCGGTCAGCAACGCACAGGCTTTGCCCAGCCCTTTGCTCTTGATGTAGCTGGTGGGGTAGAGCATTTCCTGCATCCCGGGGCCACCCTTCGGGCCTTCGTAGCGCACCACCACCACGTCGCCGGCCTTGACCTTGTCGCCCAGGATGTTGGCCACGGCCTCGTCCTGGCTTTCAACCACATGGGCAGAGCCTTCGAACACCAGGATGGAATCGTCCACCCCGGCGGTTTTCACCACGCAGCCATCCAGCGCGATGTTGCCGGTCAGGATGGCCAGCCCGCCTTCCTTGCTGAAAGCGTGGTCGTAGGAGCGGATGCAGCCCAGGGCGCGATCCAGGTCCAGGCTGGGCCAGCGGGCGTTCTGGCTGAAGGCCACCTGGGTCGGAATGCCGCCGGGACCGGCCTTGAAGAAGGTATGCACGGCCTCGTCCTGGGTACGCACCACATCCCATTGCGCCAGGGCATCGCCCAGCGTTTTGGCATGGACGGTGGGCACGTCGGTATGCAGCTTGCCGGCGCGTTCCAGCTCGCCCAGGATGGCGAAGATGCCCCCGGCGCGGTGGACGTCCTCGATGTGGTACTTCTCGGTATTCGGGGCCACCTTGCACAGCTGGGGCACGCTGCGCGAGAGGCGGTCGATGTCCTGCATGGTGAAGGCGATCTCGGCCTCCTGGGCAATCGCCAGCAGGTGCAGGATGGTGTTGGTGGAGCCGCCCATGGCGATGTCCAGCGTCATGGCGTTTTCAAAGGCCTTGAAGCCGACCGAACGCGGCAGGATGCTGGCGTCTTCGCCCTCGTAATACTGGCGGGCCATTTCCACGATGCGCTGGCCTGCGCGTTTGAACAGCATTTCACGGTCGGCATGGGTGGCCAGCACGGTGCCGTTGCCCGGCAGGGACAGGCCCATGGCTTCGGTCAGGCAGTTCATGGAGTTGGCGGTGAACATGCCCGAGCAGGAGCCGCAGGTCGGACAGGCGCTGCGCTCCACCTCGGCCACCACGTCGTCGCTGGCCTGGTCGTCCACGGCCATGACCATGGCATCGACCAGATCGAGCTTGCGGGCATGGAAGGTTTTGGTCTGCGGGTTCAGCAACTGCACCTTGCCCGCTTCCATCGGGCCGCCGGAGACAAAAATCGCCGGGATGTTCAGGCGCATGGCGGCCATCAGCATCCCCGGGGTGATCTTGTCGCAGTTGGAGATGCACACCATGGCATCGGCGCAGTGGGCATTGACCATGTATTCGACCGAGTCGGCAATCACGTCGCGGCTGGGCAGCGAATACAGCATCCCGTCGTGGCCCATGGCGATGCCGTCATCGACGGCAATGGTGTTGAACTCCTTGGCGACGCCGCCGGCGGCCTCGATCTCGCGGGCGACCAGCTGGCCCATGTCCTTCAGATGCACGTGCCCGGGCACGAACTGGGTGAACGAGTTCACCACCGCGATGATGGGCTTCTGGAAGTCGGCATCTTTCATGCCCGTGGCACGCCACAGGGCGCGGGCGCCGGCCATATTGCGGCCAGCGGTGGAAGTTTTGGAGCGGTAAGCAGGCATAGCACGTCTCATGTAAAGCGAAAGGCCCGCCTCCGGCAGGCCCGACGCTTCAATTATGTCCCAGCCCCCCTGCCGGGGACGGCCATCCATCGCTGCCAAGCGACGGCTGCCGCCTGCGTCATTAACGACTGCTGCTGTCGCTATTTGCGCCGCTGCTGACCCGTGCTGCCCAAGGCCTCGCGGGCCTTGCGCTGGCGTTCCTGCCTGCGCTCGTCCATGCGTTCCTGCGCCTTGCGCCGGGTCAGCCCGGATGCGTCGGCATACGCCCACCAGGCCGCCGTTGCCCCGAACAGGCCCAGCACCCACCACCACGATAGCTGCGCCACCCAGCCGATGGTGAAAATCTCCTGGTGTGCCAAGCCTTTGAACACGGCCAAAGCCACGGCGATCCACAATAACCACATACCACTTCCCTTTTTCAAAAAACAACGGCACCGGCCACCGCCAACAGCCGTCCGATGCCCCAGCGAATTGCCTGGTTTGTCAGTTTTTCGCAAGGCAGTTTTGCAAAAAATGCAAAAAAGCATACTTTCAGGAGACAAACCCATGCCCCATTCCACGCCCCATTACGCCGATTTTTACCGCCAATCCATCGCGCCGGAAACGCGCGACGCATTTTGGCTGGAACAGGCCCAGGCCATCGACTGGCACCAGCCCCCCCAGCAGGCCTGCGATTACCACAACCCGCCCTTTGCCCGCTGGTTTGCCGATGGGCAACTGAACCTGTGCCACAACGCCGTCGATCGCCATCTGGCCGCACGGGCCGACCAGCCGGCGCTGATCGCGGTTTCGACCGAAACCAACACCGAGCAGGTCTACACCTTCGCCCAGCTGCACGCCGAAGTGCAGCGCATGGCCGCCGTGCTGCAATCCTTTGGCGTGGGCAAGGGCGACCGGGTGCAGATCTACATGCCCATGATCGCCGAGGCCGCCTTTGCCATGCTGGCCTGCGTGCGCCTGGGGGCCATCCACAGCGTGGTGTTCGGCGGCTTTGCCGCGGTGTCGCTGGCTTCGCGTATCGACGACGCCCAGCCCAAGGTGGTCATCAGCGCCGACGCCGGTTCGCGCGGCGGCAAGGCCATTGCCTACAAACCGCTGCTCGATGAGGCGCTGGCGCTGGCCCGGCACAAACCGGCAGCGGTGCTGCTGGTCGATCGGGGCCTGGCCCCCATGGAGCTGCAGGCCGGGCGCGACCACCTGTGGGGCACGCTGCGCCAGCAGCACCTGGATGCCCAGGTGCCCTGTACCTGGGTACAGGCCACCGACCCCAGCTACATCCTCTATACCAGCGGCACCACCGGCAAGCCCAAGGGCGTGCAGCGCGATACCGGCGGCTATGCGGTGGCGCTGGCCTCCAGCATGCAGCACATCTTCCATGCGCAGGCGGGGCAGACCTTTTTCTCGACCAGCGACATCGGCTGGGTGGTGGGGCACAGCTACATCATCTACGGCCCGCTGATTGCCGGGATGGCCACCATCATGTACGAGGGGCTGCCCGTGCGCCCGGATGCCGGCATCTGGTGGAGCCTGGTGGAAAAGTACCGCGTCACCCACATGTTCTCGGCCCCCACCGCCGTGCGGGTGCTGAAAAAACAAGACCCGGCCTACCTGAAGAAGTACGATCTCTCCAGCCTGCAGGCGCTGTGGCTGGCCGGCGAGCCGCTGGACGAGCCGACCGCCCAATGGATCAGCGAGGCGCTGCAAGTGCCCATCGTGGACAACTACTGGCAGACGGAAACCGGCTGGCCCATCCTCACCGTGTGCAACGGCGTGGAAAAGCAGGCCAACCGTTTCGGCAGCCCGGGCAAGGCGGTGTATGGCTACAACGTCAAGCTCATCGACGAGGCCACGGGCCAGCAGTTGCAGGAGCCGAACCAGAAAGGCGTGCTGGCCATCGAAGGGCCGCTGCCCCCGGGCTGCCTGCAAACCGTGTGGGGCGACGACGAGCGCTTCATCACCACCTACTGGAGCAGCATTCCGGGCCGGCAGATTTACAGCACCTTCGACTGGGGCATTCAGGATGCCGACGGCTACTACTTCATCCTGGGCCGCACCGACGACGTGATCAACGTCGCCGGCCACCGCCTGGGCACCCGGGAAATCGAGGAAAGCATCAGCAGCCACCCCGGCATTGCCGAAGTGGCCGTGGTCGGCGTGGCCGACAAGCTCAAGGGCCAGGTGGCCATGGCCTTTGCCGTGGCCCGCAATGCCGACCAGGTGGCCACTGCCGAAGGGCAAGCGGCCCTGGAGGCCGAGGTCATGAAGCAGGTGGACGGCCAACTGGGCGCCGTGGCCCGCCCGGCACGGGTGCTGTTCGTCAATCTGCTGCCCAAAACCCGCAGCGGCAAGCTGCTGCGCCGCGCCCTGCAGGCCGTGGCCGAGCGGCGCGACCCCGGCGACCTGACGACGATGGAAGATCCCACAGCGCTGCAACAGGTCAAGGAACTGCTGACCACAGCCTAAAAGTCCGCCAGCAGGCAGCGCCACTACAATGCGGCGGGGCAGCAATGCCCCGCTTTTTTTATTGATTCCAGACCCCTTCGGCCCCATGCAGATTTCCCCCTCCATCTTCAAAGCCTATGACGTGCGCGGCATCGTGCCCAGTACCTTGAATGCCGACGTGGCCCGCGCCCTGGGCCGGGCCTTCGGCATGGCCGCCCGCCAGGCGCAACAGACCACCGTCGCCGTCGGGCGCGATGGCCGCCTGTCGGGGCCGGAACTGAGCCAGGCACTCATCGCCGGGCTGATGGACGTGGGGGTGTCGGTGATCGACATCGGCCCCTGCACCACCCCCATGCTGTACTTTGCCGCCAGCACGCTGTGCGCCAGCGGCATTCAGGTGACGGGCAGCCACAATCCCAAGGATTACAACGGCTTCAAGATGGTGCTGGCCGGGCGGGCCATCTACGGCGCCGAAATCCAGGCGCTGTACCAGCGCATCCAGGCGCAGGACTGGCAACTGCAAGGCGGCGCCACCTTGCGCCACGAGGACGTGCTGCCCGCCTACCGCGAGCGCATCCTGGGCGATGTGCAATTGAAGCGCCCGATGAAAATCGTCGTCGATAGCGGCAACGGCATTGCCGGGGCCACCGCGCCGGGGATTTTCCGTGCCCTGGGCTGCGAGGTGATCGAGCTGTTCTCCGAAGTCGATGGCAACTTCCCCAACCACCACCCCGACCCCAGCAAGCCGGAAAACCTGCGTGACCTGATCGACGCCTTGCAAGCCTCGGGTGCCGAACTGGGCCTGGCCTTTGACGGCGACGGCGACCGCCTGGGCATCGTCACCAGGGACGGGCAGAACATCTTCCCCGACCGCCAGCTGGTGCTGTTCGCCCAGGACGTGCTGTCGCGCAACCCCGGCGCACCGATCCTGTTCGACGTGAAGTGCAGCCAGCAACTGGCCCCGGCCATCCGCGCCGCAGGTGGCGTGCCGCATATGTACAAGACCGGCCACTCCCTGGTCAAAGCCCGCATGAAGGAGCTGGCCGCCCCCCTGGGCGGCGAGATGAGCGGCCACATCTTCTTCCAGGAGCGCTGGTTCGGTTTTGACGACGGCACCTATGCCGGCTGCCGGCTGCTGGAAATCCTGAGCGCCCACACCGACCCCAGTGCCATCCTGAACGCCCTGCCCCTGTCCCACAGCACGCCGGAACTGAACGTCGCCTGCGCCGAAGGCGAGCCGCACGCCCTGGCTGCGCAGTTGCAGGCCCTGGCCCCGCAGGCCTTTGCCGCCCCGGCGGAAATCTCCACCATCGACGGCCTGCGCGTTGATTGGCCGGATGGCTTCGGCCTGATCCGCGCCAGCAACACCACCCCGGTACTGGTGCTGCGCTTTGAAGGCCAGACCCCCGAGGCCCTGGCCCGCATCGAAACGCAGATGCTCACCCTGCTGCGCCGCGTCAAACCCGATGCGCACATCGGCAGCGCGGCCCACTGACCCCCCATTTCCCACCCATTTGGCCGCCATGCGCATCGCCCGTACCCTCTACAGCCTGCTGGCCTGGGCGGCCCAGCCGCTGCTCAAGCGCAAACTGCGCCGCCGCGCCCAGGCCGAACCGGGTTATGCCGAGGCGGTGCCCGAGCGCTTTGGCTACTACCACCCCGACAACCTGGGGCGCGACGGCGCCGGGCAATGGGTGTGGGTTCACGCCGTTTCCCTGGGCGAAACCCGCGCAGCGGCCCTGCTGCTGGACACCCTGCGCACCCATCTGCCGCAACTGCGCCTGCTGCTGACGCACAGCACTGCCACGGGCCGCGCCGAAGGGCGCAAGCTGCTGCTGCCGGGGGACGTGCAGGTCTGGCTGCCCTGGGACACCCCGGCCGCGGTGCAGCGCTTTTTGCAGCAGTTTCAGCCCCTGGTCGGCGTGCTGATGGAAACCGAAGTCTGGCCCAACCTGGTGGCCGGCTGCCAGCAGGCGGGGGTGCCCCTGGTGCTGGCCAATGCCCGGCTCAACGCCAAATCGTTTACCGGCGCCCAGCGCTGGGCGGCCCTGTCCCGTGCGGCGTACGCCGGCTTGACCGCCGTGCTGGCCCAGACCACGCAGGATGCCGAGCGGCTGCGCCATCTGGGCGCCCCGCAGCCGTCGGTGCTGGGCAATCTGAAATTCGACGTGCAGCCCGACCCGGCCCTGCTGGCCCTGGGCGCCTCCTGGCGCTCGGCCAGCCGCCGCCCGGTGCTGCTGCTGGCCAGCTCGCGCGAGGGCGAGGAAGCCATGTGGCTGGAGGCCTGGCGCAATACGCCCCTGGCCCGGCAAGTGCAATGGCTGATCGTGCCGCGCCACCCGCAGCGCTTCGATGCCGTGGCGCAACTGCTCACCGAAGCCGGTCTGCGCGTGGCCCGGCGCAGCCAGTGGGGTGAACGCCTGCCGCCGCACGATGTCGATGTCTGGCTGGGCGACAGCCTGGGCGAGATGCCCCTGTACTACGCCAGCGCCCACGCCGCCCTGCTGGGCGCCAGCTTTGCCCCGCTGGGCGGGCAGAACCTGATCGAAGCGGCGGCCTGCGCCTGCCCCATCGTGGTGGGGCCGCATACCTTCAACTTCAATCTGGCCGCCGAGCAAGCCTGCGCCTGCGGCGCCGCCCTACGGGCCGGCGACATGCCCGATGCCGTCAATCTGGCACTGGACTGGCTGCACCGCAGCGCCACCCTGGAAGCGGCCCGACATGCCGCATTGGCCTTTGCCCAGGCGCATCGCGGTGCTGCCCAGGCCCAGGCCCAGGCCATCGTGCGGGTGATGCTGGAGAAGAAATACTCCAGCGAATAACAAAATAAATAGCTGATTGCGCTCGTAAAACAAGGATTTCAGCTACTTTTCATCCTAATGTTCAATACCCACGACCCGCAGGTGCTACCGTTAAAGCATGGCGTCAAGCCCAGTTGCGTGGTGCTGCCCAGCCAGGGCCAGGGTTCGACATTGGATTTTCTCTGCCAGCGCCTGCCCGCCGTCGCTCGTGCCGACTGGTTGCGGCGCATGGCCAGCGGCGAAGTGGTCGATGAGCTGGGCCGCCCGGTCACAGCGGCCACGCCCCTGCTCACCGGCCTGCGCATCTACTACTACCGCGAAGTCGTGCAGGA
This sequence comes from Comamonas nitrativorans, assembly GCF_042654765.1. Lineage (NCBI taxonomy): Bacteria > Pseudomonadati > Pseudomonadota > Betaproteobacteria > Burkholderiales > Comamonadaceae > Comamonas > Comamonas nitrativorans. The sequence goes on along the minus strand of NZ_JBHSEW010000015.1, from coordinate 26,135 downwards.
ACCGCCCATGCCGTTTCGCGCCGCAGTGCTGTACCAGGACGCGCACCTGGTCGTGGCCGACAAGCCGCACTTCCTGCCCGTCACGCCCGGCGGGCGCTATATCCAGAACACCCTGCTGGTGCAGTTGAAGAACCAACTGGGCCTGCCCGACCTCTCGCCCATCCACCGCATCGACCGCGACACCGCCGGGCTGGTACTGCTCGCGCCCCGACGCTGCGACCGGGGCGCGTACCAGGCGCTGTTCCGGGAGCGCAGCGTGCATAAGGTCTACGAAGCCATCGCCCCCTACCGGCCCGACATCGCCTTCCCGCGCGAACACGCCAGCCGCATGACGGAGAGCGGCCACTTCATCCGTATGCACGAAGTACCCGGCCCCCCCAACAGCCACACCCGCATCGAACTGCTGGAACACAACGCACGCTGGGCCCGCTACCGCCTGCACCCCGTCAGCGGCAAGCGCCACCAGTTGCGCGTCCACATGGCCGCCCTGGGCCTGGGGCTGCTGGGCGATGGACTCTACCCCGTGGTCGATGACGCGCCGGAAGGCGACTTCTCCCGCCCCCTGCGGCTGCTGGCGCAGGAAATTGCCTTTACCGACCCCATCACCGGGCAGGAACGCAGATTCACCAGCAGGCGCACCCTGGGCGCATTGCCGCAGTAGGCATTGACCGCAGCACGGCCCAGATCGTCCCGCTGACAAGGAGGTAATCCGTGAAAACCAGCCGCCAGAACGCACACCCCAACCTGGATACCACGCAGGGACTCAAAAGCATTCTTCATTCCAAACGGGCCAACCTTTACTACCTGGAGCATTGCCGCGTGCTGGTCAATGGTGGCCGGGTGGAATACGTGACCGACGCGGGCAAGAAAAGCCTGTACTGGAACATCCCCATCGCCAACACCACCAGCATCCTGCTGGGCACCGGCACCTCCATCACCCAGGCCGCCATGCGCGAGCTGGCCAGGGCTGGGGTGCTGGTGGGCTTTTGCGGCGGGGGCGGCACGCCGCTGTTCAGCGCCAATGAAGTCGATATCGAAGTGGCCTGGATGTCGCCGCAAAGCGAGTACCGCCCCACGGAATATCTACAGGCCTGGGTGCAGTTCTGGTTTGACGACGCGCTGCGCCTGCACGCTGCCCAACAGCTCCAGACCCGGCGGCTGCAACGCCTGCTGGCCGCGTGGAACACCCGCGCCCTGCGCGAAGCCGGTTTCACCGTCGATCTGACCCGCCTGCAAGCGCTGGTGCAACAGTTCACGCCCCGCATTGCCAACGCCCCGGACGTAACGGCGCTGCTGACCGACGAGGCGCAGCTCACCAAGGCACTGTTCAAGCTGGCTGTCGATGCCGTGGGCTACGGCGAGTTCACCCGCGCCAAGCGCGGCACGGGCACCGATGCGGCAAACCGCTTCCTTGACCACGGCAACTACCTGGCCTACGGTCTGGGCGCCACCGCCACCTGGGTGCTGGGCCTGCCGCACGGCCTGGCGGTGCTGCACGGCAAGACGCGGCGCGGCGGGCTGGTGTTCGACGCAGCCGATCTGGTGAAGGATGCGGCCATCCTGCCGCAGGCCTTTCTCTCGGCCATGCGCGGCGACGACGAGCAGCAGTTCCGCCGCCAGTGCATCGAGGCGCTGACGCACAGCGAGTCGCTGGACTTCATGATCAACACGCTCAAGGACATTGCCCTGCAAACCGCCCGGCTGGCAAAACAATCGCCGCAGGAGGGCCGCGCATGAACGTGCTGTTCGTTGCCCAATGCACCAAGAACGCCCTGACCGAAACGCGCCGCATCCTCGACCAGTTTGCCGAGCGCCGGGGCGAACGCACCTGGCAAACGCCCATCACCCAGGCCGGGCTGGACACGGTGCGCCGCCTGCTGCGCCAGAGCGCCCGCAAGAACACCGCCGTCGCCTGCCACTGGATTCGCGGGCGCGACCACAGCGAGCTGCTGTGGGTGGTGGGCGACGCCCGCCAGTTCAACGACCAGGGCGCCGTGCCCACCAACACCACCGCCCGCAACGTGCTGCGCACCGAGGACGAAAACGCCTGGCACCACCTGCCGCTGATGACGGCCCTGGCCGCGCTGGCCGCCCTGCTGCACGACCTGGGCAAGGCCACGCAGGCCTTCCAGGACCGGCTGCGCAACCCCGGCCTGCGCGAGCGCAACCACTACCGGCACGAGTGGGTGTCGGTGCGGCTGTTTCAGGCGTTCGTAGGTACGGATAGCGATGCCGACTGGCTGCAACGGCTGGCCGCCTGCGCCGAACCGGATACGGATGCGCAAGCCTTTGAAGCCCTGTGGCTGAACCACCGCCTGCTGCGGGATGGGCTGGATGAACCCCGGGCCGCGCAGCATCTGCCCTTCGCCCAACTGCCGCCGCTGGCCCAGGCGGTGGCCTGGCTGGTCTTTACCCACCACCGCCTGCCGTGCCTGCCCGTCAAGCGGCCGGATGGCAGTTGCGACAAAGACATGGACGCATCCCGCGCACAGTGGCGGCGCTTTGGCGCCCATCCCCGCTTCGTCAACGCCAACGAGCTGAACGGCATCCTGGCCCGTATCAGTGCCGACTGGAACGAACCGCGCGAACGTGCAGACCCCGCCACGGTGCAAGCGCACTGGCACTTCCCCCACGGCCTGCCGGTGGCCACGCCCGCATGGCGCAAGCAAGCCGCCCGCTACGCCCGCAAGCTGCTGGAACTCTCTGCAACGCCCTCCAGCGTGCAGGTGCTGCACGACCCCTTCGCCATGCACGTCTCGCGCCTGTGCCTGATGCTGGCCGACCACCACTATTCCAGCATCACGGACACGGCACGCCGCCAGCCTTTTCTCAATGCAGGCTATCCACTGGCCGCCAACACTATCAAAGACGATAGCTATCAGCGCTTTCCTGGTAAGCGCCAAGGCCCGATTTTCAATCAAACCCTGGACGAACACCTGCTGGGCGTCCAAGCCCACGCCACGCTGGTGGCCCGCTCGCTGCCCAGCCTGGTGCAAAGCCTGCCCGCGCTGAAAAACCACAAGCCGCTCAAAAAGCGCAGCGCCGACGCCCGCTTTGCCTGGCAGGACAAGTCCGCCGACCTGGCCGCCAGCCTGCGCACCCAGGCCACCACGCAGGGCGCTTTCATCGTCAACATGGCCTCCACCGGCTGCGGCAAGACGCTGGCCAACGCCCGCGTGATGAACGCCCTGGCCGACCCGGCCACAGGGATACGCTGCGCCTTTGCCATCGGCCTGCGCACGCTGACGCTGCAAACCGGGCGCAGCTTTCAAAACGACCTGGGACTGGGCGACGAGCAACTGGCCATCCAGGTCGGCGGCAGCGCCAGCCGTGCGCTGTTCGAATATTGGGAACAACAGGCCGAAGCCACCGGCTCCGCCTCGCGCCAGGACTTGCTGGACGAAGCGGGCACCGTGCTGTACGAAGGCAACGACCAGCACCCGCTGCTGCAACGCCTGACCGACGATGCCAAGACTCGCGCCCTGATGGCCGCCCCCTTGCTGGTCTGCACCGTGGATCACCTCACCCCCGCCACCGAAAGCCTGCGCGGCGGCCGCCAGATCGCGCCCATGCTGCGCCTCCTGAGCAGCGATCTGGTGCTGGACGAGCCGGACGATTTCGACATGGCCGACCTGCCCGCCCTCACCCGGCTGGTGCATTGGGCGGGCCTGCTGGGCAGCCGCGTGCTGCTGTCGTCGGCCACCCTGCCGCCCGCGCTGGTGGAAGGGCTGTTTCTGGCCTACCGCACCGGACGGGCGGTATTCCAGCAACACCGCAGCGAGCGGCCCCACGAGGCAGTGAACATCTGCTGCCTGTGGATCGACGAGTTTCACCAGACCGCACAAGACTGCGCCGATGGCCCCGCCTTCCGCACCGCCCACACGCAGTACGTACAAAAGCGCATCGCCCGGCTGGCACAGGCCGAAGTGCGCCGCCTGGCCCGGATTGCCACCTTGCCCGACACCTGGCACAGCATGAAAGAGGCCGAGCGGCACCAGGACTTTGCCCGCGTGGTGCTGGAGCAGGCATGGCAACTGCACCAGCAGCCGCAGAATCACGGCACCGACACCGCCAGCGGCAAGCATGTGAGCCTGGGCCTGATCCGCATGGCCAATATCGCGCCGCTGTTCGATGTGGCGCTGGCCATCTACCGGCAAGGGGCACCTGCGCCCGGCGTGCGCATCCACCTGTGCGTGTACCACTCGCAATTCCCGCTGCTGCTGCGCTCGGCCATCGAGCAGCAGCTCGACACCCTGCTCAACCGCCGCAGCCAGGACGGCCATGACCCGGCACTGCACCGCCCGGCCTTGCGTGCGCTGATCGACGCCCACCCCGAACCCCACCACCTGTTCATCGTGCTGGGCAGCCCGGTCACCGAAGTGGGCCGCGACCACGACTACGACTGGGCGGTGGTCGAGCCGTCGTCCATGCGCTCGCTCATCCAGCTCGCCGGACGCGTGCGGCGGCATCGGCCCGGGGCGGTGGACGGGGTCAATATGGTGGTGTTGGACAGCAATTTGCGGCACTACGAACACCCCGGTAAGGCGGCGTTCTGCAAACCGGGGTTCGAGGAAAAACTTCTCGGCGTAAAACCCAAGCCCTCCGATCCTGGCCCCCATGACTACGGATGGCGTTTTGGCCTGGAAACACATCAGGTCTCCCTCCTTTTCCCAGAGTTGGGGCGTGGCTCAACACCGATAGATGCCCGCCCACGTATCGGATCAAAAGCTCCCCTAAAGCCGGAGCACTATCTACTGGACTTGGAGTTGGCACGCATGCAAGACGCCATGCTGGTGAGAACCAAGCAAGGGACTTTCTCCACCACTGTCAAACGTAATGCAACCCTGCATTGGTATGAGCCGGATTCCGATCACCCTCGAACTCTGTGGCTCACCGGCCTGCTGCCGCAGTACCAGCGCTTTCGGCATGACGATGTGGCACGCGAAGATGTGGCGTTGCTACCCGACGAGGATGAAGAAACGCTGCGCTTGCACCGCGTGGAGGATGGAACACGCCGTGGCGACAAGCTGTATGTGTCCGTACACGAAAGCCTGTGCCACGCAATGCCTGAGGCGGGGCTGAAATCCCCGAGTGTTTCGCCCTGGCCATCCGTGAGCCTGATGGATGAATTACTCACCCTGGCGCAAGCACAGGGGCTATCGCTACAGCAATGCGCCCAGCGCTATGCCATCGCCAGCCTGCCCGCCCACCGCGACGGCTGGCTGTTCCACGAATCGTTGGGCTTTACCGTCAAAAAGTGAGTTTGTCAGGCTGGTTGCAGCGCCATGGGATGCACCGCCATCACCGCCGTCTGTAACACCTCGTCCAACTCCGCCACGCGCAGGTCGTAGGCTGTTTGCAGGTTCAGCCACGACTGCGTATCGCCGCCAAAAAAGCGGCTCAGGCGCAAGGCCGTATCGGCCGTCACGCCGCGCCGCTCCAGCACGATGTCGTTGATGCGCGAGGCCGGCACATGCAGCTGCCGCGCCAGGGCGTTGGCACTCATGCCCATGGGCTTGAGGTAGTCCTCGCGCAGCACCTCGCCGGGGTGGACGGGGCGCATACCGTTTTTAAACATCTGTTTCGCCTTCCTTTGCGCTGCCTATACGGCAGTGAACCAGATTCCACTGATAGCCGATGGCCGCCAGTTTTTCTAAGCTGCCTATACGGCAGTGAACGCGCAAACGATGCAGGCGCTCATCATCGACGATTTCTAAGCTGCCTATACGGCAGTGAACGGATCGCTTCAATTTTGACTGGTTTGGTGATTTTTCCAAGCTGCCTATGCGTTAGCCAACAAAATGTGTACGAACAAGTGACGCACATCATTTTCTGAGCTGTCTACTCGATAAAGCTACGCATGCCATGGCATATTGCAATCAAATATGTAAAGGAGGAACGATGGCATCACCACCTCGAATAGAAATGTCCTGGAAAGACGCAATAGCGACCTTCATCAGCGAACGCTTGAAAACTAAACTCGAAAAACTCAAGGATGATGATCCCAAACGTCCTGAACTTCTCGAGCAGCACAATCTGAACACATGGATTGCCGACGCATCCCGTCGAGTGGTCCAAATCCAGGCCGTCACCCACTCCCTCAAACCCATTCACCCCGACGCGCGAGGCACCAACCTTTACGTGGAACCTGCCAACCTGCCGGCGCTGGCCGAACTCGGCAGCCACGCACTGGGCGAACATTTCGTGGGCGACGTGGTGGGTAACGCCGCCGCGCTGGATGTATACAAATTCCTCAAACTGGAAGTGAACGGGCGCAGCCTGCTCGCTGCCCTGTTGGCGCAGGATGCCGATGCCCTGGCTGCGCTGGACACCGACCCTAGACAAGCCCAGGCGTTGCGTGACGCTTTTGTATCGCTGACCCAGCCACGTGCTGGCGGGCCCAGCAGCCACTCCCTTGCCAAGCAGTTGTACTGGCTGACCGGCGACGACGCTTGCGCAGATGCGGACTACACCCTGCTGGCACCGCTGTACGCCACCTCGCTGGCCCATGCGGTACACACCCAGGTGCAGGAAGACCGCTTTGGCGAAGCCAACAAGGCGGCCCGCCAGGCCCGGCGTGAACGTAAGGCACATGACGGCGTGTTCCACGATTACCCTGGCCTAGCCGTACAGAGCATGGGGGGGACGAAACCCCAAAATATCAGCCAGCTCAATAGCGAGCGTCGGGGTATGAACTATCTGTTCTCGTCGCTACCGCCGCAGTGGCAAGCCAGCACGGTACGTCTGCCGGTGCATGTGGAGTCAGTGTTTGACCGCCTGTTTATCGCCCGCCCGGAAGTGCGCCACACGGTGCAGGTGCTGCGGCGGTTTCTGGAGTCCGACCCCGAGCCAAACCTGGCTACGCGCCAACACCGCGAAGCCCTGCTGGATACGCTGTTGGACGAACTGGTATCGCTGGCTGCTGAGTTGCAGCAGTTGCTGCCTCCAGGATGGAGCCGTGATGACGAACGGTTTGAAAAGCTCGACGACAACCAAAAACTCTGGCTAGACCCATTACGCGCGGAACTGCCGGAAGAAGCTGAATTCGCCAGCAAATGGCTATGGATGGACTGGCCCGCAGAAATCGGAAAAGCCTTCGCTCGCTGGGTCAACGAACAACTGCGCGACAGGCTGCCCGTAGGCGATGCCGAGGCCCGCGAGTGGGAAAAAGTGCTGTTGACCGATGAGGATGGCTTCAAGCAACAGTTGCGCGAACTGCGTGACACTCTGGATGCGCCGCACTACCTCTCCATCCGCAAAACACATGCGGAGTTGGTCGCACTGCGAGAGGAGAACCCATGAGCCAACAACATCCTCAAGCCATCCTTGTGCTGCCTCGCCTGCGCATCCAGAACGCTAATGCCATTGCCAGCCCGCTCACCCACGGTTTCCCATCCATCACCGCCTTTACCGGCCTGATGTGGGCGCTGGAGCGCAAACTGACCCCAGCAGGTGTCCCGCTGCGGCTGCAGGCCATCGGCGTCGTGTGCCACCACCACCAGGAGCAGGTCACGCAAGGTTATGTGCGCAGTTTCAACCTGACGCGCAATCCGGTAGACAAGAACGGCAGCACTGCCGCCATCGTCGAAGAAGGCCGTATGCACCTGGAAATCACCCTGGTACTGGCCGTGTCGGAAAAACGCCTGCCCGATACACCGGCGGCCCTGGTGCAGGGCAACGATGCCCAACTGGCCTGCTGGGCACGGATCGCGGGCGACATGCTGGCCGGTATGCGCATAGCCGGCGGCAGCGTACTGCCCTCGCGCCCCGTGCCGGGCAAGCGGGTGCGGCCGTGGATGGCCATCGTGCCCGACGACGCCGAGGCCGCTGCCGCAGAGTTCCGCCAATGGCGCAGGCAATGGCTGCCCGGCTTTGCGCTGGTGGGACGCGACGACCTGCTGGCCGAGCGTCTGCAACACCTGCGCACCACCCAGCCCGAAGCCACGCTGCTCGATGCCTGGCTGGATGCGTCCCGGTTCAACCACCAGCCCTTGCCCAGCGCAGATGGCTCCCCCACGCCCGACGGCAAAGTCGCATGGGGTGATCCGCTGCGCCCCAAGGGCAGCGGCTGGGTCGTGCCCATTCCTGTGGGTTACGCCGCTTTGACCCCAGAGACGCACCCCGCAGGCACGGTGCGCAACGCCCGCGATGCCACTGTGCCGTTGCGCTTCGTGGAATCGGTTTATTCGCTGGGCGAATGGGTCAGTCCGCATCGGCTGAACAGCCTGGCCGAACTGCTGTGGCAGTCTGAAACCGACGAAGCCCAAGGCCTGTACCGCTGCCGCAATGGCTACCGGCCCAACCCACAGCCAGGCAGTCAGAGTGACGCATCCGAAGGCTGGGATGACGCCGACGCCTATGACTACACCTGACACCTCCTGCCCCTTTCGTACCCCATTTCTCAAGGATTGACACCATGACCGACAAACTCACCACCGCCTCCGTCCTGGCCTTCGAGCGCAAGCTCGATCCCTCTGACGCCGTCTTCCACGCGGGCCGCTGGGAAGACCGCGCCCAGTCGCACGCCTGGCCGCCCGTGACCATTCGGCCCAAGTCCGTGCGCGGCACCATCAGCAACCGGCTCAAGGCCAAAGAGCAAGACCCGGCCAAGCTCGACGCTGCCATCGAGAACCCCAACCTGCAAACCGTGGACGTGGCCGCGCTGCCGCCACAGGCCGACACGCTCAAGGTGCAGTTCACGCTGCGCGTACTCGGCGGCGCGGGCACGCCGTCGGCTTGCAACAGCGCGGCCTATCAGGCCAAGCTGCTGGCCACCGTGCAGGGTTATGTGCAGCAGCACGGCTTTGCCGAACTGGCCCGGCGCTACGCCGTCAACCTGGCCAATGGCCGCTTCCTCTGGCGCAACCGCGTAGGGGCCGAAAGCGTGGAAGTCACCGTGGAGCAGATGCAAGCTGGCAAAGCTGCCAATTCATGGTCTTTTAATGCTCTAGCCCTGAATACACGGGCGGTAGCAGCTATCAATCATGAAACAAAAGAATTGAACGAACTCGGTCAGGCCATTGCTGCAGGACTGGCCGGTACGGCACACGTGCTGCTGCGGGTCACGGCCTTTGTGCGCCAGGGTGCCGGGCAGGAGGTGTTTCCATCGCAAGAGCTGATCCTGGACAAAGGCAGCACGAGGAAAAGCAAGACGCTTTACCACGTGAACGGCGTGGCCGCCATCCACTCGCAAAAGATCGGCAACGCCATCCGCACCATCGACACCTGGTACGACGGCGCAGATGAACTGGGCCCGATTGCCATCGAGCCCTATGGCTCCGTCACCACCCAGGGCAAGGCCTACCGCCAGCCCAAACAGAAGTTGGACTTCTACACCTTGCTAGACAACTGGCTGCTCAAAGATCAAGTACCACCCGTCGAGCAGCAGCATTTCGTGATGGCCGTGCTCATTCGCGGCGGCGTATTCGGCGACGCGAGCTGATCACCATGACCACGCACTACATCGACATCACCCTGCTGCCCGACCCGGAGTTCAGCCACGCACACTTGCTGAGTGCGCTGGTGGCGAAACTGCATCGGGCACTGGTGCAGGGGCAAACCACCGACATTGGCGTGAGCTACCCGCAGCATGTGAATGCGCCACAGGCACGCCGTACCCTGGGCACCGTGCTTCGCCTGCACGGCTCTCCCGAGGCGCTGCACCGCTTGATGGCGCAGGACTGGCTCAAAGGCATGCGCGACCACACCCAGGTGGCTGCGCTGCGTCCGGTGCCCACCGATGCTCTGCATCGCACCGTGCGCCGCCGCCAATTCAAAACCAACGCTGACCGCCTGCGTCGCCGCCGGATGCTGCGCAAAAACGAAACCGCCGAACAGGCCGCAGCCGCGATTCCCGACAGCGTAGAACGTCGCCCGGATCTACCATTTGTGCAACTGCGCAGCAGCAGCACCGGACAGCCGTTTTGCTTGTACGTGGAGCACGGGCCGCTGTTGCCCCAGCCCATCTCCGGAACCTTCAACGCCTACGGTCTGGCGTGCGGGACGACGGTGCCGTGGTTTTGACCCTTTTTTTGGAAGACCTATCGTAGCGTCTTATAAATCAAATACTTACAGAACACCCCCGGAAATTGGGGCGTTCTACGTTTTATGGCACTTTTTCTTTATTAATCAAAGTATTGCAAAAAGGTATGATCAGTTCACTGCCGTATAGGCAGCTTAGAAAAAAAATTGAGGAGTTAAAAAATGGAACTTACCGTTCACTGCCGTATAGGCAGCTTAGAAAAGAAACAAGCCGCTTTGCCGTGGAAGCATGAAGTTCACTGCCGTATAGGCAGCTTAGAAATTCACCTGGTCAAAACGACCAAAGCGCCAGCCGTTCACTGCCGTATAGGCAGCTTAGAAAAGAATCATCGGCAAATGCGGAAGGGCTTGCAAGTTCACTGCCGTATAGGCAGCTTAGAAAGCGAACGCTGTATGGCCGGTCAGCTCGAAGCGGTTCACTGCCGTATAGGCAGCTTAGAAAACCCCTGAAATCCCGAAGGGATTTTGTGAACCGTTCACTGCCGTATAGGCAGCTTAGAAAACGCATCAATCCAGCGGTCGGCCTGTTCCAGTGTTCGCTGCCGTATAGGCAGCTTAGAAAAAGCAGGATGCCCAGGCCTTCGGCGCCGCCGCGTTCACTGCCGTATAGGCAGCTTAGAAATGAAATTTGGACGTTGCTTGCCGTTGGCAAGCGTTCACTGCCGTATAGGCAGCTTAGAAACAGGTGTTCAAACGTGTAGCCGTAATCGACGAGTTCACTGCCGTATAGGCAGCTTAGAAAGCTGTTGCCGGTGCCGGTGGCCGGGACGTGCAGTTCACTGCCGTATAGGCAGCTCGGAAATCATGGAACATTCGATCGGCATGAATAATGGATTCATTGTCGCATAAAATGTCAAAAATAATAGCAAGCATCGCTTGCCAATAATAAATTTCAAATATTTAAGAATATGAAATTCATTATTGGCAAGCGCTAACAGCTATTTTTATAGGTGCAACGCCAAGCAGGCAGTGGCGCCGTTACAGCGAGTAGTACATGTCGTACTCGATCGGATGCACGGCCTGGCGGAAGCGCGTGACCTCGTCCATCTTCAGCGTGATGTAGGCATCCAGCATGTCGTTGGAGAACACGCCGCCCTTGGTCAGGAAGGCGCGGTCCTGGTCGAGGGCCTCCAGCGCCTGATCGAGGCTGTGGCACACGGTGGGCACCAGGCGGTCTTCTTCCGGCGGCAGGTGGTACAGGTCCTTGGTGGCGGCTTCGCCGGGGTGGATCTTGTTTTCCACGCCGTCCAGCCCGGCCATCAGCAGCGCGGCAAAGCCCAGGTAGGGGTTCATCAGCGGATCGGGGAAGCGTGCTTCCACGCGACGGCCCTTGGGGTTGCTGGTGTAGGGGATGCGGATGGAGGCCGAACGGTTTTTGGCCGAGTAGGCCAGTTTGACCGGCGCTTCAAAGCCGGGCACCAGACGCTTGTAGCTGTTCGTGCCGGGATTGGTGATGGCGTTGAGCGCCCGCGCGTGCTTGATCAGGCCGCCGATGTAGTACAGCGCAAAGTCCGACAGGCCCGCGTAGCCGTCGCCGGCGAACAGGTTCTTGCCGTCCTTCCAGATCGACTGGTGGACGTGCATCCCCGAGCCGTTGTCGCCCGCGTAGGGCTTGGGCATGAAGGTGGCGGTCTTGCCGTAATTGTTGGCCACGTTCCAGATCACGTACTTCTGCACCTGCGTCCAGTCGGCGCGTTGCACCAGGGTGGAAAAGCGCGTGCCCAGTTCGTTCTGGCCGGCACCGCCCACCTCGCGGTGCAGCACTTCGACGGGGATGCCCAGGGATTCGAGCAGCAGCGCCATTTCCGCGCGGATGTTCTGCGTGCTGTCGATGGGCGGCACGGGGAAGTAGCCGCCCTTGGTGCGCGGACGGTGCCCCTTGTTGTTGCCGTCGAGCTGGGCGCCGCTGTTCCAGGGGGCTTCGTATTCTTCGATGCTGTAGAAGGTGTTGCCCGGCTGGTTGTCCCAGCGCACGTTGTCGAACAGGAAAAATTCCGGCTCCGGCCCGAAGAAAGCGGTGTCGCCCAGGCCCGAGGCTTTCAGGTACGCCTCGGCCCGCTTGGCGATGGAGCGCGGATCGCGGTCGTAGGCCTTGCCGTCGCCCGGCTCGACCACGTCGCACTGCAAAAACAGCGTGGTTTCTTCAAAGAAGGGGTCGATGTTGGCGGTGCCGGGATCGGGCATGAGCTGCATGTCCGAAGCCTCGATGCCCTTCCAGCCGGGCATGGACGAGCCATCGAATGCGTGGCCTTCGGTGAATTTGTCTTCGTCGAAATGGGAGACGGGAACGGTCACATGTTGTTCTTTACCACGGGTGTCGGTAAAGCGCAGATCCACGAATTTGACTTCGTAGTCTTCCACCATTTGCATCACGTCGGCGATGGTTTTGCTCATCAATTGCTCCAGCTTAGGCCTGGTTGAAAAATCTTCGGGAGGAAATAAAAAGCCAGCGCACCACGGTTAAATGCTGCGCTGTAGTTCTGGGCCAAATTGTGCCCCAAGCAGGTGCAAACCCTCGATCAGCTGCTGCCAAGCCGGGGCGATGGCATCGGTTTTGCCCTTCACGCCCAGTTCGATGTGCATCCCGTATTCCGGGTGATCGACGCTGGGCAGGCTGAACACCTTGATATCGGGGTGGGCGGTTTCCACCGCCTCCATCAGCGGCGTCAGCGCCGACTCCTGCGCCTTGAACAGGATGATCGAGCGTTCGGTGTGCCCGTGTCGCTGGTACAAATCGCGGTGGTGGTGATCCAGTGCCCACTCGACCATCGGCCAGGCCATCACCGGAAAGCCCGGCACGCAATGCAGCCACGCACCCTGTGCGCCCCGGCAACTGAAGCCGGGAATGCGGTTGAACGGGTTGGGAATGATCTGCGCACCCGCAGGCAGCACACCCATTTGCAGGCGCTGCACGTTGTCGGCCCGTTCGGGTTGGAAGACTTCGCCCTTTTCCGTCGCCATCTCCTGCATCCGCTGGGTGATCAGGGCCTGGGCCTGGGCATGGGGTTGCAGCGCCACGTCCAGGGCCGCCGCTGCGCATTGGCGCGTGTGATCGTCCGGCGTGGCGCCAATGCCGCCAAAGCTGAACACTATGTCGCCGCCAGCCGTGGCACGGCGCAGCACATCGGTCAACCGCCCCCGCTCGTCGCCCACGTACTCGGCCCATGCCAAGCTGCATCCCCGGGCAGCCAGTAGTGCGATCAACTGGGGGAGATGCTTGTCCTGGCGTTTGCCAGAGAGGATTTCGTCGCCAATGATGATGGCGCCAAACCGGGCAAGAGGAAGGGTATTGGGCATCGCAAGATACAAAAAAACCCGTAGAGCCGCCAGTGCCTACGGGTTCAAGAAAGCGGTTGGAGCGGGTGAAGGGAATCGAACCCTCGTATGAAGCTTGGGAAGCTGCCGTTCTGCCATTGAACTACACCCGCATCGATCTAAGCCACGCATTCTAGCACGCGAGAATAAGCCGGATTCAGAGCCATCGGGCACCCGTCAGTCACGTAAAGGCTCGTTATTGAGGGGCTGACCAAGATCAGAGGGGATCTATTCCACGATCTGCTGGGCCAGCGGCGCGTAACCATGGTTCAGCGGGCCATGGCCCTGTCCGGTATGCACCCGGGCGCCGGCTGCGATGGCGCCCAGAATGTAGTTGCGCCCCTGTGCCACTGCTTCGGACAGCGGCAGGCCCCGCGCTAAATAAGCGGCAATCGCCGAAGACAGGGTGCAGCCCGTGCCGTGGCCGTTGTGGGTGGTGATCCGTGCGGAGGCCAGCTCCTGCGTCCGGCCCTCGGCGGTGCGCAGCACATCCACCACATCATCCCCAGGCAAATGTCCGCCTTTGACCAATACATTGGCCGCGCCCAGCCCTTGCAATTGCGCTGCGGCAGCGTGCATGGCGGCTTGCGTGCGGATGTCCTGCCCGGTCAGCCAGGCAGCTTCGTCCAGATTGGGGGTGATGATGGTTGCCAGAGGGAACAGCGCTTGCACCAAGGCCTGGGCCGTTTCCTCGGCGATCAGCCGATCGCCGCTGGTGGCCACCATGACCGGGTCGAGTACCACCCGGGTCAGGCCATAGCGGCGGATGGCATCGGCCACCACCTGCACGGACTCGGGAGTGGACAACATGCCGATTTTTACGGCATCTGCACCGATATCCTGCAAAACTGCGTCGATCTGCGCTGCCAGCATGGGGGCGGGAATGCCGTGAATGCCGCGCACGCCCTGGGTGTTCTGCGCGGTGATGGCGGTGATGGCCGTCATGCCGTAGCAGCCCAGGGCGGCAAACGTCTTCAAATCGGCCTGGATACCTGCGCCGCCACCGCTGTCGGAGCCGGCAATGGACAACACCCGCACATAGTGCGGGTGGCGAGTGGGGGCCAGCGCGGCGCTGGCAGGAGGGATGTCAGGGGTCGTCATGCCCGAAATTATGGCCCCGACCTGCCTTGCTGCGGCCCGCAGGCCTGGGCTGGGTGTCAGGCCGGTACGGTTGCTTCGGCTTCCACCAATTGTTCGATGGCCTGGTCAGCCAGGGCCAGGGCCTTGTCCTTGGCTTCCGCCCCCAGCGCCACGCCTTCGGCGCGGACGAACTGGACATCGGTCACACCGAAAAAGCCCAGCACGGTTTGCAGATAGCTTTCCTGATGCTCCATGGCCTGGCCCTGGGCGCTGGTGGAATAAAACCCACCACGCGAGGAAGCGACGATGACCTTCTTGCCGCCAGCCAGCCCCTCGGGGCCATTGGCGGTGTAGCGGAAGGTGCGCCCAGGCTGGGCGATGCGGTCGATCCAGGCCTTGAGCTGGCTGGGAATGCCGAAGTTGTAAAACGGTGCGCCGATGACCACCACGTCGGCCGCCAGGAATTGCTGCACCAGTTTTTCCGATACGGCGTTTTCAGCGATTTGCGCGGGGCTCAGGTTCTCGGTCTGGCCGGTGCGCGGGCACATGGCGTCCATAGTGAAGTGGGCCGGAGCCTGAACCGCCAGGTCGAGATAGTCCACTTCGGCGCCAGGACTGGCCTTTTTCAAGGCGGCGACGATATTGGCGCTCAGGGCACGGGAAACGGAATTCTGGCCGGTGATGGACGAGTCGATATGCAGCAGTTTCAAGATCAATCTCCAAAAGGAAAGTGGAAAATACCTAGGGTTAGTACGATGGTTTGAATTATCCCGGCCCATCATCCCTCTGATAAGCCACCGTTTGCGGATTTCATTGTTGCAATGATAGAAACAATGATGGTACTTGAAGAAAAAATAAAAGAGCTGCTTCCACTGATAAACAAAGGATTTCAGATGCTTTTTACTCTGAAATCCTTTGTTTTCAAGCGGTAGCAGCTCTCTTTTTAGTCCTGCGGCCTGAAGCCAATCAGCAGCTCGGTCGGCACCCGCCCGCCCACATCCGGGGGCAGGGTCTGGGTTTTGTACAGGGCACGCACCACTGCCTCATCCCAGGCCGGGTTGCCACTGGACTGCACCAGCTGCACGCTGGTGATGGCCCCGCTGGGCGCAGCCCGCACGCGCACTTCGGCACGGGGATTGCCGCTGACCAGATCGGGATAGACGATGTTGGGTTTGACCTTGGCCGCCACCTTGGCACCATAGCCTGCCGATGGCCCGGCCGTACCGCCGCCCGTGCCTTTGCCGCCATTGGGGCCGCTGCTTTGTGCAGCGCTGCCGGTGCCGCCAGAACCAGCGCTCGCCTGCATCCTGGCTATTTGTGCTTGGCGCCGTGCTTCGGATTCTTTAGCTTCCTTGGCGGCCTGCTCTTTCTTGCGCTTGTCCTCGGCCGCCTTCTGGGCGGCTTCGGCCTTGGCGGCTTTTTCTTTTTCCGCCTTCTCTTTCTCGGCCTTCTCTTTGGCCGCTTTTTCCTTGGCCGCTTTTTCCTTCGCTGCCTGTTCCTCTTTTTCCTTTTCCGCTTTTTCCCTGGCGGCCTGCTCGGCTTTTTGCTTTTCGCGCTTTTCTTTCTCCAGCGCTTGCTGACGCTCTTGCTCTTTGCGCTCGCGCTCCAACTGCCGGGCTTTTTCCTCGGTCTGGCGTTTTTCTTCCTGCTTTTTCTGCTGTTCCAGGGCCAGCTCGGCATCGCGCTGGGCTTGCAGCTCGGCCGGGCTGGGCTGGGGGGGCTTCGGTGGCGGCACCGGTTCCGGCTTCGGCTCGGGCGGCGGGGGCGCTACCTTGGGCAGGGCCGGGGCGACAAAGGCCGGGGCGGCCTGCTCGAA
Source organism: Comamonas nitrativorans (assembly GCF_042654765.1). Lineage (NCBI taxonomy): Bacteria > Pseudomonadati > Pseudomonadota > Betaproteobacteria > Burkholderiales > Comamonadaceae > Comamonas > Comamonas nitrativorans. The sequence goes on along the minus strand of NZ_JBHSEW010000015.1, from coordinate 9,883 downwards.
CTGGTCGGCCCACAGCTCGGCCTCGACGGCCTCTTCGCTGGCCGCTGGCGGCGGGGTGATTTTCCAGACGAAGGCGCCCACCAGCAGCGCATGGGCCAGCAACGCCAGAATCCAGCTCAGCCACTGCGGCCGCGAGCGGGGAGGCGCAAAGGGGTCATGTTCCAAATGGGCAGACATGCGAGGGGCTTTTCCTCTGTTTTCTCTATTTCGCGGCAGATTTCACGCCCAGGGCAATGCGCTTGACCCCGGCGCGTTGCAATTCGCCCATGGCGGCAACCACGTGTTCGTAGGCCAGGGTCTTGTCGGCCTGGATCAGTACGGCGCTTTCCTCGCTTTCCTCGGCCTGCCAGCTGGCGGTGGCAATGCCCAGTTCCTGCAGGCTCAGGGTCTGCTCGTTCTTGCCTGCTTTCAGGCGGATGCTGCCGTCTTCGGCCAGCAACACGTGCGCAACGTGCTTGGTCGGTGGCTTGGTGGACTTGCCCGCGCTGGGCACGTTGATGGCACCGGGGGTAAGCATGGGCGCCGTCACCATGAAGATGATGAGCAGCACCAGCATCACGTCGATGAACGGCACCATGTTGATTTCATTGACGGTGCGCCGGCGCCGGGGGCTGCGGAAGCTGTCGGTACTCATGGGGATTGCGCCTTAGTGGCCCGAGGCGCTGGCCTGTGCCGGGCTGCTGATGTTGCGCTGCAGGATGTTGGAAAACTCTTCGACGAAGGTTTCCTGCGCGTTGGCAATGCGGTCGATATGGTTGGCGTAGCGGTTGTAGGCCGTCACTGCCGGAATGGCGGCAAACAGCCCCATGGCCGTGGCCACCAGGGCCTCGGCAATGCCGGGGGCGACGGTGGCCAGGGTGAGCTGCTCCATCGAGGCAAAGCCGGTAAAAGCGTGCATCACCCCCCAAACCGTGCCGAACAGCCCGATATAGGGCGAAACGGAGCCGACCGTGCCCAGAAACGACAGGCCCATCTCGACCTGATCCATCTCGCGTTGGAAGCTGGCCCGCATGGCGCGGCGGGTGCCGTCCATCAGCGTGGTGGCGCTTTGCACCTGGCGCTCGCGCAGCTTGCGGTATTCGCGCATCCCGCTGGCAAAGATACGTTCCATCGGGCCGCCGCTCTTGGCGTTTTGCGTGGCACGGGTATACAGGTCGTTCAGGCTGTTGCCGGACCAGAAGTCCTCTTCAAACTCCTCATTGAGCCGGCGCACGCGCTTGATGGCCATCGCTTTGCGAAAAATCGTGGCCCAGCTGGCCACCGAGCCAGCGACCAGAATCAGCATGACGAGTTGCACCACCCAGCTTGCTTGCAGCACCAGGGACAGGATGGACATGTCTTGAGAAGGGTTCATGACAGTTGTTCAAGAAGTGAAGAAGGAATCCGGGCCGGTCGCATGCTGGCGGCATCCACCCAGCCGACGCGCACCACGCCCTGGCATAACAGTTGGGGGGTGCCGTCGGCTGACACGGGCTGCAAAAAAACCTGCTGGGCAATGGTCAGCGAGGCGCGGCCTGCCGTTTGCAGCACGGCGGTAACGTGCAGCACGTCGTCCAGCCGCGCCGGGCGCAGGTATTCCGCCTGCGCGTGCGTGACAACGAACATGCCGCCCACGGTATCGCGCAGGTGCTGCTGGTTCAGCCCCAGGCTGCGCAGCCATTCGGTACGGGCGCGTTCAAAGAATTTCAGGTAGTTGGCGTAAAAGACGATGCCGCCGGCATCGGTGTCTTCCCAATACACCCGCACGGGAATGTGAAAGGCTGGCTGGTTCACGGCAAGCATCCGTCAGGCCAGCAGGCGGCGCAGCCGCGCCACTGCCTCGTGCAACTGAGTCATGGAATTGGCCGTGGAAAAGCGCACGTAGCGGGCGGTGTCGCTGCTGCCGAAGTCCCGCCCCGGAGTGATCGCCAGATGCGCCTTGTCCATCAGCGCGTAGGCAAAGTCCCAACTGTTGTCCACCCCCAGCTTGGGAAACAGGGCGCTGCCATCGGCCCAGGCGTAAAACGCGCCATCGGGCATCACCGGTACGCCAAAGCCCAGTTCGCGCAGGGCGGGAATGAAAAAGTCGCGCCGCGCCTTGAACTCGGCCCGGCGCTGCTCGTACAGCGCCAGGCTTTCCGGCGCAAAGCAGGCCAAAGCCGCGTGCTGGGCAATGGTGGAAGGGCAGATGAACAGGTTCTGCGCCAGGCGCTCGACCACCGGCACCATCGCCGGAGGCAGCACCATCCAGCCCAGGCGCCAGCCGGTCATGTTGAAGTATTTGCTGAAGCTGTTGATGCTGACGATGTCCTCGCCCAGCGCCAAGGCGCTGCGGCCAAAGGCCTCGTCGTAGGACAGGCCCAGGTAAATCTCGTCGACGATGGTGAAACCGCCCTTGCTCCGCACCACATCATGAATACGCGCCAGCTCGTCCGGTGCAATCGAGGTGCCGGTCGGGTTGGAGGGCGAGGCCAGCAACACCCCGCGCGTTTGCGCCCCCCAGTGGGCAAGCACCTGCTCGCTGCTGAGTTGGTAGCGTTGCGCGGCCGTGGTGGGAATCAGGCGGGCCACGCCATCGGCACTGCTGACGAAGTGGCGGTTGCACGGGTAGCTGGGATCGGGCATCAGCACTTCGTCGCCCGGATTGACCAGCGCCTGGCAAGCCAGTTGCAGGGCCGCGCTGGCCCCGGCAGTGACGACGATACGCTCTGCCGCCACCTGCACGCCAAAGCGGCTGGCATACCACTGGCTGATGGCCGTGCGCAGCGCGGGCAGTCCCAGGGCGTTGGTGTACTGGGTCTGGCCCTGTGCAATGGCCGCGCTGGCGGCTTGCTGCACGGCCGGGGCCGCCGTGAAGTCCGGCTCACCAATGTTCAGAAAAATCATGGGGCTGGCGCTATCGGCCACCCGGGCCGCCAGTATTTGCGCGGCCTTGGCCACTTCCATGACGTAAAACGGTTCGATTTTTTCTGTACGTGCAGCAAATTGCATTCATTCACCCCATCCATGAAGCAGGCCGGTATCAGCCCGCCTTGTTTTTTGCCGCCAGGTCGGCCTGCACTTCCGCCGCACGCAGCACCGGCGCCAGGGCATCCAGCACGCCGTTGACGTATTTATGCCCGTCGGTGCCGCCAAACTCCTTGGTCAGCTCGATGGCCTCGTTCATCACCACGCGCCAGGGCACATCCAGGGCGTGCAGCAGCTCATACGCGCCAATCCACATACAGATGTGTTCAATGGGCGACAGTTCCCCCAGCGGGCGGTCGAGCTTGGGGGCGATCAGGGCGTTCAGGTCGGCTTCCTGCTCGATGCAGCCATGCACCAGGGCGTCGTAATGGGCAGCGTCGCACTTGTGAAAGCCGATCAGCTCGCGCGTGAACTGGTCGATGCTGGCAGCATCGTTGCCTGCGACAACGTGCTGGTACAGCGCCTGCAGGGCAAATTCGCGTGAACGGCTGCGGGCCGACTTGGACGCCGCTTTGCGCACGCCGGTGCTGGTCAGGCCCGTGCGCTTCTGGCGCGGCGGGCGTTTGGAGGGGGTTGTGTCTTCTTGCATACAGTTACTGCTTATTCGCTCGGGGCCAGATCGGTGAGCAGTTGCGCCATCTCCACGGCGACGTAGGCGGCATCGCGCCCTTTTTCGGTCTGGCGGGCAACGGCCTGTTCCAGGTCTTCGGTGGTCAGGATGGCATTGGCGATCGGAATGCCATAGTCCAGCCCGACACGGGTGACACCGGCGCCCGACTCGTTGGCAACCAGCTCGAAGTGGTAGGTTTCCCCCCGGATGATGCAGCCCAGGGCGACCAGGGCGTCGAACTCGTCGCGCTCGGCCAGGGCCATCAGGCCCAGGGGCACTTCCAGGGCGCCGGGCACCTGCACCAGGGTGATGTGTTCAGGCGCTACCCCCAGGTCGATCAGGGCGTCCTGGCACGCCTGGGCCAGGGCATCGGTAATGTCGGTATTGAAACGCGCCTGTACGATGCCGATGTGCAGGCCCACGCCGCTCAATTCCCGGGGTTGGCCTTTGTCTGCGTTTTGCATGGTGGTTGTCCTCTTTTATTCCTTGGTGATGTAACCGGTGATTTCCAGGCCGTACCCGGCCATGCTGGGCATCCGCCGGGGCTGGCCCAGCAGCTGCATTTTGTGTACGCCCATTTCGCGCAAGATTTGAGCGCCGATGCCGTAGGAGCGCAAATCCATGCGTCCGCGTTCCGGTGCGTGGGCCGAGCGGGCCTTGCCCTCGAACTGGTCGAGCAGTTGCTGGGCGCTTTCGCCGCAGTTGAGCAGCACCGCCACGCCACAGCCGGTCTTGTCCAGGTAGGCCAGACTTTCGTCCAGGCTCCATGAGTGCATTGGGCGCTGCACTTCCAGCGCGTCGAGTACCGACAGCGGCTCGTGTACCCGCACGGCCACGTCCTGCCCCGGCTCCCACTGGCCGCGCACCAGAGCCAGGTGGACGGATTGGCTGGGCTTGTCCATGAACGCATGGGCGACAAACGCGCCATGGTGGGTTTGCAGGGTGCGGGTGCCGACACGTTCCAGCAGCGATTCGGTACGACTGCGGTACTGGATCAGATCGGCGATGGTGCCGATCTTCAACCCATGCTCGGCAGCGAACAGCTGCAAGTCGGGCAGCCGCGCCATCGTGCCATCGTCTTTCATGATTTCGCAGATCACCGCTGCCGGGCTGCACCCGGCCAGGGCGGCCAGATCGCAGCCGGCCTCGGTATGCCCGGCCCGCATCAGCACCCCGCCATCGACGGCCTGCAACGGAAAGATGTGCCCGGGCTGCACCAGATCGCTGGCCTGGGCATCGGGTGCGACTGCCGCCTGCACGGTGCGGGCGCGGTCGGCAGCGCTGATGCCGGTGGTCACGCCCTGGGCCGCTTCGATCGAAACGGTGAACGCCGTGCTGTAGACCGTGCCGTTGCGTACCGCCATGGGGGGCAGGCGCAAATGCTCGCAACGCTCACGCGTCAACGTCAGGCAGATCAGACCCCGGCCAAACTTGGCCATGAAGTTGATGGTTTCGGCACTGACATGGTCGGCCGCCAGGATCAGATCGCCTTCGTTTTCCCGGTCTTCCTCATCGACCAGGATGACCATGCGGCCAGCACGCATGTCGGCAACGATGTCCTCCACCGGGGATATGGCTACGGGGGTGCGGGGGGTATTCATGAATGTTCCTTAGAACTTGCAGCGCTGCCACCGGATCGGCATTTGCCCAAACCACCAGGCCTGCTGCAAAAAAATGCGGGCCGCAAGCGGCCCAGGGGTGAAACGCAAAATTGTCGGCTCGCGCTCTTGAAACCGCCGATTTTAAAGGCTGGCTCCAGCCTCTGCAGCGCCATGCCGGCACCGGGGCGTCAGTTTTCAGGGTCTTGCAGCACCACATCGCTTTGCGGATAAGCCACGCAGGGCAGCACGCAGCCGGCCGCCATCTCCTCCGTGGTCAGGCCGGGCCATTCGATCTCGTAGCGCACGCTGCCGCTTTTGAGCTGGCCCAGGCAGGTACGACAGGTGCCGTTGCGGCACGAACTGGGCCACGGGATGCTGCCCGCCTCCAGCGAGAACAGCAGCGGCTGGTTCGTCCAGGCATCGCATTGCTGGCTGCTGGGTTCGAGCTTGGCGGTGAAAAATTCAGGGGTCAAAGCTGCATCCATGCCAAAGAGGAAAAAGCAAAACAACCGCGCATTGTGCCCGTTTTGCCGCTACTGCGCCTTGCCCATTTTTTCAGCGTCCCAGGGCTGTCCCCAACAAAACCAATGCTGATGCGGCCTTGGGAACTTGCGCCTGCAGTTTTCCACAGCTTTATCCAACCCGGACGGGGATAAATCGGCATGACGCCGCCCCATGCCGGGCAACGACCAGAATGGCAAGCGCCATGGCAAAAAAACCGTACAAACTGCCAAAAATTTCAGCAACAATAATTTTTTTCTTTTATTTCATCAAGTTAATCCAACACTTCAGCGGCTTGCCAAGACTTATCCACAAGCTTGTGCGGTCTTCTGCCGAAGAAGTTTTCCTCACCTCCCAAGAATTGCCTATTTTTTAATCATTTTTTCTTTTCACTGGCAAAACAATACCTTGTCCAAGTTGTCGGCGGCTTGTTCAGGCTTTTCCACAAGCTTGTGCCGCCAGATCGGGGATAAACCCTGACGCCCCCACCGGCAGCACCATCGCACTTTTTCTAGTCCCTGCGCAAGATAAGCCCGGGCCGGGCATGGTAACTTCGCCCCTCTTCGCCAACTTCCCTTCTTGTTTCGCATGACCGTGCAGCCCCCCTCTTTCGCTATTCCGGCACCCGAGCGCCTGGCCGGCATCCGCCGTGGTATTGAAAAAGAAGGCCTGCGCGTGCTGCCCAACGGCGCCCTGGCCCTCACGCCCCACCCACAGGCGCTCGGCTCGGCCCTGACCCATCCGCTGATCACCACCGACTACAGCGAATCGCAGCTGGAGCTGATTACCGGCGCCCACCAGGGCGTGCAGGACTGCCTGGACGAGCTGCAGGCCATTCACCAGTACGTCTACCGCTGCATGGCTGACGAAGGCGCGGAAATGATGTGGGCCGCCAGCATGCCCTGCACCCTGCCGACGGATGAAACCATCCCCCTGGGGCGCTACGGCCACTCGCACATTGGCCGCTCCAAAAGCATTTACCGCATGGGCCTGGGCCACCGCTACGGGCGGCGTATGCAGACCATCTCCGGCATTCACTACAACTGGTCGCTGCCGGGCGTCAGCAGCGCCGAATACCTGGGACTGATTCGCAACTTCCGCCGCCAGGCATTTTTGCTGCTGTACCTGTTCGGCGCCTCGCCCACGCTGTGCCCCTGCTTTGTCGAAGGCCGCCAGCACCAGCTGCAACCGCTGGGCGAGGAAGGCCAGGCGCTGTACCTGCCCTACGCCACGTCGCTGCGCATGGGCCGCCTGGGCTACCAGAGCGAGGCGCAGGCCAGCATCAATGCCAGCTTCAACGATCTGGACGAGTACGCCAACTCCCTGCAAGACGCGCTCACCCGCCCCTATCCGGCCTACGAGCAGCTGGGCGTGCGCAACCCCGGCGGCGACTACAACCAGCTGGGCACCAGCCTGCTGCAAATCGAAAACGAGCTGTACAGCACCATCCGCGCCAAACGCACCGTGCGCCGGGGCGAGCGCCCCCTGCATGCCCTGCGCGAACGCGGTGTGGAATATGTGGAAGTGCGGCTGATGGACATCAACCCCTTCGAGCCGCTGGGTATTAACGCCAGCACCATGCGCATGCTGGACGTGTTCCTGCTGCACTGCCTGCTCTGCGACAGCCCGCCCGACACCCCGCAGGAAATCGCCGCCGTCAAGGAAAACCAGCACCGCACCGCCGAGCGTGGCCGCCAGCCGGGCCTGCGCCTGCTGCGTGGCGAGCAGGAAGTGCTGCTGACCGACTGGGCCGAAGAAATCCTGCACGCTTGCCAGCCCCTGGCCCAGGCGCTGGACGCCACCCACGGCGGCGACGATTACCAGCAGGCCCTGCTGGCCGCCCAGGATCTGGTGCAGTTCCCCACCATGACCCCCTCGGCCCGCGTGCTGCACGGCACCCAGGCCCACGGCAACAGCTTCAAAGCCTTCGGCCTGGCGCAAACCCAGGCCAGCCACGACCACCTGCTGGGCCTGCCACGCAACGCAGCCCTGCAGAAAACCTTTGCCCAACTCAGCCGCGCCTCCATCCAGGCGCAGCGCGAAATCGAAAAGGCCGATACCGGCAGCTTCGAGGAATGGCGCCTGCGCTACATGGACGTCGGCAACCTGCGGTAACGCAAGGCAATATCAATAAAGTGAGCTGTTTCCGCTGATCAATAAACGATTTCAGGATTTAATTGCCTTGAAATCGTTTATTGATCAGCGGAAGAAGCTATCTAAATAATCAAACATTCAAGCATCCGCCATGTCTGCCATCCAGTGGTTCCCCGGCCACATGCACCTGACGCGCCAGCTCATCGAGGAGCGCGTCAAGGACATCGACGTCGTCATCGAAGTGCTGGACGCCCGTATCCCCGGCTCCAGCTTCAACCCCCTGCTGCAAACCCTGACCGGCCACAAGCCGCGCCTGAAGCTGCTCAACAAGCAGGACGTGGCCGACCCCGTGCAGACCGAAGCCTGGCTGCAGTGGTACAACGCCCAAAGCGACACCCGCGCCATCGCCATGGACGCCGGCGACCCGGCCCCTGCCCGCCGCCTGATCCAGACCTGCCGTGAACTGGCCCCGCAGCGCGGCGGGATGTCCCGCCCCATGCGCGTGCTGATCTGCGGCGTGCCCAACGTCGGCAAATCCACCCTCATCAACACCATGACAGGGAAAAAACAGGCCAAGGCCGCCGACGAAGCCGGCGTGACCAAGGACGAGCAGCGCATCGTGCTGGACGACGACTTCTACCTCTGGGACACCCCCGGAATGCTCTGGCCACGGATTTCCATCGGCCAGAGCGGGTTCAACCTCGCCGCCAGCGGCTCGATCGGCCGCAACGCCTACGACGAGGAACTGGTCGCGCTCGAACTGCTGCTCTACCTGCAGAAACACTACGCCAAAGAGCTGCAAACCCGCTACAAGCTCGACCTGAGCGAGCAGGAAATTGCCGCGCTGCACGACGATGAACTACTCGAATACATCGCCCGCAAACGCGGCGCCGTCATGACCGGCGGCCGCGTGAACATGCAAAAAGCCGCCGAGTTGGTGATCACCGACTACCGCACCCACGCCCTGGGCCGCATCACCCTGGAAACCCCGGAAGAATTTGCTCAATGGGCCGCCATCGCCGCCGTGGCCGATGCCGAGCGCCTGGCCCGCAAAGAAGCCTTGGCCAAAGCCAAAAAGAAAAAGCGCAAACCGCGTTAAAGCGACTTGCGCACAGCAATTCAAAACCAACAACTGGCACTCACTGGTCAGCGGCCCGACAGCGCTTCCCTGCTCGATTACGCAGCGTGGAACCCCAACGCCTGCAAATCCTCCTGCGTCAGCCAACGCCATTGGCCCGGCGGCAAATCCTGGGGCAGTGCCAAATCGCCAATTTTCCAACGGTGCAGCGCTTCCACCCGGTTGCCCACTGCGGCCAGCATACGCTTGACCTGGTGGTACTTGCCCTCGGTCAGCGTCAAATCCAGCACGCATTCCGACACCAACGTGCAAGCCGCTGCCCGCACCGGCCTGGGGTCATCGTCCAGCACCACCCCGGCGCACAAGCGATCGACCATCTGCGTCGTCACCGGATGCTTCGCCGTCACCCGGTACACCTTGGGCACATGCTTCTTGGGCGAACTCATGCGGTGGATGAACTGGCCATCGTCACTCAGCAAAAGCAACCCGGTCGTATCCTGGTCCAGCCGCCCCACCGCCTGCACCCCCTGAATGGCGGCCTTGCAGGGCCGCTGACGTAAAGGCGCAGGCAGCAAGGTATAAATGCTCGGCCACGCCGAAGGCTTTTGCGAACACTCCGTTCCTGCGGGCTTGTGCAGCATGATGTAGCCCTTGGCCTGGAACAGCCACTCGACACCTTGCACGCGAAAACGCAACCCCTCCGGCTCTAGCTCCGCCATGGAATCACGCTCCGGCACAAACACCTGCTGCGCAGCATCCCAAATCTCGACCCAGCCCTGCTGCACCAGGCCCGAACACACCCGGCGAATACCAAACCCCTGCGAATACAAAATATCCTGTAGCTGCATCGTCATTTCAAAAAATTATCAAAAAAATAACCAGTGCAAAAAACAAAACCCCCAGTCTTTATGGGACTGGGGGTTTGTCTTGCTATAAGAGCCTGACGATGACCTACTTTCACACGGGAACCCGCACTATCATCGGCGCAGACCTGTTTCACTGTCCTGTTCGGGATGGGAAGGAGTGGTTCCAGGTCGCTATGGTCATCAGGCA
>NZ_JBHSEW010000014.1:0-60217 GCF_042654765.1 Comamonas nitrativorans | reverse complement strand
AGGGTCAGGTAGGGCGCAGCGAAACTCCATTCTTCATCGCTGACGTCCGTCGGGTAGGGCTTGCGGCGCATCCGCAAACTCTACCTGCGGCTTCGCGCTCACACAGCAAAGTTCATAACAGGCTCTAGGCAATTCATGGCGTAAAATTAATAATTCATTGGGGCCGTCTTGATTGATGAAAAATTTGATGGCTCATTTTGAATTAATTGTAAAAATCTAGGTGGCAATTTCATGAGGAATTATGGGGTTATGGTAAAAGCTAAGCCTAAAAATACCGCATCGTGTGAATGCGGATGATGGATTGATTTCGTATCTTTCGATTGTATATGAGCTTAGGGAAGCCAGAGTTGATAGAATGGATAGTGATGCCGGTCCATATTGCTACCGCGGCCAGGCTGACATGACTTGGAAAGTTCGACCATCTATAATGCGAGACTTTAAACCTGACGCTGAAAGCCAAATATTAAGCGAGTTGTTAGTAGAGGCGCCAGGCGAGTTTGGTTCAGACAAGAGTATGCTTGATAAGTTGGTACGAGCCCAGCACTACAGTGCGCCAACACGACTTGTTGATGTGAGCTTAAATCCACTTGTGGCATTGTACTTTGCTTGCAACGACGATAGTGTCGAGGGTGTGGATGGCGTGGTGCATGTTCTTGATTTTAAGAAAAGTCGAGAAAAATTTGCAGATAGTGATGTCATTAGTGTGATTTGTAATATGTCAAGACTATCCCAGCGGGAGAGGGAGGAAATAAAGGAAAAATATAAGGAGTTTGGAGGGAGCGGGTATGCATGGAGTGAAGATCAGAAGAAAGATTTTCGTTCGCTGCCAGCAGTGAAAAGACTTATGCAGTTTGTTCGGGCAGAGAAGCCCTATTTTCTCGATGTGCTCGAACCACTTGATTTGCGGAAATATTTTTTTGTGTATCCGGCAAAAAATAATAAACGAATAATTGCTCAGTCGGGTGCCTTTGTGGTATCGGGGCTTTTGGAGTATCTCGGACTCGATAGGTCTAAAGGACTTGGAGTTGATAGAATTATTGTTCCCGCAGGAGTTAAGAGGGATGTTTTGAGTCAACTCGACGCGCTTAACATAAATTCTAGATCATTGTTTCCTGAGATCGAGTTTGCTGCAAAACATATTAGGCAGAATTGGACTGTTTAATTAAATAAGGTTTTTTCTTTAGCAAGCTATACCCCTCGGGCACAATAGATACTCGCTACTGATTGTTTAAGGAAATTCTGAAAAAATCACCGGGCAGTCTGTCAGAGGAGCAAGCCACCACCCAGAGATATAGGATGAACCAATTGAGTTTCACGGAGGCGAAGTTCAGCGGCAAACGCAAGCAGACATGCAGTGAAAAGTTTTTGAGTGAGATGGATAAGACGATTCCGTGAGATTGCCTAGCAAGCGAGATAGCGAAACACTATCCGGAGCAAGGTACGCGAGGCCGCCAGCCGTATCCGATAGATTCGATGCTGCGGATTCACTTCATGCAGCCGTGGTTCGGGCTGAGTAATCCTGGGATGAGGGTAACCGTCCGGGCAACGCACATTGACGAACGGCCGCGTTAGCAGCCGTTGTCCTTTAACGGATCGCGTCGGGTTGCCACCGATGCGGCAACAGTTCTTCGATGCGGCTGTTGGGCAGCGTCGGCAGCCGCGTGAGCACATCCTTCAGATAGGCATACGGATCATGCCCATTGAGCCTGGCCGACTGGATCAGGCTCATCACGGCAGCCGCCCGCCGTCCCGCCCGCAGCGAGCCCGCGAACAGCCAGTTCTTGCGCCCAAGCGCCACCGGCCGGATCTGGTTTTCGATCCAGTTGTTGTCGATAGGCAAGCGACCATCGTCCAGGTAGCGCGTGAGCGCCGCCCAGCGTTTCAGGCTGTAATCCAGGGCCCGGCTGATGCCGCTATTGCCCGGCACCTTTTCCCGATGTGCCAGCAGCCAGGCGTGCAGCGCATCGGCCAGTGGCCGCGCTTGTTGTTGCCGTAATCACTGTCGTTCTTCCGGCGTCAGGCTTTTTGCCTGGGCCTCGATGGCGTACAAGGCCTGGATCAAGGCCAGCGCCTGTTCGGCGATCTGGCTTTTATTCGCCTGGTGCAGTTCGTGGAACTTGCGCCGGGCATGCGCCATGCAGCCCACTTCCGTCACGCCTTGACCGAAGCTGGCTTTGTAGCCCGCGTAGTCATCGCAGATCAGGCTGCCTTGCCAGTCGCCCAGGAACGCCCGGGCGTGAGAGCCGGATCGGCCTTCGGTAAAGTCATACACCACGGCCCGCAGGTCCTGGAACACGCCAGGCGCATAGGCCCAGAGGTAGCCGCGATGCGTGGTCTTGCTGCCAGGCTGCAGCACCTGCACCGGCGTTTCGTCCGCATGCAGCACAGGCTGCGCTAGCACTTCGGCACGCAGCGCATCGACCAGCGGTTGCAGGCGCACGCCGCAGACTCCCACCCATTCTGCCAGCGTGGAGCGAGCCAGTTTGACACCGGCCCGTGCATAGATCGTTTCCTGACGGTACAGCGGCAGGTGATCCGCGTATTTGGCGACCAGCACCTGGGCCAAGAGACCTGCGGTGGCCAGGCCTTTGTCGATCACCTGCGCAGACACGGGCGCCTGGCTGATGGTCTCGCATTGACGGCAGGCCCACTTGCCACGGATGTGGCGTTCCCCCGTAAACGTGCCTGGCACATAGTCCAGCTTCTCGCAGACGTCTTCGCCGATGCGTTGCATCTGGCAGCCGCACTGGCAGGTCGTGTTGTCCGGTTCGTGGCGGATCTCGGTGCGCGGCAGCGCCGGCGGCAACGCCTGACGCTTGGGTGCCGTAGCGGGTGTAGCGGACGGTTGCGTGCTGCTCAGTTGCAGCAGCTCCTGTTCTACCGCCGCGAGGTCGGCATCCACCGCATCATCGAGCAGGCTACCTTGCTCGCCTGTCAGGCGCTCACTCTTCTTGCCGTAGCGGTAACGCTTGAGGATCGCCAACTCGTGCGTCAGTTGCCCGATGCGCGTTTCTTTGTAGAGATTGTCCTGGCTCAGCCGCTCGACCTGGCCTGTCAACTGCTGAACCAACGCTTGCAAGGCGGCGTTATCCAGTCGGGTGAGGTCGGGAACGGGCAGGTCAGACATGGCTATCATGATGCCACGCAACATGCCATCGCACCATTGGCGATGCTCCCGATTGCGCACTGTGGCTACAGCACGCTCAGGCTGCCATCCGCATTCATGCGCTGCCATGGCAGACCCACCACCAGAGCACGTGCCTGTTCCACCGACAGGGTCACGTGGCTGCCCAGCGTCGGCCACGCGAACTGTCCCTGGTGCAAGCGGCGTACCGCCATCCAGACGCCGAAGCCATCGTGGATCAGCACCTTCATGCGGGTGCCTCGGCGATTGGCGAACAGGTACGCGTGATGCGGCTGTGCGCGACCGAACACCGCCACCACCTGCATCAGCAACCTGTCCATGCCGCTGCGCATATCCACCGGCTCCACACCCAGCCAGATGTGCTCGATGCGGATCATGTCAGCAACGCCTTCAGACACACTGCCAGGCGGTCGGCATGCTCGGCGGGCCAGTGAAGGCGAACAGGACCTTTGCTCGACGGCAGTTCTACTGTGATCTGCTCTCGGACTGAGGAGGCATGCATAGCAGCGAGCGATGGATCCGTCATCGCGGCAGGTTTCAACTCGATGAAGTCAGGCACCGGGCGGATCATTGTGACGTCCAGTCTCGACGCTGATGCCACTGCCGGATCCTGCTCCCGTATCCACTTGCGCAGCAGATTGGCATTGATGCCATGCGCCTGCGCTATCGCCGCTACCGAAACATGCGGCTGCTGGCATTGCGCCAACAATTCCGCCTTGTATTCGTCCGTGTACCGACGCCGACGGCCTATGGTTGCTTCTGGCATTAAGTGCATACGTGTCCACCTGGTTAAGTGGACACGTATGCTCTTCGATCCCTGGCTCTCACTCAAGGTGACTTCGCTGGACGCTTACAGTCCATCCTGCAGCGAGCGCAGCTCAAAAAATGGACTGAAAAAAATTGAACTGCCCCCCAGAAGTTGGACAGTTTAAAAGTCTAGTCGGCCAAGGCCTGAGTTCGGTATTGTGAGCTGTCGGTCGATCATCCGTAACCGTCCAAGCATCACACATTGACGCCTAGGCTGCACGGGCTAACAGATTAGCCCCAGAAGCAACCATAGGGATCTGCATCGACTCCCTCTAGCACTTTATCCGGAGTACGCACATGTGCCAGAGGCTCATAGCTGTGCCATCGAAGGTCAGCTCGTCTCCAGTAGACTTTCCAGGCCTTTTTCGTTCTGATCCACGTCGCCTTTGCGATGGGTATCGTAAGCGGTCGCCAAACGCACCCTTGACGTTCAATTCAGCGGCATCCAACGATGTGGCAGCAGTTCAGCAATTTGGCTATTGGACTTTTTGGGCGCTCCTCTGATAGAAAGAGCGTCCCACGTAACAAATAATTAACCTCGCTTCAATCAAGGGCAAGAAAGAGATATTCTAATACGCCGCAAAGCGGTTTATGCGCAGGCCAAGAAAGCCATGACTGATCGCTGGAAAGGCCGTCAAACACGCAATTGGCAGCCAGTCACAGAAGCCTGGTTAAATCCGCCGAAAGGCCAGGGTAATGACTCGAAATACTGGAGTCACGTTGCTTGAAAAAACGGACATCTTTGTTGACAAACACCGAGGTGTAGGGTTTGAAAAATTCCTAAAGGGGTTTCCTAAAGTCAATGATGTGCTCTGTGCGCATGCGGTTCGCCAAGCCATTTCCAACACCTACCGCCATAGGCATATACCGTCGGTGGTTAGGTATCTCACGCTCCGTTTCCCCCAAAACATCGAAACCAGCAAGCATCCCTGCACGCTTCAAAAACTCACTATTTGGTACATAGGTTCCACGGATTGTTGAGTTTCCAATCACATACGTTCCGGTGGCACCCTTTTTTAGGACTCTATACGCTTCTTTAGTTTGCTGCACTAGGTCATAAAAATATCGATCAAGCATATTTTTATTTTTGTCTTCAAGTTGGCCCAAGTCAAGTTTAGCAAGCATTTCTGTGAATTCTTTGCTGAACTCGCCGTTTAGGGCACGCTCAGCTCCTATAGACGTTCCACGAATTTCGCGAAGACTCTTAAGAGGATAGCCCAACCAAACAAGTGACATACGATGTCCTCGCATGTAATCAATTGCATTTAGGTAGGGAGGAGAGGTAACGATGCAGTCGATCGTATCGTTTGCAACCACTGTCAAATTCCGTGCGTCACCCAAATACGTCTTTGCCTTCGATTTTAATGACGTAGTATCTAGTGCATTTAATACATGATTCAAAGACGACTGCATTGCACTAATTACATCAAAGCTATTTTTCTTAATTGTCCGATGCGGCCGACTATGAGCGGTGTCCCTAGCCAACGAAGCCTTTGGCTCCTTCGTTATGATAAGGCGAGACAAAGCAACTTTTATAATATTCAATACATCATCCGACACGCTTATAGGTTGGGAAATTAAGAGGAACGAAAGTGTTCTTAATTGCTTCTTTTGCTTGGGGGCGTACCAGAAATCGATGAATTTTTTAGTTTCGATGTCTTCATCGATCCATGGCAGAAATACTGGGTCCGATATCTCCGAACAGTTCTCAAGCAGGACATTCAAACCCCTTTTGACTTCGTCCTCGTCTACTGCCGTAGTTCCAACACGTGAGATCAATTCCGCAAGCGGATCCAGATCAACGCCAATTGCATTGATTCCATTACGCACAGCTTGAGACAGCACCATGCCCGAACCGACCATAGGGTCTAAAACAGTTTGTCCCGGCTTTAGTGTCTTTATTTTTTCGAGCGCAATTTCAGGCGCCATCCGAGCCGGAAATGGGTGAATATGCTTCATTAGAGTGTCATTCCTTTAGTATCTCAGAAAGTCTATTCCGCGAGATTTTTCTATCCAAGACCCCATTACGCCCCCTGATCTGATACATGTGATTATGACGCCGTCGTATTGAGACTATCTCTTGCGGACCAAGGTTAGAATCGAGTATCGTCTGTAATTCGACATAAGGCAGTGTGGCTATGCCATCACGTCCACATACAAATGCTGTGACACACTCACTGTACCTGTCAAAAATATTTTTTAGTCGCTCTTGATGGGCCATCTGAAAATTAAAACTCCAAGGGCCAGTTCGACTCGTAGAATACTTAATGTAGAATGGCAGTTTGCTGTTTACCAGATAAAATCCTGGCACATCATCATCAAGAGAACATATGCTTACGTGTTGTTCAGATTGATCTATGATGTGGTGGAGCACACAGCCATAATACCTTGAAGCGTCCGTGATCATTTTCTATTCTGGATAAATTTAATGGAGCTCCCATTTATCTTATAAAATAGGCGAGCCTTACCGAATTTGTTATAGAACACCTTTAAGTGATGCCTTGCTTCTGGGCGCTCACTTCTAGCGAACTCGTTGTTTGCAAAAATTCCTTTTTTACGACGAATATCCCGAATTTCTTCATCGGTATAGTTGCTCAATGCAGTACCAAAGCTGCTGGCGTTATGGAATGAAATATTAGTTCCTGATGCGGTTAGATCTTGCGTCAGATACTCGTAGAGGTACGCAGGAAATTCGTTATCTGAAAAGTTATCGCGCAGTGCGTCTAGCATTTGTTGATCTGAGCGACCTTGCCTGGTCATCAGTAAATCATATTTGTTTTTATCAAACTCAAACAAACCGAATGACATTTCACCGCCTTCGAAGTCCACAGTTGATTTATCAATGGAATTGGCAGACGTTGGAATTGTCTTGTGATCAGACATCCATACAGGTGCGCCCGTCTTACTGCGCATGGCATGAATTGCGAGCTTGTGAAATGCAAAACATTTACTCCAGTTCTTCAGGAGCTCAGCAGGAATCCACAACTGAAAGTATTCCTTGTAGTCTTCCCGAGAACCAAACATTCGTGCTCTCTGGATATAAGTATCTTGTGCAAACTTCCCCTGCACCGCTCGCGTAAAGTACATTGACAATAAATTATCAAAAGTCACTCCTCTTGAAATGATATTTCCTCCAGCGCCGAAAGAGAATAAGCTAGTTGGCTTAGCAATATCAGATACTTTGCCGCTCTGGCCCTTGGAATTTATTTCAACGATGCTGTGTCTATCGATATTTCTGAGCACGAACTCTACGATGGAGTCAGAGTGGTCTTGAGAATATTCTTTTGCTATTTTTTCTAGCTTCTTGGTGATTCGCTTGAAACCAGAATGTGATGATGTGGAGAGAGTGGTGATTGTACTTTGCACTACGTCGATATCATTTTTATGTTCATCACGCTTTCCGCTGGTATGAATTAGCATCGTGAAATTCTTTTTATGGCCACGCTTATGCTGCTCTGCGACTCCACAAAGAAAATGAAGGATGGCATTCTCTAATTCACCTCTCTCCGATCCCTCATCTGCATTAAAGGTATGTAAGCGGTAATTGACCTTACCGTCCGTTGGAAAAAAGAAATCCTGACCGACGTAGTACGGATGAGGAAGAAAATCTACCCACAGCTCGCTGTCGTTCTCGAATGTATTGTTTAGATTGAGTCTGGCCGGTGTTGCCGTGACACCTATGTATTGGCCATCCTCACCCAAAAGATCGTGTATTAATTGATTGATCTTTGTTTTTTCGTCTTTGTTCACCTTCGCGTTGGGGGATGCAAAGTCGGCTTCGTCATCAATAACAATAAGATCTTTTCGAGCGCGAAGTAGCGTAATGAGTTTTTCTAAATCTCTGCCGTTCTTCTTTGAAAAAATGACCCACTTTTTTTTGCCAAGGTCTTTCGGCTGATGAGGCAGCTCACTAAATGGTTTGGGAGATGGGCTGAGACCTGAAGCGCGAAACCGGGACAAGCTTTGCTCTAAAAGGTCCACGCTGTCAGTAAGAAGATTAACAATGATGCCAGCTCCTTCATCGAGCAGCCTTGCATTCAGAGCTATCATCATCTCGGTTTTTCCGCTCTGAGGTTCTCCAAAAATAACAAACGACCTGCCGCAACCCTTTTTTAAATTATTTACAGTTTTCTCAACTGTATCTTCAATAGAGCGAGTATCGATATTGTTTGATGCAAGTTCTGCGAGACGGTTCTGATATTGATTCCCACCAACGTTTCCCACAATGCTACCCCAGTCCATCGTTGCCCTCCTATTTATTTAGGTAGAATCTTACACTTGTTAGCTGCAGTGCCCATTATATAGCGAATACATGGCTATACTCCTCGTTCTCATCCAGATTGGCTTCGAAGAGTCTTCAATTTGATCCGAAGATTATACTTTGAGTTCCTCCGTCATTAATCTGAAGGTGTAGCGGGTATTTCCCGCGTGCTTCTGAATAATATCGCCCATGCCGGTGCAAGCTTGAAACGCCGGCCGCGCATAATAGTTGTCATCAAGAAATTGGCGACACATCGGGAAATACAATGTTGGTGAATATCTAGCACATTGTCACTCGTCTCATCGTGACTTTAATTATCGCAAAATGTTTCAAGAAAAGATAGACAAAGCCCCTGCTTCCGTTGGCGATAAGGAGCCAGCTCTCACTGCATACCGAATCGCCCCGAAAATGAACTGACCCCAAAAGTTGGACGGTCAGGATATCGCCGATCAGGCGGTGCTTCTTACTCGGTACTCTACCTGACTGAGCTCATGCAGCCCGAGTTTGATGCGCTCGTGGTTGTAGTAGTGGACGTAATCATGCACACCCGCTTCGAGCGCATCAATGCTGTTGGGCGCGGCAAGATGGAAATACTCAGCCTTCAGGGTGCCGAAGAAGCTTTCAATCACCGCGTTGTCAAAGCAGTTGTCCTAGCGGCTCATGCTTTGCTTGACTCCACGTTTCTCGAGCATCGATACGGCTGCATCTTATAGTGCCAACCTTGGTCCGAGTGCACGATCAGTTCGGCTGCACATCTGGTCCGCGCAAGCGCTGCCTCATGCGTGCCGGAAACTAGCTCGAAGACCGGGCGTCTTGCCGTGCGGTACGCGACGATCTCGCCGTTGTACAAGTCCATGCAGGCCGACACAGGTATAGCTTGTGGCCCTTCACATTGAACTCGGTGACATCGGTCACCAACTTCTGGTTGGGCGCGGTTGCGCAGAAGTCGCGCTGCAGAATGTTAGGCACCTGCGCATCACTCATGCACGCAACATGCCCGGAGTGCCTTCACCGGACATCGGAATCAACCAAGCAAACGTCCGTTCCTGGCTGTGGATTCAACCGATCGATGCAACGCATTCGTTAAACATCTCAGCCGGAGTTCTGTACCCCAAGGTCTTTCTGGGCCGCTCGTTTAATTTTCTCGCAATCGCATCCAACTCCTCCTGCGAGTAGCCCGAGATGTCAATGCCCTTGGGCAGGTACTGCCTGAGTAGCCCGTTAGTGTTCTCGTTCGTTCCGCGCTGCCATGGGTTCTGCGGATCGCAGAAGTAGACTTGGATGTCGGTGGCCACGGTGAATCGCTTGTGTCCCGCCATCTCCGATCCCCGGTCCCAGGTCAAGGAACGGTAGAGCTCTTGCGGCAAGGTCTGTGCATGCCTGGCCAGCGCCGCAGCGACGGTGTAGGAGTCCTTGTCCACCAGTTTAACCAGCATCACGTAGCGGGTGTGTCGCTCCACCAGCGTGGCAATCTGGCTGTAGGCATCGCCGAACAACAGATCACCCTCCCAGTGCCCCGGAACGGCCCGATCCTCAATGCAGGCAGGCCGTTCGCTGATGGGCACGGCGTCAACGATTCGGCCATGGATGGGGGTCTTCTGGGTGTAGTGGCGTGAGCGACGCATCCCTTGGGTGCGCCGCAAGTGCTCCAGAAGCTCTTTCTTCAAGGCCCTGCGGGTTTGGACGAATAGCGTGCGGTAGATGGCTTCGTGAGACACCTGCAAATCCTTGTCGTCCGGGTAAGTTCGTTTGAGCCACCCTGCTATTTGCTCGGGCGACCATTGACTTTGTAATTTACCCGCCACGATCTGTGCCAGCGCAGGATTGCGGCCAACTTGCACATCTTTGGGCGACGTGCCCGCCCCCAGGCAGCCTCGTCTGCCTTTGTTGCTCGGTAGCCAGTCTTGCCGCCATTGCGCAGGAGCTCGCGGCTGATGGTCGACGCAGCTCGTTTCAAGCGGCCGGCAACGCAGCGGATAGATTCACCTGCGGCCAACGCCCTGGAGATTTCTTCTCGCTCAGACATGGTCAACGCCCAGCGAGACCGACGCCTCACTGGTGGCCGAATGCCACCCGTTGCACTCAAGATAGTATGAATGGAGGTGTGTGGTCGGTCAAACAGCTTGCCGATCTCGTGCAAGGTATCACCAGCTTTCCAGCGATCCCACATCAGGGCTTTCTGAGCTTCGGTGTAGTAAATCCGCGGTCTTTGCTTCATGCCAACACTCCTTGCGCCAGTGGCAGTCATTGTGTTGCATTGACCAGTTGAATCCACAGCCGAAAGCAGACATGTGGCAGTGCGGTAGGACTGTTGCGGCAATCTATTATTGCTGTGGCCGCTGCTTTGAATTCAATCTTCGCACCACCTCTTCTTCAGCATATCGACGATCTGTCTCTGCTACGCCATATGCAGCCACTCGCTCATTCAAACATATGCACGGCTGCAGCATCGCCCAGTACACATCCCAGGCATCAAACTCAGGCGCTCTTTGTCGAACTGATTGAATTAGTTTCCGCCGCACAGGATCCAATTGCCAATCGGGAACACGCCTTCCCCGATTTCCAAAACTCACAGCTAACAGTTGGCCTGACGCGATTTCTCGATTGATCTGATCCCGCGACTTCCCCGCAAGCTTCGCAAAGGCAGGGATAGGCAGATTGTGTGGCGCTTCGTACGCATCAATCTTTGCCTGACAGCTTCGCTGTATTGGTGTGCCCGCTCCAGCCTTCTGTACTTGATTGTCTCGGGTTACAGCCGATAGGCGATGGGGATGATCAGATACTTTGACTGGCTCGTCTGCCTCAAGGGCGATCAGCGTAGAAGCGGTTTCAGTCACACCACCGGTCATGAATCCAGTCATTGGCCGATTGAAATTCCCAAACGAATCCTCTGCCACCGTCGAGCTGACATGTATCTGTAGTGGCACCAGCGCCTGCTCCACATAGCCTTGCTCCAGCAGATCCAGCCTATCCGCCCAATCCTGCATCATCTGGCGTCGGGACGCGACGTAAGCGGCGTGGTTATACGCAGCACTGACTTTGCTGGGATCCACATGCGAAAGCTGCGCATCCACCCAAACACGTGGATACCCGATTTCATTCAAGGCCGTCGAGAGCGTGGCCCGGATGCCATGGCCAGTGAGCCGATTCTGATACCCCATCTTTTTCAAGGCACCGTTGAGCGTGTTTTCACTGATGCGCTTTCGTAAATCACTACGCTGCGGCAGCAGGTAGCGTTGTGCTGGCTTCACTCGCTCCAGCAGATAACGCACGATTTCGATGGCCTGTATGGATAGGGGAACGATATAGGCAGGAATATCCTGGGCTCGCCGGCTGCCTCGTCGCAACCCTACCTGCCATTGCTTGACGTTGTTCGGCGGTATGAGCCATAGCCCCTGGTCCAATTGAAACTGACAGGGTTCGGCCAGACGCAGTTCTCCTGTACGCACACCCGTCAGTAGCAGCAACCGAATGCCCAACTGGGTTGTGATGGATCTCCCATCGTAGTCTCGTAGGGCACGCAGAAACTCGGGTAGCTCACGTAAGGCCAGGAACGGATGATGTGCGACCGGTGGTTTGGGACGTGCCACGACATCCAGGTCAGCAGCAGGATTGTTGTCCAGCCCGTCAACAACGACCAATGCATAGCGGTATAGCTGGTTGAGCCAGGTACGCACCTTTTCTGCTGTCGTCAGGGCGCCCCGCATTTCGATTTTTCCGAGGAGATCCAGCAGATCAAACCGTTTGATTTCGTGGATGGGGAATCTGCCCACCTTGGGCAAGACGTCCTTGCTGAAAATCCGCCGCATCTGCGACAAGGTACTTTGTCGCCCGTCCTGCAGTTCGAGTCTGCGATGCGCCAGCCATTGTTGGTAGATCGCTTCGAAACTGTTGGCCTGCGCCAGATGAACAGCTTACCGTTTTCGTTTGCGGTCGAGCCTGGGATTGATGCCCTTGCTGAGCAGGGCACGGGCTTGGTCGCGCAGGTATCGAGCATCGCGCAGGGATACCTCAGGATAGGTGCCCAGTGACATGCGTTTCTGTCTGGCTTGCCAGTAGTAGCGGAAGTGCCACGACTTGCTGCCTTGGGCAGAAACCGCCAATGAGAGCCCATCCGAATCGGCCAGTGTATAGGGATGACCGGTGGCTTTTGCTTGTCGTGTCGCAGCATCCGTCAGGCTCATGATGTCTCCAGAAAAAGGCCTGGATTGAAACATCTCTGCGGGCAAGCTGTCTGAAAGTCAGTCCATCCTGCCGCGAGCGCGGCTCAAAAAATGGACTTAAGAATGGACTGAAATCGCGTGGATTTAGGTGGATGTCAGTAGATGTCGCTGGACGAAAAAAAATCCGAAACGCAAAGATTTCGGCCTTCTTTCAATTATCTATGGACGTTGGTGGATGTCCATGGACGAAAATTCTGGAGCGGGAAAACGGTCTCGAACCGTCGACCTCAACCTTGGCAAGGTTGCGCTCTACCAACTGAGCTATTCCCGCATTTTCTGGAGGCGCGATCCGGAGTCGAACCGGACTAGACGGATTTGCAATCCGTTGCATAACCGCTTTGCTATCGCGCCCAAGACTTTCGTCTTCAAGACGTTTGGAGCGGGAAATCAGACATGCACTAGGGCACTAAGTCGTTGTTTCCCAATCACTTTCTCCTCTGGGGTGATCAGCGGAGACCTTGATTATAGCCCCATTTTGCGCCCTCGACGGCAGAACTGTCCATCGACTTCCAAGCACGTCCAACGAGCGTCCATCTATCTGCTGCGAGCCGCGGTTCATTCTTGGCAATTGATCTCCCTCTCCAACGCGGTCAGGCGCTCGACGATGCGATCGAAGACCAGGGTCTCGCCGTAGAACATCTGGGCATCCAGCATGGCTTGGTAGTCTCGTTGCAGCGCATTGAGCAACGCGGCATCGGGAATCAGCCGCAGACCACCCCGGTCTGGCACAACTCGTAGTGACTGAACCCGCTGCGGTAGAAGGTCTCCTTGATGCGCAGCACGTCACACAGCAACTCGGTATCGGCCAGTGCCCTGCGCCCCACTTCGTGATCGGCCAGGCGTGCCAAGTCATACCAATGCCGCGACAGCCGCTCGGCGCCGGCACGCAGATCAGGACGATGGCACTCGACATGGATTAGCGTGGCTTTCTCCCAGAACGTTCGCATCGGTGACAGCACCGCCACCTGGGCAGTCGGGAACGCCAGCACCGGCACGTGGGCAGCCACATCCGGCACGATCGTCATGGTGTCCTGCGGCAGCGTGGCATTGCGCCCACCGAATTCGAGCAGGACGCTCGGCCGCAGGTAGGCATCCGTGTTCTCCACCGCGCTCGGGTAATACAGCCAGAGCTTCTCCGCGTCGTCGCTGACTTCGATGGTGACTTCATGCGCGGGGAGCGCTTGCGCCAGCGCTTCTCGCAGGGCCGGCACCAGTTCCTCGGTGACGTGCTTCACCAAAGCCACCCTGAGCGCATCGGACAGCTTCTTGCGCTGGGTGTTGGAAAGGCTTGCAAGGTCAGGCACATCGGCCACGAGACTCCGGTAGTCGATGGTGACGTCGATATCCTCGGAGAAACGTTCGATGGCCTGATAGACCTTGGACAGCGACGTGCCACCCTTGAACGCCATCGGCTTGCGAATCGGCAGCGCGAACAAGACACCCAGTACCTGGCACAGCCAGATGTCTTTTTCCAGGATTTCAGCGCGGCGGCCCAGCACCGGTGCCAGGCCATGCAACAACTCGGCCTGCTCGGCCAGGGAAAAATCGAAGTAGTGCGCCGTGGATTCAGGCATGGGCCGGTTCGCTTCGCTCGTAGCGGGCCAGGGCTTCCACCATCCAGGCCGGCATCAACGCCTTGGCTCCGCTCAGCGCCTCGAACTCGCCCACCGGCAGTTTCTTCGCGATCTGCTTGAACGTGTCCGGTGTGACCTGGCTGCGCCCCAGGTACCAGAGGGCCGACAGCGCCTGCCCCGCAGGCCGCCCAGCCAGCGCCAGTTTGCGCGGCGCCACGTGCTGTAGCCGGACGACCAGTTTGCCCAGCCGAAGCTGGTGCGAGGAGCCTGTGGTCTGAAAAACTACCTGTGCCGGCATCTGCGTGGACAGTCCCAGGCGCCGTGCGGCTTCCGCCCCATGAACCTCGATCGTCGCCCCTTCCGCCTCGGCCACGGTTCGCGCCACCTGCTCGGGCGCAGGCATCGACTTGATGCCGAACCGCCCGGCCTTGGGCACGATATACAGGCCATGACCGATGCGCTCGACGCTACCCACCTTCGCCAGCCGCATCAAAGCCTGATCGATGGCCGCACGCGAACCCAGCCCCGCGAACAATGCGGGGGTGAAGGGCTCGCCTGCGGGTTGCGAGGCGATGCGTTCACGGATAGCTTGGGACGTGCTCATGGCTGCATTGACCTTGATTGTTAGATATTTTAGTTAAAAATCTAACACCCGTCACCCATCTCGTTCAAGGGCAATACGGGCACCTGGTTTTTGCCGAGTTCTTCAGCAGGGCCGCGGGATCACAGCCTCGATGTGAGCGTGCGCTCAGGCCTAAAACGAGATCCTTGTAGATCTGCTGGCGCAACTTATTCGCCAGCCGGGCAAACTCCGGCAGTGGAAAGTTGTGCAGCTGGCCGAAGGATGCGCCAGCGTTCCGTCATCCGAATGGGATAAGTAACGCCGAACACGGCGCTGCTTTCCCTGACGTCAGCCTCGGTCATCAGAGCGCGAGATCGCCTTCGACGTCCTCGTCCAAGGCGGCTCCATGGCAAGCGAAGGTCCGCATGGCTTGGAGCAAGTCGTCCGGCAGCGGCTGGAGATGGCGTCCGGCATCAATATCCTTGTCCAGTAGTCCAAGGAATGCCTGGAGGGCTGGAGTTCCTTGCTCGATTTTTGTGCGATAGGACATTTCGCACCTCCGTACCATTGTTCATCAATACACGCCCAGCATGTTGAAGACAACTTTGGCAATTGCATCGATCGAACCCTCCGTCACGGCGTCGACCGGGGAGAGGCCATTCAGTCCTTCGAGCGGGTCGGACAAGGCCCGATAGAGCGTCCACGTATCGACTCCTGGCGCTCCCTTCAAAATGGCCTGGGTGAGTCGGTGTTTGACCGGATCGAGTTGCCAGTCGGGCAGTTTGCGCCCGCGGGGGCCAACGTTGAGTGCCAGCAGTCGTCTCGCGTCGATGTCCTTGTAGATCTGCTGGCGGACTTTGTTCGCCAGCCGGGCAAACTCCGGCAGCGGCAGGTTGTGCGGCTGGCCGTAGGCTTCCAGCATCGCCTCGCGGCCGCGCTGGATATCTGTCCTGCCGGGCGTCCAGCGGGGATCTGCCTTCAAGGCAGCGGCCTGGACAACCAAGGCATGCTTCGCTGCTTGTCGGGACAACGCCATCTCCAGAGACGCGGGCAATTCGACCCGCAGCAGCCATTCCTGCATGAACACCTCCAGTTCGGCGGCAAAGGCCTCAGCATCACGGACCTCCACGGTGCCGACAAATCGACGCACTTCATCCGGCGTTACTCGAGGCAAGCGACCGGCGATGAGTCTCATGGCGTTCGGCAAGAAAACTCTCCTTCAGAAAGCTGTCAGCTTGTTCTCCTTTGTCTCCTGTGTCAACGATGCAACCGGATCAGCGCCCACTCAATCAGCCACCTGGAATCGGTCAGAGAAAATGCCATGGGCAATGGTTCAAGAACGACAGGAGAAGCCTCGTGGCCGTCATCTTCCCAGTGACAACTTTGCAGCGATTGCTGACAGTTGCCATCCTCTCGACGTTGAGCTGCGTCGTCGAGGAGCCGTTGATCGCGGGTAGCCGAAGAGGCCGGCAGGTCTGTAGCGGAAGCGGAGATTGGACGGAACGGGCTGGCCGACACGTATCGACCCGGTGCGGCCAGCGATGTTCGCGAGTTGACTACCCGGAAGCGATCGGATGTGCCCCTATTAGCGGTGACCTTATGCGCTACGCCTCCGGTGCTCGTATGCAGCTCTAGCCGCACTGGCAGGTGAAACCGGGGCAAGTGTGACACCTTTGAGGCTCAGCTACTCATGGCTCATTGATGGCCGCGAGCGCCAGCGCTTAGATCCGGCGCGGGTACATCAGGACTGAATGAGGTCATTCGGTCCGGTATATTCAAACGAGATTCGGTCTGCCGCACCGTTCGACGTTGCCACTGTGAGGCCGATGGCCATCTGACTGAAGGGATAACGAACTCTGCCCAACTCTCGGTAGTCGCTGCTGTAGATGACGCCGGCCTTCGATCCGGAGCCGGCGATGCGCAAGGGTATCCCGGGCGGCATCGGCACGCCACTATTCCACTGAACCGGTCCGGTGTACCCCGTCGTAGTCCACGGTGCTACGTTGCCTACTCCATGCGGAGCAGTGAACTCCTTCCACAGCTCGTGCGAATTTTCGGTCGGCCAGGTGGGGGTGGCGCTCCAAGCCAGCACAGTGTCCGATGAAAGCCAAGCACGCAGGCCCTTGGTGTCGTCGAAATTCGCGGCTGTAGAAACTACTGCACTGATGGCGCCAAGCCTCGACGCGAAGCCGGCCTTGATCAGTACCGCAGCCGGAATGGACAACGTTCCCGTCTCGACAGCGGCAACGGCACTGCCGCTACCAGAATTCAGCAGCAGGTCGACGTCCAGGTCGAATGGATCCTGAACAGGCGCGTGGGCCTGCGCACGAACCCGCACGGCTTCCATTGCCCACGGCAAGTTGTAGACGAATGCATGCTCTATAAGGGATATCGCATCGTCGGCATCGTCCTCACCAAGTTCGGTAACAGGTGCTCCCCTCAGCCACTTATCCAGGATTTCTCGCCAATCGAGGGGTAGCGATCTCGGCTTGAATGGGGGGATCTCGAAAGCAATCTCGGCGAAAGTGATGATCGCTTGCACAGCTTCATCTGCCTCACCGTCATCTACAGCGGCATCCGCTCTGAGCAGCAAGAGCTCAAGTTCGTCGGCTTTCTCATCCAGCTTTCGCCCAGTCTCAAGGCCAACTCCGGCGAGAAAATAGCCGCGCCGTTGCGCGGCTGTGGAGCCAGACCAGATCAGCTTGGCACGAGCCTTTAAACCAGCGAGAAGCGCCGTTTGAACACCCTCGCTCTTTCGAGCGAGCCGGCGCATCAGAAGCGATGACGTCAGCACTTCATCGATTTTTGACTCAAGTTCTTCATCTGCAACTTGCACGTCCCCAAGCAAACTGAAAATGGCAGTGTCGAGGCTCGTGAGATGACGCGGCCAGTCTTCAATCGCGGCCTCCGCCAACCTCTTTCGCTCCCCAGGCACCGCTGCAAAGCTCCAAGCACCCTGACCTGCCACATACGCCAGCAAGGCATCGACGTCCCTGGTCCCAAGCTTCTTGGCCATGCGGTCCAGTAGCCAGTAAAGCAGTCGGAGGATGCCACTCTCCATCTCACGTTGTTTGTCGCCGCGGATCAGACGCTTCCAGGCGTCTCGCCGCTTCTCGTGTTCGTCGAACATCGGGTAGAGCACCAAACCTTCAATGTCGACATAGGCGCGGCCAGCTCGACCGACGACGTTGCGGAACTCCGACTCGTCGATCGCCTCGCCATGCCTGGAATGCCCGTGGAAGATGAGGCTGGTGGCCGCAAGATTAAGCCCCTGCGCGAGCGTGGGGGAAGACACCGTGAGCTTCAGGATACCTTCACGGAGCAGGCGTTCTACCTCCTTGCGGAACTGGGTGGGCAACTCGCCATGGTGGACCGCCACACCCATGCGAAGGCACTTCAAGATATCGTGATCCGGGCCGAACCACTCAGCACCGACGGCCAATGCGGCCGCGATAGCGGCGGCCGGAGGAGTCATGATCGGCGGGAGCAGCCCTCCTTGGCTTAGCTTGATGATGCGCTTGGCGAACGGCATGACCGACACGCGGATCGGACAGAAGACCAGCACCGACTGACCATCTTCAATCAGACGCCACGCCGTAAAAATGCACAGATCGGTCTGCGATCCGGGGACGATCGCCGCGTTTGCACGATTGGATGTCCTCTTGCCGACGACAAAATTGGGAATGAACGGGTGCTCGTCTCCCACCACCACGTTCAGCTGCGCGACCTTAGTCTCGGGATTCCAGTTAACTTCGCCGAATCGAAGCCGCGTTGGACGCCAACCGTTCTTGATGAGTCCGTCGGGCCGGTCGGCGGTGAGCCAATCAGTGAAGTCAGCGAGCTGATCACCATCAGGCAGGATGGCGGAAAGGCAGACGATGCGCCGGGAAGCTGCGTCAGACCTCCGAAGCAGCCGCTGAATCTGTGCTTCGTAGCGCACCTCCCGCTCGCCGAGCCCGATCATGTGGCCTTCGTCAAGGACCACCAACCCCACGTCATCCAAGAGTGTCGGGTCACTCCGAAGGGCGAAATCGAGTTTTTCGGGCGTAGACACCACGATGTCGCGCGACTTGAGCGTGTCGACATCGCTATTGCTGACACCGATGCTGCCATAGAGGCTCGAAACGCTTTTGCCGAGCGTGCTAAACGTGCGGCGCAGCGAGACCTCTGTTTGAGCAGACAGCGCACGCAAGGGCGTGACGAAAACGACTCGCTTGCCTGCTGCCAGGCACGCTAGGATGCAAAGCTCTGCGATGCGCGTCTTTCCTGCGCTTGTGGGCAGTGACAGTACAAGATTGGCGTCGTACTCCAGCACACGTTTCGCCGCTTCAATTTGAGACGGCCAGAGCTCAATCTCCGACCGACCTCGGCACAGCAGCGAGGTGATGAACAGTTTGCGCAACGAGGCCCAATCGCCGATCGCTGCACCATCGGGACCGGATAGGGGTAGGATCGCGTGGAAGCCGCTGGACCAGAGGCTGTCGACGATGTATAGCGCCAAGCGATGCACCCACCACTGGCCGACGAAATTCATGTCCCCCGCAACAGACAAGCCCTGCCTGAGACGCTCCTGTGCTTCACCGATGAGATGCTGTTCGCCCCGCTCTAGAGCGAGCAGTGTCTGAGACATCGCCGACATAAAGTTGCCCTCTAAGCCAAGCAAGAGGGCCTCAGCTACACCTTCGGCGTCTTCCAGGGTCGTCCCCTGACCGTTTACTTCGATTAGAGGCTCCAGCGCAGCCATGACGTTGTCGTCGGAACCGGCGCCCGACTCGAACCAGCCAGCGACCGCACGGCTCACCCCAGCAAGGTCCCGCAACACCAGTTGTGCGAGGCATCGCTCAACGACAGACAGGTTGGCCTGCTCGAAGTCAGCCCTCAGGAGTGAGTACGCGCGCGCCGAGAACCGCCCCAAGTGGTACGCGCTTCCTGCAACTAGACGGTGGAAATCTCGCGTCTCATCCAACTGCCCTCGCGCGACGACGGCCTCGATAGACTCCGCGGCAACCTCGAAGGCTTGTCGCGCAGTCTCGAAGTCGCCACCCAGATCCAGATACCGCAAACCATGGAGTAGCAGCGAGTAGCCGAACGAGAGTAGGTCCTCCGACAGAAGTGGGCTGAAATCCGGCGCATCGATCGGCAGCTCGCCCGCACGCCAGATCATGCCACGCGCCTGCCCCCTCGCTAGCAGCTGTTGACGGTAACCTGCCTCAACCGCTTCACGGATGTTGGAGCGCAGCTCCTCCAGTGTGGATGCCACTAGACCCCCACGGCCGTGAAGACGGCTTTGATGAACTTCTGATGCTCGGTGACCCGCAGCCCAACATAGTGTTGGGTTACGCGCCCGGTGTAGCCGCTCAAGTTTGTTTTCAACAGCGCGGTCGTGTCGTTGCCCGTGAAGGCGAAGAGCATGTGTGAGACATCGCTGGGTCTCAGAGACTTCTTCAATTGAGCGTCGTCGATTGCGTCCCGCAAGGGCTTGTCAGCAGGGTCTACCAGCCGGTCGGCGACGAATCCCATTGAATAGGGCGACGGCAGCTCGCCAAAGCCGGACAGCGCTTCTCGAGCCTTCGCGACGGTGGCCGCTGGCATGGTTGCATTGCTCTTGGACTCCGCCTTGAGCACAGTAAGCTTGCCAGTCACAGGGTTCAAGTTGAAGCCCAACATGTCGTCGCCCCGCATCGACATGTTTCGGTGGTCTTTGAACTGAAGACGTTTGATGCCCAGCGTGAACGGTGTCTTCTCACGAACGAAAGTAGTACATAACACCTCGCCGAGATCGCCTGACTTGAGCTGCGTGCTTTCCGGTAGCCTGTTCTGAATCAACTCCGCAACTTCGTGCCGCTGCAGGCGAGCGAACATCTCGGCCAGCCGGCTTGGCGGCAAGAAATGCTCGGGCATCACATCTGCCACGATAGCGACAGACGCATCAAACTTCGATGCATCTGCGGTCAGCATCGTGTGGCTATGGGGCGTGCTGCACCCAACAACGACCTCAGTGCACCATTCGGCGAAGCGCGTCATGCGATAGAACCTTAAACTATGGAGAGTCCTTGCACCCGCACGGCTAATACTCCCGATCTCAGCGCGGATGGCCTATGACGGCGAGGCGCATGCTGCCGCGCACGAGGTGCTCAAGGTAACAATAGTAACTTGCCAGATGTCCGGGTCTCCTGATTCAACTTCGCAGTTTGGATGCAATGCCTATCAATAGGCAGCTCGAAAGCCGCGCTTTGCGAACGTCAGCTCCTTGCCGACATAAGTCCGTCGCGAAGCGCAGAGGCGGTCATCCGAGCCCGGGCACGACGAGCCGCGCTGTCGAGCGCGCGCTTCAGAGAGTTGACCGTCCGTTCAGGATAGGTGACGCTCGACGGCTGGTGTTGGGGGTTACTGCCATTTTGACGCTGGATTGTGAATGACTCAGATCAGCCTTTGACCGGTCTCCAAGTAGTGGAAGGTGCTGTGCAGCGGTTGGCGGCTGCTGAGGTACTCACGCTGCACCGCGTGAAGCCGTCATGCGGAAGGAGGCTTCAGTTGAGTCTGGATGTGCCTGTTGACGCATTTACTGCCGGTAGCGGATACGGATCTTCAATCCTCTTGATCGCATCGAGAGCCTCACGACCCAGCCCCTCGTCATCGCAAAGAGTGCGCAACGTCGTAAAGTCGTCGACGTCTCCAAACTGCCCAATCACTTGAATGGAAAAAGAAGCAATACGTGCTCGATCATCCTTGAACCCGTGCTCTTGGTACGACTTCTGAGATTCACGATGCTTCAGTGCATCGCGACAGATGACGACGGCCATTTTCGGATAGCTCTTTGCAACGTTAGTTCTTGCATCATCCGAAGACAACATTCGAGATGTTGAAGACCACAGTGCTCCTGCACTGCTGGAAGCGGAGTGAGCCAGTAACGTAGTGCGCGCGCTAAGAACGTGTTTACGATCTCGGCGCGAAGGGGTACGGGAAGCGGATCGGGATGGGCTGCTAGACGCAAACCGCAGCCATAGCGGTGCTATGGCGAGGATTTGCAACGCCGCAGAGCGCCCGAGGCCGCGACGGCACACCCGCGCGGAGATCGTAAACACGTTCTAAGAGTATGGGACGAGGATTCGATTTCAGATTCGCTCAGCCGGCAAGCCCAGTAAGCTAACTCCCCGCAGGCTCGCATTGTTTCGTCGACATCGAGAGGAGACACCTGAGCAGCAGGAAGGGAAAGGCTCAAACTTCCCATCGCTTCGTGCGCTGCGAAAAATGCCTCGACCGCATCTTGTGGCATGACCGAGCGTTTGTCTGGCAACCTAAGCCATGGCTCAATGGCTTCGGAAACTACTGGGTCACCAAAGTCTGCGAGCTGGCGAATCAGAATTCCGACAAACGAAACATACTCGGAGCTCACCCCTTTGAGTGCCTTGAAAAGGAGTTGCTGCTTCTGCTCGCTAGCGAGATTGTCGACCTCCTCCCAATAGATGTTGTCATACGGGTGGTCGAACTGGCGTGAGAAGACATTCCAGGCTTCCGTATCGGCCTGCGGCCCCGGCTTGGACAAAGCGCTTTCGATCTCCGCTACGACCACCGCTCTGTAGTTTTCTTCTTCGGCGTCCAGTCCACCCAACCCCTTCAGCGCATCGAAGATCATGGAGTTCATGAGCCAGCCGAGCTTGTCCATGGAACCCTCAAGCGCTGCGATCATCTTGGCTTTGACCACGTCATCCACGTCTCTCACGTAAACACAAAAATCCATCGTGTCTAGCTGTAGGTGGTACGGCAAGGTCGTCAACCGCTCAAGAAGATTCAATACATATGGCGCGGCCCAAGATGCATGCTCCGTGAACTTGGTGATTCCCAGAAGGAAGTAAAACTCGCTATGCGTGTTTGCTTCGCTCCATGCATTTTTGAGGGCCGTACCAAACTCAAGCCCTGAATTGTGGCGCAAGCTAAGGCCGCCACTGTGGATAAAGCACACAAGCTGCGACAGCGCGATCTCGCGATTGAACACATAGGCTTGGCTAAAGATCTCATGCCGAAGCGGCACCTTCTTAGTCCTTGCTTCCTCATAGAGATCGCGGTTGGCTTCGACAAGCCTCCCTTCCATTGCACGACACGCCGTCATAACTTGATCAAAGTGGATACCCTGCATCAAAAGCCAGCCAATGGCAGGAAGAAAAGCTGCAAACGCCGAGAGGATTGGCCGATGTACGGCAGTCTCAATCGAACTGCTATGCCATCCCTCGCCATTCAGTAGGAAGTGCAAGTCAGAAGGTTCTGCAACCATTTCCGCGAGCAGCACGTCAAGCCTTGCGTTCACGATACGTCTGGCCGCGTCCCCGCACTCCCCTCTGACGCAAGACTCCAGGATGCCCTGGTCAGTATTCTTGTCGAGGACATCCCTTAGCGTCGAATCGTCCTCAATCGCCCCAACGATGAGAACCTTGGCGCCATGGAACCGCGGGGATCTCAACACAGCTTGCACACGCGCCGAATCTTTGCGTGCCGCGCGAACCACAGATTCCGCCATGAAGGCGGAGAAAAACATCTCGTGGGAGAAGCTGATTCTGTCGCCGCGCTGAGACACGAGCCGCGACTCAAGGATCACGTGCCGCGTCGCGTCTGTCACGCCCCTAGCATCGCAAAACCTGTCGAATTCTCGTACGGACAAGCTGAATGCAGTTTGAGAGATCAGTTCGTCAGCAAACCCGCACAGCGCACGTGTTCCCGCCGCTGCGGAATCGCCGAGGCGCCTTCGAGAGACCGTATCGAATATGAGGAATTTACTCGCACCGGCGGGCAACAATGCGGCGGCCTGCCCAATAAGTTCTGCTTCAAGCCCTGAGCGTGCTATTCCAAGGAGAGCTTGGCAGTTCGTGAAGTTCTCATCTTCCGGGCTAAGTTTTGCGAGCCGTGACTTCAGCGCGGATTGCGGCGGACTGACAAGAATCTCCTCGATTGACAGAAGCTCTTGCCTAGCCAGGGCGCCCTGTGAGGTCAGAACAATGCCCGCTCCATAGCGCAAGGAGAAAGCTTGAAGGGCTCGCGTCAAAACAGTGCGCAAAGGCTCCGGACACTCGTTGTAGCCATCAAGAAACAGAACGAGCTGCCTTCCAAGGTGTCGGCTCGCAAGGAGATCGCGTGCGGAAGTGCCGAGTAGTCCAAGTTCAGCGTCAATGATCTTCTGTAGCTTGCCCTCGAAATCTTTACCTTGGATGTGGATCGGCAGCACTCCGGCCTGTAGACATTCCGTGGCGATGCGTACACTCAGCAAAGACTTCCCACAGCCTGAAGGCCCCCGGATCAGGAGCGCAGATCGCGACAAAAGCGCCTTCTCCAGAACCTCAGATGCCGAAATCACTTTGTCGCCAAGGTTGTATTGATCGTCTTCGAGTCGCTTACCAGTTGGCCCGTGAAACCCCAAGAAGGAAGACTCATACCTCAACAGAGTTCGTTCTGATGCGAGCACAGCCTCGTGAATTGCTGCATCTCGTCCCGATACGCGTTCAAGGTCCAAATGTGCTGCCAAAGCTTCGCATCGCGCTTCACTCAACAACGCTCCTGACGTTGCGCTGAGCGCAGCCTCGACCGCATCCTGCCCACCAATGGACACCTTGAAATCACTCGGCGGCAACGAGGATCCGGAAGGAACTGCCGGAGCAATGGCGAGCAAGGCGTTGGGATAGCCGGGAAGAGGACCGAATAGCCCGGCCATGACATCACGCAATGCATTCTTGGCATCCAGAGCTTGCATGTACCCGTTGCGAAGCTTTCGGCTGCCATACGGTCCGACCTGAGTCCAACTGCCGTTCACTCCACCCTTGACGGGCTGGGTGTACCCTTTGGCCTCAATGACAAGCGTGGTCGTGGCAGAGAAGATCGCGACATCAACCTGACGCCCGCTAACGTTGAAGTTGGCAAATATGTAGCCCCATCCGGTGCCCTTGTTTAGAGCCTCGCAAACGGTGACTAGGATCTCGCGTTCCGAAACGTGTTCGATGCGCTCTCCGATGAAGAGACGAATGCCGCCACCGCGGTGAACTGCTGCGCTCATCAGCTTGTATTACCCACACGACGTGCCAAATTCCGACACAGCACAAGACGGAGTTCGCTGGGTGCGAGGCCGCACTGGTAGACAATGGAGACGACTGCGGCTCTCAGCGCTTCTGGAGATTCGTGACGGATGCTGATTTCTGCAGCCGGCCCTGGATAACCCTGTCGCGTGGAAAACGAGTCCATAGTTCCTCCGTAAGCCGAACCTATTGCCTTGATACATTTTCCATCAAAGTTTTCCGGCTGCTGAATCCGGTTGCCATATTGTTTCGCCTGCTCCGGCAGATGTTCATGCGGGTCATAGACCTGCCAAAACCCGGTCAGCGTGTACCCCCAGCATGATTGGCCGGCCTTCCCATGCTGGGGAGCGACCGGGCGCGGCCGCTGGTAGCTCGCCCCAGGGCCTCGCACGCTGCGCCGGACAGTGATCGACCCGAACAGCCGCCACTCGCCGGAAGGCAGCTTGTAGGCGCCAGGGATGCGGCCGGCCAGCAACAGACGGTTGACATGCTGGCGGGAAACGCCCAGCGCATTGGCGATCTGCTGGACGTGGCTTAGGGGTCTGCCGCGATGTGCCGCTCGGTGAGCGTTGAGGTGTTCGTTCAGAAAGGCGTCATCCCTCGTCTTCACTGTCGGCTTTTGATCGCAGCAACTGTTCGCCGGCGACTGTGTGAGAGGCAGCCATCGGCCTGAAGCCGACTGCAGGAAACCAGACAGGCCTGAGCCGCCCTGTTCCATCCGAAAATCAAGAACAATTTCCGTGCAGTACAAGCCTGTTCCACGCGGGTATCTGCGCGCTGTGCTGGATATCAACGAGTTCAAGCTCAAGCAGGAATTCCCATAGGCGGGCACGTCCGCCATGTGCGAAATGCTGGCTTCAACGCCCTTGAGTAGGACACGCCTCCCAGCGAATGCCCACAGGCTACCGGGGTGATGGAGCCAACGCGCAGCGAAACGTTCATGATTCTTCGGAAATGCGCCGAACGACCACTTCGAGCAATTCCTCGGCTCTTTCTTCGTCTATCAGATGAGGGGAGTGGGACCTGCCCGAGATGATGCTGCCCAGTTCTTCGGGCGTTACAAAGCTGTAGCTGTCGCGCGGCGGCTTGCCGGCCAGCGCGGCGGCTTCTCTTTTCAAGCTCATGCGCGTCGATTCGCAGTGGTTGCAAATCGTCTTGAGCGTGCTCCAGGGCCCCCGGCCGGTGACCAGCTTCAGCGCGAAGATGATCTTTCCCCGGTCTCCGACGTACACCAGTTCTGCTTTCTTCCGGTGGCACAGGGGACACCGCCAGTCTTCGGGCAGCGCATCCCAGTGGCGGCCATGCGACTCCTCGCTGCGCAGCATCGCGAGATAGTTCCCAGGTGGCGCTTTGCCCGGCCTCTGGGTGATCTGGCGCCAGCGCGACAGATTCGGTGTCGATACGTGCGTGCTGGCGCCCAGGGCCTTCAGCAGGGCCTCGTTCGGGTAGACCCATCGAGCGATTTCCAGTTCGACACCGTGCTTGTGAATGCCGAAGACAGGGATGGGTTCCGGTGGTCGAGCATGAGGCTCGTACCAGTGGGCATCCGTCGCCGCGGCTCGGGCCACGGCGCGGATGAGCTTCATGCGCAGTTCATAGGCTGGCATTGCTTCCAGCCAGGCCGCGTGCGCCAGCGGCTCCACGATCGCATGCGGGAGATGGTTCGCGGGATCAATGAACTGCCGAATCTGCCCGGGTGAAAACGAGAAATACGGCGGCGACCCCACCAGCTTCTTAGCTTCGGCGTCCACGTTGTTGCAGTCCTCGCAGACAAGGATTTCCTCATAAGCGGCAAAGGCGCTCCCCATGCGCTCCACCAGCTTGAGACCGGTGATCTGCTCGACGTCGGTCCCCTCGGCGGCGAAAGCTGCGTGGAACGCCTTCTTCATGGCGTCGCCGACGTGGTCATGGTGAACCACCAGCTTCGCGAGGACTTGCCCCTTTCTGCCAACACGGGAGATCTGGAACTTGGAACGCCCGCAGCAGGGACATGTCCAGGACTGGGATGTGCAGGCCCAGTTGCTGTTCATCTCGAATGCCGAGACCCGATGGTGGGCGGCGATGCGTCTGGACAAAGGAGACTCGATGCCGTCCAGGCTGGTGATGTCTCCCGCCCTGATGGATTCGACCAGCGCCGCCCGTGCCTCGCCGCGCAGATCCGCCTCCTCGAAAGGCGTGTAGGGGCCTTGGTGCTCGCGGCACCATTGCGCGAAGCGGCTGGTTTCGTAGCGGTCTGAGTTCATCTGGACTTTGATTGTCGGGTCAGATCAAGTTCACCTTGCCCAAAGATCCGAGCCTGCTCCGTGGCGCGAATCGCCTTGACCTCCTCCTAAGGGAACGGCGTCAAACGCTTTGAGGAAATCCGCCGCCAGCATGTGAGGGTCGGACAAGCCTATTGCGGCACGCAGAAGCGGTCCTTCAAGCCAGTACGTGGCGAACCGCGCAATCAAGCGTCCGGCGCAGCCGTTCAGGACCGGCGGCGTTCAACGGCTGGTGTTGGCTGTTACTGCCGCTCATGCACTGGCCCGTGGATGACTCAGATCAGCCTTAAAGTCGATTTGGCAGTGCAACCGAGCCACGCTCTATGTTCTTACATCAGGGGGTCTGGCGTTCGATTCACGCACAGCGGCTGCGCTCCCAATCGTCGGATGCTGCTCTCTTCGACTGCCTCCTGATCCACCGCTCGAGCAGAGCACGCGGCTTGCAGCATCGCTACGTCCTCTTCGTCAAAGCGCGAAGGCACCGCGCTGCCTCCCTGGTACCGCGAGAGCTGGCCGCTCTTGTCAAACAGCGCGGTATACGGATGCGACCGCGCGGGGTCCGAGAGCATCGGCACCATCTCCTCGTAGATCGCGCTCATCCGCAGCTGTGGGATGGCATCTTTGAGCGAGCGAAATATGTTCATCGCTGCCAGGTCCAGATCCGCCCAGAGGAACACCTTCTCCGCAGCTAATAGCTGGCCCAATGGTGGCGGTGTGCCGTCGCGCACGATCCGGATTGGGCGATCGTGCTGCGGCGCCTGGTCACCCGCCCACAGTTCGCTTCCCAAGTATGACAGCCCGAACCCGAAGGTGCACACGATGGCCACGTCATCGGTCAGGCCGCTGCGGATGGCGTTTTCAAAGGCGCAGGGGTTTTCGATCAACAGCGTGGCCACAGGCTCTGACGGCCCTGCGCATAGGATGTACCTCGGCGATGGTGCATGAAGGCGCCTGGGCAGGCCCGCAGTGGCGAGCATCTGGCGAGAGAGCTTGGCCAGCACCTTGGAGCTTCCCATCAGGTGACGAGCGCTCACGTTGAACCCAGCATCGTCGGTGGACTCGGCTGATAGGCCTTTCAGTGCCTGAAATGCGCGGGCTAGAACCTGCATGTCCGTCGCATTCATATCCGCGACCGCTGGCGCCAGTTGTGCGAAGATCACGGCAGCACCCGACTCCACCTGTGCATCCTCCAGCGCCTGCCTCCAGAAGATCTCGTGCGCCGCTGGCTCCACGGCTGCTGCTTGCACCGTGATGTACCCGGATGCAGGAAGTTGCTGTCCATCAGGCTGGTAACTTACCGATCCAGCGCGATACAGTTCCCGAAGCGCCTCATTGACGCTCACGCGCGGCAGACCCAGCGCCGTGCACAGCTTCGCGGTGGCAGACGATGTGCGCAATCTGCCGCTCTCACCCGCCATCCGACGCAGCGCGGCAAGCACTTGTGCACTTTCCTCCTGCAGGAACGCCTCACTCACGGGGCACCTTCGAGCGGCAGTGGTTGGGTGATTGCACTGACGAAACTGACCGTGCCAGGCTCGCGGCCGAGTTCGCGGAACGACACCAGGCCGTCGCCCTCCTGGTTCACGAGCTTCTTGCCCACGTGGTAGACCGGGAACACCGCAAAATCGTTGTTCCAGTTCGGAGAGTGCAGGAACCCGATGATCTGGAAGTTGCCCCCCAGGTCGCGCAACCCGTTCAGCGCCTCCTTGATGATGCGGCGGTCTGACAGCGTGCTGAAGATCCCGTCGATCAGGATCACCCGGTTTGCCTTGGCCCGAGACTTTGCGGCCTGCTTGCTGGTCATCTCCTGCAACCCGCGCTCGATCTCGTACTCGGCCTGGCGGACAATCCACATGAACTCCAGGGCAATCTTCTGCCCCGTCGAGAGCTTGCCCGAGACGTGGCTCTTTCGGCCTCCCCAGATGCCACCGTTCACGAACTGCACCTCGGTGTTCGTGAAGACGGACTCGATCAAACGCTCGCGCAGCATGGTTTTGAGCTGGGTGTCGTTGCCTCGGCGCATGCCCCGGGACTGACCATCCTGGTCCCGCAAGGCCCGCTCCACGTCCAGCTTCAGCTCGTTGAGGATGTCCTGGACGCCAGCCTTGCCGGTAATCTGCGTCTCGAAGAAGAATCGGCCCTGGGGATACCGTGCCATCACCTTGTTCAGGGTCGCCAGGTTGTCGGTGGCGCTCTGGATCAGGCCCGCCAGTTGCGTGAGGGTGTCCTCGGCGGTCTGGGTGGCGATGGTCATGGCCTGCTTGGCTTCGTCGCGCTCCTTGGACAGGCTCGCCTGCAACTGCGTGAAAAGAACCCCAAGCGCCTCAATGGTGTCCGGAGTTGCCCTGCCGATCTCCTCGATCTCCAGCGCGTTGAAAGCGCTGTCGCGGGATTGGGCCACCTCTAGAGCCGCACTGCAGAACCTGGTGTTCTGATCTCGGTACTGCTCGGCTGCTGTGGCCAGCTCGCTTGCGACGGCCTTGTGCTGCTGCAAGGCCTCATGGAGGTCCATCGCCTGCACGGTCTGGGCCAGCGCTTCGACGCTCTCGATGACAGCGCCATAGGACTCCAGCGCTGGATCCGAGAGAGCCTCAAAGACGGCCATTGCCTGCTTGTAGCCGGCATGTGCCTCGGGCACGGCCGCGCCCTCCTCCAGGTTCGCGGCCTGCGTGGCCACCGCCTTGGACCGTGCCACTCTGCTGCCCACCTCGAACGCAATCTCATGGATAGCCTTGGCAAGGCGCTGCCAGTTGGGGACGTCGGCACGGGCGATGCGTTCGGCTCCGGCCCGGGCGTCCTCAGCCTTGGCCTTTAACTGGTCCGCGTCCTGCTCCTTGCGCGCGATTTCTTCCAGCAGTGCCATGTCGCTCTTGCCCTGATGGGCCCGGAACGCATCGGCCCGCTCGAAGTTCACTGCGAGCGCGGCCGCAATCTTGCCGAGCGTCTCGGAGATTTCCTGGCTGGCCGCCTCAAAGCCACGCATGAATTGCAAGTCCTCAGCACATGCAGCAAAGCGCAGTACCCGCTGGTATAGGGACCGGACTTGCTCCCCGCCGTCCTCTTCAAAAGCCTGCTGCTTTCTGTTCAGTTCGGACTGCTCTTCATCGAGCCTGACGAGCTCCTCTTGGGCATCCGCGGCCTTAGCCGCTGCGATCTCTACTTCTTCGCAAGAGTTCGCGTACGCCGCCTTGGCGGCAGCGTAGGCGGCATCCCCGCCGAGCTTGCTGTGCCGCAGTGCATCGTCGCGTGCCGTCAGATTTTCGTGTGAGGCGCGCCCCTCAGCGGCCTCCTTTGCATCCGCGGCCTTCTGGAGCTCGGTTTCAGCCAGGGGGATCAACAAACTCAGCTCTGACAGCCGGGCCAAGCCGTCCAGCTTCTTGAACTCCTTGGTCGCTTCCAAGACCGCGCGGGCCTGCGGTTCGATCTGGCCCTTGAGCTGACTAAGCAGTTCCTCCAATCGATTCGCATCCGTAAGGCTCGTTTTGTATCGCTCGTCCGCACGAGCGTCCAAAGCAGCCTTGGCCTTCAGCGCCAGTTGGTAGCCATCGCCCTCCGGGGCGACTTCCGACAAACCCACCTCAGTTAGCGCGATGGCGCTTTGGCATAACAGAAGCTCCCTCGCCACGCGTTCAAGTTCAGTGCGGGCGAACTCGGGCTCCAGCAGGATGCGTACGCGGCGAGATGTCGCCCCGCCAATGAAACCCAGCGTGCGTACCCGGCCGCTGATCGCAACCCCCTTGGACAGCGCATTGGACAGCTCTTCCTTGAGGATCAAAGGTACCCACGCGCACGCGCCCTCCAGAAGCTGCGCAGCCTCATTGAGGTCTTCGATGGTCTCGAACACGGGCGCCGACAACATGCCCGACAAGGCGCTCATGGCGTCCAGGCGCTCTGCGGGGGACATCGCGGCCGACTGCAGCGCCTGGTGCAAGCGCACGGCCCGCACCGGCGAGGCGGCGAGAATTGCCCACGCCGCCTCGAAGCTGCCATCATCGACCGACCGCATCTGCTCAATGGCCTCGCCTTCCTTGCGCAGGCTCGTCTCCAGTTCCCGTTGGATCCGCAACTCCTCGCGCAGCCTGCCCAGCGTGCGTCCGGCCTCTTCCAGCCATACCTGCGGGGTGGCCTGCGGGAAACGGTCGTTGAACGCCTCTATCGCTTCCTTATGCGGAAGCAGCGCTCCGAGATCCTGGCGCACGGTAGACAGCTCTTCAAGGGTGTTCGTGTGCCGCTTGATTGGGTCGTACGTCAGGGCATCCGTGCCCGCACCAAAAATCTCCTCGAACGTGGCAGATTGGGCCTTGAGCCGCCACAGGTTGTCTCGCTCGTCAGTCACGGACCGGAGCGCTACCTGGGTCTCAGAATGGGCTTTGCTGGCTTTCGTCAAATCGCCTGTAGGGTTGACTGTGGACGGATCCACAGCGCCGAACACCGTCACGAACCGCTGGACGCCCGGCGAAAGTTGCTCGAACGTCTCGACCAACCTACTCGCCTTGTCGCGAGCGTCCGATAGTGGCTGGACGGCCAGCTGCAGCCTTCTGGCCAGCTTGCTGGCCTCGGTGATTGCAGGCAGGATGCGCCGGCTTTCCGTCTGGATGGTGTCGTGCAGGGTCTGCAGTGACTCCAACCGCTCCTGTGCCCCCTGCAAGCCCTCCAAGCCGTGGTGGTCGAGGACTTCCGTGTATTCGCGCCATACCCGATTCAATTCCCCGCGTCGGGTGTTGCGCTGCGCGGCCTCAGCCTGCAGGTCATCGAACTGCTCGGACAGCCAGGTTTTGGCGAGCATCGGCTCCGTACGCAGGTCTTCGGGTAGCAGTGCTCCCAACCCGACGAAATCGTCCCAGGCTCCCTGGTTCTCCGCACGGTCCTTGACCTGCAGCCGCAGCTTGTTGACATCGGACGCGAGCTGCGCCTGGGACGCCTCCCACGACTGCGCAGACTCCAGTAGGCCGTGTTTCTTGGCTTCCAGGGCACGCACTTGGCGGGAACCGGGGTTCGTGTCGATCTGGGCTTCCGCGATGGTGAAGGCGTGCAGGAGTACCTCTTTCAAGCCCGTCGTTTTCGCGCCGGAAATGTTGGCCAGCAGGTCGGGCAGCTTGACTGCGGCTTCCTTCGTATACCCCTTCCGATAGTGTCCGCCCTTGACGCTGCCGCTATTCAGATTTTCTAAATCACAAGCAAAATCAATGACTTGCGATTTTACCGAGAACGACATTATCTGCTTGCGGTCAGCCACCTGCGAGATCACACGCACCTCGACGCCGCTCAGTTCGCTCAGGGCCTTGTCCAGCAGCACGATCCCCTCGTCCGGCAGGATGGCCATGCCCTTGAGGGCCGTCAGGATCCGAGGGTCTTGTTCTCCCAGTCTGGGAAGGCTCCTGGGCAAACCCGGCAGCGCGTAGCGGCTTCCTTGGACCCCGAAGTAGCGCAGGAACGCGACATCACTCCGCAGCTTGCGCAGCAGACCATCGCACTCCTGCTGCAACTGGTGGGCTTTCCTCCCCGCTG
Organism: Comamonas nitrativorans; assembly: GCF_042654765.1. Taxonomy (NCBI): domain Bacteria; kingdom Pseudomonadati; phylum Pseudomonadota; class Betaproteobacteria; order Burkholderiales; family Comamonadaceae; genus Comamonas; species Comamonas nitrativorans. The sequence goes on along the minus strand of NZ_JBHSEW010000014.1, from coordinate 27,818 downwards.
CAAGGATGGGCTCCAGCTTGGCAATCCCCTCTTCGCGCACCACCAGGCGCTTGTTCTTGGCTGCGATCTCCTTATCGGCCCGCACGATCTGCGTGAGGCTCTTGAGGAGGGTGTCCTCCACCGCCGACTCATCCTCCTCGGCGAAGCTGCTGAGCAGGTTGCTCAGGAGGTCCGGCGCCACCACGGCGCGGAAGAATGCGCTGTCATGAGACTCGCCGCCCCTGGGCTTGAAATCGAAGAAGCTGGCGTTCTGGTCGTCGGAGCCCTTCAGCTGGTACACCACGTTGCGCCGGATCACCTCCACGGGAAGGAACAGACGGATGTGGTCTTCCCATTCCAGCCGGTTCGCGAAGCGGTTCCATTTGCACCCTCGCAGCGCCCTCGTCGCCGCCACGAAGGCATTGTCCTGCACCTGCGCGATGCTCTTGCGGTCGTAGAGGTAGCACGGCGAGTCTTCGAGCGTGCCGCTGTAGGAGTAGAAGATCGGCTGCTCGTTGATGTCGTCGTTGAGCGCGACGCCGACCACGTGCGTCTCGCCAGGGAGATTCTGGGGGTCGATCTCCAACAGGCTGGGGGCAGAGTAGTTGTCCTCCGGGGGTGTTCTGAACTCGATGCGCGCGTGGGTGTAGCCCCGGTTCTTGGGTGCCACCTTTTCGCGGATTTTCTTGAGCAGCCGCGCGTCCCTGCTCAACAGGTAGAGCAGGAGCTCCACCAGCGAGGTCTTGCCGCCGCCGTTGGTGATGTTCACGAGCGCCGACTTCCCGCCATCCGTGCGCAAAGTGATGCCGGTAAGCATCGGTTTCCAATCCGCCGACCGCCGGTTCGGGTTGATGCCTTCGGTGAGGTAGTTGGTCACCTCCACGCGCGAGATCAGGCTCATTGCTCGCCTCCTTCAGACAGTGCTTCCTGAGTGGTCGTCAGCAAGGCTCTAGCCACCTGTCCCATGGTGGTGCGCTGGCCAGTTTGCTCGGAGGCAAGCATGAGTGGCGCCAGCGACCGATCGAAGTTCTCCTTCATCTCCACCGCCGACAGCAGGGTCTGGCGGTAAACCCCCTCGCCCCTTTCTTCGAGCAGGCCTCCTTTGCACATCAGATCCAAGAACCGTTTGACGCGCTTGGAAATCTCTGTCCCCTTCTCTGCGCACAGGACGTCATACACCTCGCTGTCGCCCAGCTGGACCGCGTTGAGCTTGCGCACGTGGTCGTTAATGTGGGCGTGCACGGCGTCCTGCAGCATTTCTCGGGTAAAGGACGCGTTGATCCAGCGGCCACGCTCGGAGGGGCTGCGGTCGAGCTGCGTGTACAGGAGGTCCAAGTGCAGCAGCCAAATCTGCGTGAACCAGATCTTCGCTGCCGTTGGCTGCGTGTGCAGGCCCATGCCTTCGGGGACATGACTACCATCGACCAGGCAGGACGGCATGTCCGCACGGCGCGCGGCCAGGTACACGCGCGTGCCTGGCCCGATGCCCTCGATGTCGAAGCTGGTCAGCTGCACCAGCACGAACCCCTGCCCGCTCATCAGGTCTTCGAGGTCGTGCAACTCGTCGACCGTCGCTTCCCGCAGGAGGGCGCCAAGCTCTTTTTCGTCGGGCCGCATGCCCCGCTTGTCGGAGCGATCCTCTAACTTGCGGTGCAGTATGAGGAAGGCACTGATTCGGCCCATGTCGTAAGGAGTCATGATTCTTTCCTGGCGGTGTCCGCGCCGACCTTTTGCAGCTTCAAGCTGGAGAACATCACCTGAAGGCCTGGGAGGTCGGCCCTCTCCAAATCCCGCGCGAGTTCACCCTCAACGGGCTCGTTGACCCAATCGTCGGCCGCCGTAAGAGCGGTCACCAGGCAGTTGAAAGCGTGTGCATCGCCATCTCGGCCCAGGCCGTCACGCAGCGCGGCCCCTAGCGTCACGCCGCCGTGGAGTTGCCCCTCCAGGTACGGCAGGTTCCGCTGGAGCCAGTCGGTGAACTGGTCCTCGGGTGGGGCTTCGAAAGCGTCAAGCTGAAGTCTTTCGGTGGGCGCCCGCTCGGCAGCACGCCCCTTCACGAGCCCGGCGAAGTCCGACGCGATCGGCGCGACCTTGGGTGCGCAGCCTGGGCCCAGCATTTCCAGCATCCGGGCCACCTGCTGGCTGGACGCCGGTGCCTTCACCCACTGGAACGCGAGCCCGGCGAAGTCGGGAGCCTGCACGGAGGAGGGCTTGCTGGTAATGGACAGCTCGGCAAGGCGGGTCAGCTCCCTGCCGTATCGAACCACTCCACCGGCCAGTTCCTTGACCTTGACACGGATCAGGCCGATCGGCACGTCGTCGCCCGTATCGACTTCCTTGCGGATGATCTCGTCGATCGCAAAGCTGGCCTCCTGCACCAGGCTCACCGTGCGACGCATGGTTTCGCGGTGCAGCTCCATCTGCTCTAGGACCTCTTCCCGAGCGCGCCTGCCGCCCGTCGTTCGCTCGATCAGCGCCACCAGCTTGAGCTGCTCGGTGCGCAGCTGCTGGAGCAGGCGTTCCGCGAATCCCAGCGCCGGGCCCAGGCGTGCGGCCTGGATCGCGCGGATCAGCTTCGTTACGTCGCCCTCGATGTAGGCGATGTCCATGTGGTCAGATGCGATCACCAGCGCTGTCTTGCCTAGGCGGGAAAGCCGGTACTCCACGACGTGGGCGGCCTTCTCCACTAGGTTGGTTTCCTTATCCCCGATGACATAGGCGGGCCCTTCCTCCGGCGCGTGGAGGAGCTTCAGCTCTGAGGGACGGGAAAGCACGTTCAGCACGTACTCCACATCGATGTCTTCGGCCCAGTTGATCTGCTCACGCACGCCTTGCTGGACGGACTGCAAGGATGAAAACTCGTCGCCGGTGCGGGCATCCAGCCTTTGCAGAACGTCGAGCACCGCCTCCGCTAGCGCGATGTAGCGCCCGTCGCCGAGACCGGGACGGTCCTCTGTCTGGTACTGCGGCGACTCGCCGCTGCCACGCCTGGAATCGTGCAGGTCGAGCAATCTGGAGGATAGCTTCAACAGCGGGGTGAGGTCGATGCTTGGCATACAGGGAGCGAAGGTGGCTTCGGCGGACGGTACACCGCCTGTTGTAGATCAACGGATCGAATCGCTAGCTCGGAAATTTCATCAGAAGTAGGCCGGCAGCCTCGTGGTCAAGCCCATTGACATAGGTACGCTAATACTGGATGACGGCAGCCAGCCTCAAGCAGTCGGCCATACACCGAAGGGCAGCTATGCAGCGTGATTGGTCTTTCAGCTCTTCGATCTCGGCGCCTGATAGCTGTCGTTCTATGGTTCCTCCAAAATATCGGAAAGAGCGATTGGACGTCGGGAAACTTCAATCATGCAGACGTCCAGTGCAGCAACCCTCAATGAGCGGGTCTGGGAAACCTAGGAGCCGCATGCCTAACTACTCGATGACAACGTAGAAGGGGTCTGACTGCCCCACCAGCCGGTTGTCGCGCTTGCGAATCAAAAATGCCTCAACAAAATGAACGCCGCGGTACTCCAGCCTTTCCGAACGACTTGTGCCAGTATCGGAGGGATAGAACTCACCTCGAAGAGCACCCGCACGGGATGCGACCCTGTCAGTGTTCGTCACGCGCCATTGAACCTTGTAGTCAGCGGAGAACGGCATGCCGTGGGCGCCGCTAGCGTTAAACCGGACCCAATAGCTCGGCTGCAATGCCTCGGCCGACTGGATGGTCCGAACGATATTTCCATACTGCCCGGTCCGCAACTCTGCGACCACTCGTATAGCATGTTGTTCTGGAGCCTTGCGCCAGGTGGGCCTTCGTACATGGGGCAACTGGCGCAGCTTCGCAGGTACTGCGGCAGCACCCAGAGCCTTCACCTTTTCCACCAGATCCTGGAAATGATTGCCCAGAACTAACGCGCCCGTGATAGCAGCCTCGCTGACTTGCTCGGCGGCCCGCTTCGCTTCGCTCGCAGCAAAGTTGTCACCAAAGACACGTTGCCACTTGCCAATACTTTCATCGCGGTCCGCCTCTGCATACGCATCGTCAATCCAACCACGGTAGAGGTTCACCTTGTCGCGAAAATTTCCATACTGCGTTTGGTCCCAGCCACTTGCTTGGTCTTCCTGAGGCAGCTTTGGATTTGGCACGACTGGCACGTTCGGCCGAGCCTGCAGCCAATCATCCAGGCGGCCGACCAGCGTTTTGAGCGTAGTGGTCACGTCAGCAAACTGAGCACTGTCTCGGTCGCTTTCATAGACCTGCAGCCCCATCAGGGTGGTCAGCAAGAACGAGGGGCACGTGAAGTTGCCCTTGATGTCGCGCATGTACTTCAATAGCCGGGTGACCTTCTTTAAGTCATTACCGCCGGCGACACCATTCTTGCCTTTCACCCACTCCGTGTATGCAGACGGCGCAGAGGCCTCGAACTGGTCGGCATTGCGATTGCAGACCTCGTACTGACCCGCATAGAGCCGATTGACCACACAAGGCGCAACGTCAATCTTGCGCTCGCCCGCGTACTCAATCGTGGCGCAATGCGAGTAACGACGGATTTTCCCTTCATACTTGGAGAGCTGCCCGAGCTTGGTGGCAAGCTCGTTCACGTAGTCCTTCGGCGCCCAGCCCTCCTTCGCCTCGACGAACACCAACAAATCAGCATCGAATGGCTGTCCCAACTGTGGCTTGATGATGGTCTCATGGGCCCAGGAACCTTGCGGCGCGAACGAGATGATTTTCGGACCCCAGGCAAGGGCGCGTACTGCGTTTTCAATAGCAACAATGCTGTCCTCCAGCAAGCCGAGACGCGTGCTGTTCAGGTTGACATGGTCGTCGAGGAAAGTCTTGAAGTGTTCGTGCAGCTTCATCAGACCCCCGATAGGTTCAGCTTGCTCACGGCTTCGGCAACAAGCTTCTCAACTGCATGTTTAGCCTGCGCTTCTGTCTTCTTGCGAAGTCGGTTGTAGAGCCAGTCGAACACCAGCGGATTGCTCGCGCGGTGCCGATAAATGGCGTCCTGCAATGCACGCGAGTTCAGCGTCAGGTCCTCCGCCGATGCACCGGCGAGAGCTTTGTCCCAAATCTTTTCGATTTCCCCCTTCAGCGTCGTTAACGATTCGATGGTGTCCTCTTGCTTGCGGTATTCCCGCAGGACAAAACTGACCAGCGGCAGGACTGGAAGAGCTACCGAGATGATGAGCTCGTCGAGCTTGAGCCCCTGATAAAGACCAACGGCAAACAGCGCAACACCAAGAACTCCAGCGATGGAGAAAAGTGCTGCTGAATACTTTCGCCGCACTCGCAAGTCGTAGACCACGTTCGTTCGCTGGCATAGAAGCCGTCCCAATGGCAATGGCAGTCTGCTGATGGCGCCTTCGTACCAGGCTTCCAGTCCCTTCTTCTCCTTGTCGGACATCTCGTCTGGCGCAATAGCACGCAGCTCTTCAGGGTCCATTCGGTTACCAGCGACCAACTTGTTCCAGTCCAGCTTCAAGACCTCGGTGTCGAATTGCTCCTGAACCTTGGCTCCCGCCTTGCTACTAGCACGCTGCTTCGGCGAGAGGATCGCCACGTCGAGAAGCAGTAGGGCAATAGATGCGAAGCCAAGATAGGATCGAATAGTTGGGAACTCAGCACCGAAAAGCAGCCCCAACACCGGCAGCATCAGGGCTGTGATGGCCACGAAGTTCTGATAGTTCTTCGCACGGGAATAGAAGCATCGCTGCGCGTGCAGTAGTTCCAGTCGTTCGGGCTTGTTTTGCTCGATGTCGATTCGATGTTCCGTTGTCATTGGTGGTTCTTCCCTTTTCAATGTTTTGTAGAGGTAGCTACGGCGTTTTGGATGAACGGTGGTCGCCGTCCCCACCTCCGCGTCTTGGGTTCTGGATGCTCTCCGCCGCCAGCCCAAACATCAGTCACGAGCCATTCCTCGAAGTAATCGAGCCACTCAGCGGCCCAGGGCAGATAGGTCTCGCGAAAACGCATCTGCGGCACCCATTCGTGCGTCCGCGGGAGCCAAAGACACAACTTGATACCCAGCCCTTTATGTGGATAGACGTGCGGCAACGTTCGCCCTGCAGCGAGCTCTTTCAGGTCCGGATCCATCACCAACAGCTCAGGGAAATTGGAGGGATAGACCTTCAGAAGACATTGATAGACCCGAGCCATTGGTGTTGGAGCCACCTTGAATCCGAATCTGAGCTCTCGGCCCTGGACGAACTCCAGCGTCGACTCTGGCCACCGGAGTGACTTCAATTCAGCGTGGCGCTGGGCAATGCTCGGAAGACGCAGCGGTGGCCTCAATTGGAAGGCCCTCCGAAATAGGTGTGCACGCGGGCCGGAGTAACGACCGACGCCGCACCGGCAACCACAAAACTCGCCTGCTTTAACGTCCGGTGGCTCTCACGTCGTTGCGTGCTCTGCTGCAGCACGGCCTGCTTTGCTTGTGGGCCGAACGCGTTCTCCACTGCCTTCGAGACAGCACCGAGTCCCTGGTTGCCTTCGATGGCAGCCAGCAATCCGTCCAGGTCGGCCACGAACTTCTGTTGCCATTGAGAAAACGCTTGCTGGCGTTTCGACTCGTTCATGGAGGCAGCAAGGTTGTCAGACTGCGTGCACGGATTCATCAAAATCCAGATTTCCTTACCGGACTGAAGAATCTCCCGCTCAAACAGCTCCGGCAGGAGTTCCACGATGTCGAAGAACAAGTCCAGAGGACCATCGTGCGGCTTCGGCGCCAAGATGGCGTATGCCTTCGCGAACAAGCTCGTCAAAAACACCGAGGTCGGCGCAATGTCGGAACCTGCCTCCAGCTCTCCGAATGAAATGTTCCGGTGCACCTTCCCCAACTGGACGAACCTGCTCAGAAGACGGGCAAATACCTCGTCCGCCACCGGCAGTGGCACGAGGTCGGCCTTGCGTGCCTCCGCAAATTCCGCTGTCAGAGCCTCCGAAAGCCGAAAAACTGGCGACACCTCTGCAGCCACATCAAATCCCAGGCAGTATCCCTTCGGATTGGTAGAAAGGTAGTTCTTGCGCTCGCGGTCAGGGATGCGCCCGTGGTGCTCGCCATAAGGAAGCACATGCCGCGGGTCGTCAATGACTGGGGCAAAGTCGGCTTGCATGCCACCCGAGTAGATAAGCGTCACGCACCGCTCCCATCGCTCGATGCCAAGTCCATGCCGCTCGGCATAGCGCTTCAATACGACATACAAGTGCTCGAGCAACAGCGCCGCACCGCCGGGGCCGCCATATCTGACGAGTGCCGCCTTGGACAATCGCACCACCAGGTCAATGTCGAAGCCCTCGCGGTTCGCTTCCATAGGCCGGACGATGGTTCCCATTTGGCGGGAACCCTGTGCGTGTACCTGTTCCACTAACCCATCGAATTCAACGCAGTCGATGAGGTACTCGCCAGTCGCTTTATAGGCCCGCTCAAGCTCCTGGAGCTGTGTGACCGTGGGTTCGAAGGCCCTCGCAATGGCTTCCGCCAGGTACGTAAAGCGAGCCGACGCTGAGGCAGTGACTTTGCGAGTAGCGCGAGGGAAATAGCCGGTTCGGTTCATGGGGAGGTCTGGCTGTAAGGCTGTCGTTCAAAAAGGCGTCAGTTGCCCAGGTAGCGCTCGTAGACGCGTCCTGTGCGAACCGCAATCAAGCCTGCAATTAGCAACAGCATCGCCACTGCAAAGCCCAGCGCACTCTCCGGCATCCAGACGCTGAGGTAGCCGGGCAGCACATCTGACAGTGCGACCTCGGCTTGCATGCCGCCGCCCAGCCCTTTCACGGCCGATGCACCTGTGGTTGCTACCCGCCCTACGAGGCCAGCGACCACGAGGAAACCGCCTGCACGCACCAGCCCAGCCCCAAGCGTGACGAGGCGCCTTGGCTTGGCGATGAAGTAATCGGTCAGACGTTCGAGCATGGTCGGCCTACTTTTTTTCGCGCCGGACGCCCTTGAAAGGGGTCTTGTCCGACTTCACGTCCATGAAGCGCCCCGTCTGCGTATCACGCTTGACGTAGTGCCCCGAGGGCGTGATGGTCTGGCTGCGCTCGCATACAGCGCCGATTCGGTGCCCGTCGCCGGGCGGGTTGTTCTTTGCCATTGCGACCTCATATTTCATTTGAGTTTAGTATATCTAATCATTTTGATGATGTCGCAATATTTTTTTGTTGTCGTTATTTCACGTCATCTATGATGCGGAGATGGCAGAAAACCTTGACCGGCGAACGCAGCGCCTCGCTGACTTGACCAAGACACAGCGGGAGCGGCTGTCGCACATTGACTTCAAGCTGTACTTCCTGGGCGAGCTACGGCGAGCCGACGTTGTTGACCGCTTCGGCACCGGCCCCGCCGGCGCTACGCGGGACATTGCGCTCTATCGAGAAATCGCACCTGAAAACCTCGAACTGGACAGTTCCGATAAGGTCTACCGGCCGACCCCCGCGTTCAAACCGCTGTTCAAGCACAACCCTCGTCGAGTCCTTACTGCCCTGACGCAGGGCTACGGTGAAGGGTTGGGGGAGCTCCTAGGCGACGAGGCGCAACCCATGCTGAGGTGCGAGGTGCCGAACGCACTGAGCCTGCCGAAGATGTCGGTGCTGGCCCCCATTACTCGAGCCATCAACCGCGGCAAAGCTGTGCGCCTCGGCTACACGTCCATTGATAGCGGTCACACAGAACGCGAGCTGGTTCCTCTGGCGCTGGTAGACATCGGCATTCGCTGGCACGTCCGGGCCTTCGACCGGAGACGCAAGCAGTTCCGCGACTTCGTCTTCACGCGAATGGACGAACCTGTAGTTCTTGAGGACAGCTCCGTTCAGCGCGAAGAAACGGCTGAGTTCGATATGCAATGGAGCCGCATCATTGAACTGGAGCTAGTGCCCCACCCCGAGCATCCCAGCCCGGAAATCGTGAAAATGGATTACGAGTTCCCGGAGGAAGGCGTGCTTCGAGTCCGCGTCAGAGCGGCCAATGCCGGGTATATGCTTCGTCGCTGGTCCGTGGACTGTTCGTCGGACCACCACCTGCGTGGTCTTGAGTACGCCCTATGGCTGCGCGACCCGCTCGCGCTCTACGGGGCAAGCAACGCACTGCTGGCTCCAGGATATCAGGCCCCACGCTCAGACCGAGAAATCAAGGCTCTCTGAACGTACTACCGGCAAATCTCTCAATCCATCGAACTAATGCCAGCATTGCGCATCATGCCAACCAATGCCGAGCACCCGCCAATTTCCCTTACCCTCATTCTTGCCCCATCAACGACCCGCAGACCATGCCTCCAACCTCCAGGATCGTCCCCGCCGTCACGATCTCCAAAGGGGAGTGACCCGACAGCCGAGCCGTTGGTGTGGAGAGGGATCGATAGACCGCCCAGGCGTCTGCCCCTTCCGCGTGGGTCAGAACGACCAGGGTCAGCAAATACTGAGTAGGATTCAACTGCCAGTCAGGGATGCGATACCCCCGATCGCTCAAATGCAAAGCCAGTAGCCGGCCAGCATGGATGTCCCGGAGGATCTGCTCCTCAGACTTTTGTGCCAGAGCAGCGAATATCGACAGCGGAAGGTTGTCCGGGCATTCATAGATACTCCGTTGCTCGCTCTCTGACAGGCAGGATGCCCTCGTTGGTGGATTCGGTATGCAAGCCTGCACCCCGGCTTTGTTTTGCGCATGTCCTGCAGAGATGGTGATGGTCACTGTGGTACCGCCATCCAACTCGACCACATTGGTAGAAGCAGATCCGGCTTCTTTCCACTGGAGCAATTCTGCAGGTACGCCCCGCGCAGGCGCACGAGCAGCGTCCACATTACCCCGTTCCAACAGATCCAGGCGATCCGCCCAGTCCTGCATCATTCGGCGACGCTGTTCGATGTGCTCTGCATGGTTGTAGGCATCCTGGTCTCCTTGGGGAGTCGCATGCGACAGTTGAGCTGCCACCCAGGCACTCGGATATCCGAATTCATTCAGAGCGGTCGAGATGGTGGCTCGGATACCGTGTCCGGTCAGCAACCCGTCAAACCCAAGTGTCTTGAGACCTTGATTCAGGGTGCTTTCACTGATGGGTAGCCTAAGATCGCCGCGATGTGGCAGCAGGTAACGTTGAGCTGGGCGCATCGCATCCCACAACTGGCGGACGACCGCCATCGCCTGTGTTGACAAGGGCACCAAGTACGACGGGATGTCCTGGGGGCCAAGGCCTTCCTTGCGGATCTTGGCCTGCAGTTGCTTCACATGTACCGCCGGGATTGTCCAGAGCCCTTGAGTCAGATCAAACTGGTCTTGCGTTGCCTGCCTCAGCTCGCCAGTCCGAACACCTGTCAGCAGCAGCAGGTGAAGTCCCATTTGAACGGCCCTGGTTCCTCGATAGCTGTGTAGTGCCTGAAGCAGCTCCGGCAGATCCTCGATCTGCAAGAAAGGGTTGTGGGCAACCGGTGGTCTGGGAATGGCCGCCACGACCAGATCCCGTGCCGGGTTCTTGTCCAACCCGGGAACCTTGACCATGGCGAACCGGAAGAGTTGCCGGAACCATGAGCGGCATTTTTCGGCGGTGGTGAGTGCCTCGCGTTTCTCGATCCTGGACAGCACCTGCAGCAGGTCGGCCTGCGTGATCTCGTAGATCGACCGTTTGGCAAGGGCAGGCAGGATGTCCTTGCGGAAGATCCGCTGGATCTGTTCGAGTGTGCTTTGGCGCCCCGGTTGCAGGACAAGACTGCGGTGTGCGAGCCATTGATCGTAGACGCTCTGGAACAACCGATCTGCAGCCAAGTGCTTGACCAGGATCTCCTGCTGTCGATGCTTGAGTGGGTCGATTCCCTGTGCAACCAAGGTACGGGCGGCTTCGCAGCGACCGCGCGCCTCTTTCAGGCTGATCTCCGGGTACTTACCCAGCGCGATGCGTTTTTGTTTACCTACCCAGTAGTAGCGGAAATGCCAGCTCTTGCCGCCACCCGGCTTCACACACAAGCCCAGTCCGCGACCATCGGTGAGGGTGTAGACCCTGTCCTTGGGCCGGGCCTGCCGGACTGCGATGTCCGTGAGTGGCATGGCATTCCTCCTCTCGGGACGAAAGCTCGGTTCTTGGCCCGGTGGCCAGCGCAACCTCTATAAGTACTGCGCCGATGTGAGGCGGACGATGGCCTCAAAACGTGCCTTAAAAAGGCTGGCTGCAGATGGACGTCTCTAGAGCTCAGTGGACGGTCCAGAAACGAAAAAAGGAGCCAAAGCTCCTTTTCTCTGCACTCCATGGATCTCCGTGGATGTCTATGGACAAATACTTGGAGCGGGAAAACGGTCTCGAACCGTCGACCTCAACCTTGGCAAGGTTGCGCTCTACCAACTGAGCTATTCCCGCAAAACCTGACTTGCGCCAGATCTTTGAAACCTGGAGCGGGAAAACGGTCTCGAACCGTCGACCTCAACCTTGGCAAGGTTGCGCTCTACCAACTGAGCTATTCCCGCAAAAACCTGACTTGCGCCAGATCTTTGAAACCTGGAGCGGGAAAACGGTCTCGAACCGTCGACCTCAACCTTGGCAAGGTTGCGCTCTACCAACTGAGCTATTCCCGCTAATTTACCGAAGCCCTAGATTGTATAACCAAAGCTAGCAGCATGGAAAGGATTGTAGCGCAGAAATCCTAGAAAATTTTCTCCGAAACATGTTCTCTACCGGCAAAAGCACTCAGTGCTTCACCGCACGGGCCTTCTTGCTGGGTGTCTTGGCTGTAGCAAGCACCTCCTGCGTACCCGCCTCGGCCAGCTCATCCCCCGTAATGGGAGCCGGCAAATGTTCCAGCGCAATCTTCAACACCTCATCCACCCACCGCACCGGAGTGATGTTCAGGCCTTTTTTCACGTTCTCCGGGATATCCTGCAAGTCTTTGACGTTCTCTTGCGGGATCAATACGGTTTTGATGCCTCCGCGCAAGGCTGCCAACAGTTTTTCCTTGAGCCCTCCAATGGCGGTAACTTCCCCACGCAGGGTGATTTCCCCAGTCATTGCCACATCTGCCCTGACGGGAATGCCTGTCAGGGCAGACACCAAAGCAGTTGCCATGGCGGCACCTGCGCTCGGCCCGTCCTTCGGTGTCGCACCGTCCGGAACGTGGATGTGGACGTCTTTTTTCTCGAAAGCGCTGTCCTCAATTCCCAGCGAGCGGGCACGGCTCCGAACGACAGTACGGGCGGCTTCCACCGACTCCTTCATCACGTCACCCAAAGAGCCCGTGCGCAGGATATTGCCCTTGCCAGGCATCGTGGCGGCTTCGATCGTCAATAGATCACCGCCCACTTCGGTCCATGCCAAGCCTACGACCTGACCGATATGGTTCTGCTTTTCTGCCCTGCCAAAAGTGAACTTCTGCACGCCCAGGTATTCGCTCAGGTTGGCAGCCTTGACGGTGACCTTGGGTTTTAATTTTTTCAGCTGCAGACCCTTCACAACCTTACGGCAGATTTTGGAAAGTTCGCGCTCCAGCGAGCGCACCCCTGCTTCGCGGGTGTAGTAGCGCACGATGTCGCGGATGGCATCGTCCTTGACAAGCAGTTCATCCTCTTTGACGCCGTTGTTTTCCATTTGCTTGGGCAAAAGGTAGCGCTTGGCGATATTGAGTTTTTCGTCTTCGGTATACCCGGAAAGACGAATCACCTCCATGCGATCCAACAACGCCGAAGGAATGTTCAACGAATTGGAAGTGGCCACAAACATTACGTCACTCAAATCGAAGTCGACTTCGACATAGTGGTCGGAAAAAGCGTGGTTCTGCTCAGGATCGAGTACCTCCAGCAAGGCGCTGGACGGGTCACCACGGAAATCCATCCCCAGCTTGTCGATCTCGTCCAGCAAGAACAGGGGATTGCGAGTGCCGACCTTTTCCAGGCTTTGCAGAACCTTGCCGGGCATGGCCCCAATATAAGTACGCCGATGGCCGCGGATTTCCGCTTCATCGCGCATCCCTCCAAGAGCCATGCGCACGTACTTACGCCCGGTAGCCTTGGCAATGGATTGTCCCAAGGATGTTTTCCCGACGCCCGGCGGCCCGACCAGGCACAGAATCGGCGCCTTAACCTTATCCACACGCTGCTGCACGGCCAGATATTCGAGAATGCGGTCTTTCACGCGCTCCAGACCAAAATGGTCTGCATTCAGCACCTGCTCCGCACCGACCAGATCGTGTTTTATTTTTGTCTTCTTGCTCCACGGCAGGCCCGTCAGAACGTCGATGTAGTTGCGTACCACCGCTGCCTCGGCAGACATCGGGGACATGAGCTTGAGCTTCTTCAGCTCCCCTTCGGCTTTTTTGCGAGCAGCGGCAGGCATTCTGGCTGCGGTGATTTTCTTCTCCAACTCCTCCAGGTCTGCACCATCTTCACCTTCGCCCAACTCTTTCTGAATGGCCTTCACCTGCTCGTTCAAATAGAAATCTCGCTGGTTCTTTTCAATTTGGCGCTTGACGCGACCCCTGATTTTTTTATCAACGTTCAGGATTTCTACTTCCCGTTCAATCTGGTGCAGCAGGTTTTCCAGGCGCTCACGCACATCGGCCAAGTCCAGCACGGCTTGTTTGTGTTCCAGCTTGAACGGCAAATGTGCAGTGATCGTATCGGCCAAACGTCCAGCATCCTCAATGCTGGCAATCGAGGTCAGTATCTCGGAAGGAATCTTCTTGTTCAGCTTCACATACTGGTCAAACAGTTGCGAAACTGCACGGCGCAGCGCCTCGACCTCGTTCACCGACTGTGCTTCAGCAGGCGATTGGACTACTTGGCAATGCGCCCTGAAACAGTCATCCTGCTCCACCACTTCCGTGAGCAAGGCCCGCTGCTGCCCCTCGACCAACACCTTGACCGTACCATCGGGCAGTTTGAGCATCTGCAAAATAGTGGCCAAGCAGCCGACATCAAACAGGTCACCGATTTCCGGTTCGTCCTTGGCTGCCGTTTTTTGTGCAACCAGCAAAATCCGACGATCCGCCTCCATGGCCAATTCCAGTGCCTTGATGCTTTTGGCACGGCCAACAAACAGCGGAATGACCATATGGGGGAAAACCACCACATCACGCAACGGCAATAAAGGGATATTGAGGGCTGTGGAATGCCCGGCATCGGCTTGAGTCATGAAAATCCTCCATTGAACCGCGTGCCCTTAGGCAACACCGGTCATATCAATTCACTGTGCGCTCAATGCGCCATCAGGCTTTCTTCGCAACTTCACGGTAAACAAGCAGTGGCGGCTTGCCATCAACGATGGTGCCCTCTTCCACAACGACCTTGGCCACATTGTCTATATTGGGCAAATCAAACATGACACCCAACAAGGATTGCTCCAGAATAGAGCGTAATCCGCGTGCCCCGGTTTTTCGGGCAATGGCCTTCTTGGCAATGGCGGCCAATGCGGCCGGACGAACTTCCAATTCGACACCTTCCATCGACAGCAACTTGCTGTACTGCTTGATCAGGGCATTCTTGGGTTCGGTCAGAATCTTCACCAATGCCGGCTCATCCAGCTCGGCCAATGCGGTGACAACCGGCAAACGTCCCACCAATTCAGGGATCAGACCAAACTTGATCAGGTCTTCCGGCTCAATTTCCTGGAAAGTTTCAGAAAGCGAGCGGTTTTGCTTGCTCCGCACGGTAGCACCAAAACCAATTCCGGAGGTTTCCGTACGACCCTCAATCACTTTTTCCAGACCTTGGAATGCACCACCGCAAATAAACAGGATATTTGTTGTATCTACTTGCAGAAAATCCTGATTCGGGTGCTTACGGCCGCCTTGCGGGGGAATGCTGGCCATGGTGCCTTCAATCAACTTGAGCAAGGCCTGCTGCACCCCTTCGCCAGAAACGTCGCGGGTAATGCTGGGGTTATCGGACTTACGGGAAATCTTGTCGATTTCGTCGATATAGATAATTCCACGCTGGGCTTTCTCGACGTTGTATTCACAACTCTGCAAAAGCTTGCTGATGATGTTTTCAACATCCTCGCCCACATAACCTGCTTCCGTCAACGTCGTGGCGTCAGCCATGACAAAGGGCACATCCAGCTGACGAGCCAGGGTCTGCGCCAACAAAGTCTTGCCCGAACCAGTGGGGCCAATCAGCAAGATGTTGCTTTTGGCCAGTTCGACCTCGTCCTTGCCGGCCCCATCCTTATGATTGAGGCGCTTGTAATGGTTGTAAACCGCCACGGCCAGGGTACGTTTGGCTTGCTCCTGGCCAATGACGTAATTGTCCAGATTGTCCTTAATCTGCCCCGGTGTTGGCAGCCCAGCCTGGGGATCATCACGCCCACCCACTGCAGGGGCATCGTCATGGATGATGTCGTTGCACAGATCAATACATTCATCACAAATAAAAACCGATGGGCCAGAAACCAGCTTCTTCACCTCGTGCTGACTTTTGCCGCAAAAGGAACAATACAAATTTTTCTCGTTAGAGGTGCCTTTATTCTCGGCCATAGGTCTTCGGTGCCTTAACTACTCAAAGGAGGGGATGATAGCAATAGAAAAAACGGCGCCTCCCGAGTAGGGATAGCGCCGCAGCAGTGCAAGAACCGCCAACTTACGGACGCTTGTCGATCACCTGATCGACCAGACCGTATTCCTGGGCTTCCAGGGCCGACAGGAAGTAGTCGCGCTCGGTGTCGTGCTGGATCTTTTCCAGGGACTGTCCGGTGCGCTCTGCCAGAATTTTGTTCAACCGCTCGCGGGTCTTGAGGATTTCACGGGCATGGATTTCAATCTCCGTCGCCTGCCCCTGTGTGCCACCCAGCGGCTGGTGGATCATCACCTGGGCATTGGGCAGTGCAAAGCGCTTGCCCTTGGCCCCCGAGGCCAGCAGAAATGCCCCCATGCTGGCGGCCATGCCGCAGCACAGTGTGGAAACGTCCGGCTTGATGAAGTTCATGGTGTCAAAGATCGCCATGCCGGCGCTGACCGAACCACCAGGGCTGTTGATGTAGAAGGAAATGTCCTTCTCGGGGTTCTCGCTTTCAAGGAACAACAACTGGGCAACGACCAGGTTGGCCGTTTGATCGTTCACCGGCCCGACGAGGAAAATGACCCGTTCCTTGAGCAAACGCGAATAAATATCGTAAGAGCGCTCGCCACGACCCGACTGCTCGATGACCATGGGGATCATGCCCAAACCCTGTGTATCCAATGCGCTCATGTCTTCTCCAAATTTTCGCCAGTAAATGAAATGGGGCCTATGCCTCAAAGCACAAGCCCCTGAACCAGGCTAAAACAGCCCATATCCAACCAAGACGGTCAAGCCTGACCCATCAGCTCTTCAAAAGAAACCTGCTTGTCATTGATCTTGGCTTTGCCCAACACGAAGTCGGTAACGTTGTTTTCCACCACGATGGCTTCCACCTCAGCCAAGCGTTGGCGGTTGCCGAAGTACCAGCGCACCACCTCTTCAGGCTTCTCGTAGGAGGCAGCCAACTCGTCCACGTGGGCCTTGAGCTGCTCGGGTGTGGCTTCCAGGTTATTGGCCTTGACCAGCTCGGCCACCACCAGGCCCAGGCGCACACGACGCTCTGCCTGAGGCAGGAAGATGTCCAGAGGAATGTCGGCGCTGTCTGCATCCTTGATGCCGCGCTGTTTCAAATCGGCACGGGCACCTTCGAGCAGGCGCTGCACTTCAGCCTGCACCACAGCATTGGGCAAATCCAGCTCGGCCACGGAAATCAGGGCATCCATCACCGCCTGCTTGTTGCGAGCCTGCAGACGGAACTTCACCTCGCGTTCAAGGTTTTTCTTGATGTCGGCACGCAGGGCTTCAACCGTACCGGCTTCGATACCCAGGGACTTGACCAAGGCTTCATCCACTTCGGGCAGGTTGGCCGCTTCGATTTTCTTTACGGTCACGAGGAAGTCGGCGGTTTTGCCGGCAACGTCCTTGCCGTGGTAATCCTCGGGGAAAGCCAGGGGGAAGGTTTTGGATTCCCCAACCTTCATGCCGCGCACGGCATCCTCGAATTCCTTGAGCATCTGGCCTTCGCCCACCAGGAACTGGAAGTCATCGGCCTTGCCGCCAGCAAAGGGCTCGCCATCGATCTTGCCTTCGAAGTCCACGGTCACGCGGTCACCATCAATCGCGGCTTCCTCGGCCGGACGCTGGGCAAACGTACGGCGCTGCTTGCGCAGGATGTCCAGGGTCTTGTCAATGGCAGCTTCGTCCACTTCAGCGGAGAGCTTTTCCACTTCAGCGACAGTCAGATCGCCCAGGGTCACTTCGGGGAAGACTTCGAAGATGGCATCAAATTCGGCATGGCCTTCAGCAGCTGAACCTTCTTTTTCCGAGATACGGGGCTGACCGGCAACACGCAAACCGATTTCCTGCACGGCCTGGGCAAAAGCCTCGCCGACCTTGTCGTTAAGGACTTCGTATTGCACCGAGTAGCCATAGCGCTGGGCAACCACGCTCATCGGCACCTTGCCGGGACGAAAGCCGTCCATCTTGACGGTACGTGCCACTTTCTTCAGGCGGGCATCCACTTCCGATTGAATGCTCTGCAGCGGCAGACTCAAGGTGATCTTGCGCTCCAGTTTTTCCAGAGTTTCAACAGTTACAGCCATGGTGGTTCCTAAATCTTGGAGGAATAAAACCATGCCGGCTGCAAACCCCAGCTTGCACCGGCATCACAAAGTCTTTAGATGGTGCGCGGGGGGGGACTCGAACCCCCACACCATTGCTGGCGTCAGGACCTAAACCTGGTGCGTCTACCAATTTCGCCACCCGCGCCTCAGAAGGATGAAAGCATGTATTTCTACTGCTTTTTCCCACTGATCAACCGGCTATTCTAACTGGGAAAACAAAACGGCTTGGGTTGATACCATCATTTTTCATGCCCGGCTGCCGTTTCCGGACGCTGTACCCGGAACCAGGCCGCGTACATCGCCGGCAGCGTCAGCAGCGTCAGCACCGTGGCCAGAATCAGCCCCCCCATGATGGCCACGGCCATCGGCCCCCAGAATACGCTGCGCGACAGCGGAATCATGGCCAGCACGGCGGCGGCGGCGGTCAGGGCAATCGGGCGCAAACGCCGCACGGCGGCTTCGACAATGGCATCCCAGGTTGGCACGCCACAGGCGCGGTCGGTTTCGATCTGGTCGATCAGGATCACCGAGTTGCGCTGGATCATCCCCATCAGCGCCACCACCCCCAGCAGGGCGACGAAGCCGAAGGGGCGATCCAGCAGCAGCAGGGCGGCAGCCACCCCGGCGATACCCAGCGGCCCCGTCAGAAACACCAGCACGGCGCGGCTGAAGCTGTGCAGTTGCAGCATCAGCAGGGTAAAGACGAAGAACAGCATGACCGGCAGCCCTGCGGCAATGGCAACCGCCCCTTTGGCGCTTTCCTCCACTGCGCCGGCCACTTCGATGCGGTAGCCCTGCCTGCCTTCGGCCTGCCAGCGCTGCTCCATTGCCCGCAACTGCGGCAGCAGCGCGTTCGTCACCGTTGCGCCCTGCATGCCGGCACGCACATCGCCCTGCACGGTAATGGCGTATTCGCGCCCGTAGCGCCACAGCACGCCCGGCTCCCAGGTCAAGGCGGGCTGGGCGATCTGCGTCAGGGGAATGGCCCTGCCGGTTGCCGTGGGCACATACGCCTGCTCGACGTCGTCGATCCGGCTGCGCTCCTGCGCAGGCTGGCGCAGCATGATGTCAATGAGCTTGTCCCCCTCGCGGTACTGGCCGATCGTGGTGCCGCTGAACAAAATCTTGCTGGACTGGGCAATCGACTGGCTGCTCACGCCCAGGGCCCGGGCCTTGGTCTGGTCCACATCCATCTGCACGGCCTTGACGGACTCGTTCCAGTTGTCGTTCACGCCCCGCATGTCGGGATGCTCGCGCAGCACCTGCTTGACCTCATCGCCCAGCAAACGCAGTTGTTGCGGGTCGCTGCCCATGACCCGGAACTGCACCGGATACGGCACGGGCGGTCCGTTGGAGAGCAGCTTGACCCGCGCCCGCGCCTGCGGAAACTGCTGCGCCAGCGCCTGCGGCAATTGTTCCTGCAAGGCTTTGCGGGCCTTCAGGCCGGACGTCATCAACACGAATTGCGAGACATTGGGCTGCGGAAAGATCTGGTCCATCGGCAGGTAAAAGCGCGGCAGCCCGGAGCCGACCCAGGCTGTCACGCTCTCGACACCGGGCATGGCAGCGAATGCCGTTTCCATCTCCTGCACCACCGATTCGTTATAGGCCAGGGCCGTGCCCTCGGGGAACCACACGTCCACCATGATTTCCGGGCGGCTGGAGTCCGGGAAGAACTGCTGCTGCACCTGCGTCATGCCCACCAGTCCCAGCGCAAAGATCAGCGCGGTGGCGCCGATGGTGCGCCAGCGGTGTTCCACGCAGGAATACACCAGACGGCGGAAACGGTTGTAGAACGGCGTATCGAAAACCTCGTGCGGATGCGGTGCAAACCCTTCTGTCACATGTGGCGCACGCTCCTTCAAAAAGAGCATGCCCAGGTAGGGTACGAAATACACCGACGCCAGCCAGCTGAGTACCAGCGCGATCACCGTCACGGCAAAAATCGCAAAGGTGTATTCCCCCGTCATGGACTTGGCAATGCCGATGGGCAGGAAACCCGCCGCCGTGATCAGGGTGCCGGTCAGCATGGGGATGGCGGTGATCTCGTAGGCAAAGGTGGCCGAGCGCATCTTGTCATGCCCTTCCTCCATCTTGCGCACCATCATCTCCACGGCAATGATGGCGTCATCCACCAGCAGGCCCAGGGCGATGATGAGCGACCCCAGGGACACCTTGTGCAGCCCGATGTTCCAGTACCACATGGCCAGAAAGGTGGCCGCCAGCACCAGGGGAATCGTCACCCCCACCACCAGCCCCGGGCGCGGGTCGATGTACCAGCGCCGCCACCACACGGGCGCATCCTTGCGGGTATGCAGGCCCAGGCTGATGAAGCTCACCGCCAGCACCACCACCACGGCTTCGATCAGCACCTGGATAAACTCGTTCACCGAGGCCGACACGGCCTGGGGCTGGTCCTGCACGTTCTTCAGCTCCACCCCGGCGGGCAGACGGGCCGCAATCGCATCGGCAGCCTGGTGCAAGGCCTTGCCCAGGGCGATGATGTCGCCCCCCTTGGTCATGGAAACACCCAGAGCCACCACCTGCTGGCCCTGGAAGCGCACCTTGACCCGGGCCGGATCGGCATAGCCGCGCGTAACCTGGGCAATGTCGCCCAGCTGGAACTGCCGCCCGGTCGGGCCGCGCAGCGGCAAGGCCCGCAAATCCTCCACGGCATCGAATTGCCCGCCCACGCGCAACTGCACCTGCTCCAGGTCGGTGGTGATGACGCCCGCGCCCTCCACCGCATTTTGCTGGTTGAGCTGGCCGATGACCTGCTGCATGTCCAGCCCCATCTGGGCCAGGCGTTTCTGGGAAATCTCGACGTACAGCTTTTCGTCCTGCACGCCGAACAGTTCGACCTTGGCCACGTCCTTGACGCGCAGCAACTGCTGGCGCACGTCATCGGCCAGGTCTTTCAGTTCTGCCGGGGTGAAGCCGTCGCCGCTCAGGGCGTAGATCACGCCGTAGACATCGCCGAATTCATCGTTGAAAAACGGCCCCTGCACGCCCTGGGGCAGGGTGTAGCGGATGTCGCCGATCTTCTTGCGCACCGTGTACCACAACTGCTGCACATCCCCGGGGCGCGAGGTATCGCGCAGCTGGAAGATGACGTGCGACTCGCCGGGTTTGGAATAGCTGGAAATCTTGTCCGCGTAGGGCACCTCCTGCAGCACCCGCTCCACCTTGTCCGTCACCTGCTCGGCCATCTGCTGGGCCGTCGATCCTGGCCAGTAGGTACTCACCACCATCGCGCGGAAGGTGAATGGCGGGTCTTCGTCCTGGCCCAGCTGGAAGTAGGCCAGCGCCCCCAGCACCAGGATCACGACCATCAAATAGCGGGTCAGCGGAATATGTTCCAGCGCCCAGCGCGAGATATTGAAGCGCCGGCGGGGTTCCTCGGGCGCGGCGCTCATGGCTGCGCTCCTGCGCCCTTGGTCTGGCCCTTGCCCTGGTACACCGTGACTTTCTGCCCCTGCGCCAGCACATGGGTGCCGGCAGCCACCACCTGCTGGCCGGGCGTCAGCCCGCTGCGCACGATGAAGGCATTGCCCTGCACCGCACCCAGCTCCACCGGCTGGGCACGCACGGTGGAACTGTCTGCATCAAACAGCCACACCGCCGCCCCGCCCTGGGTCTGCTGCCAGACCGCGCTGGTCGGCAAGAGCAGCACGCTTGCAGCGGCATCCTGCGCAGCGCCCGCCGCTGCGGGCACGTGGACTTGCGCCGTCGCCCCCAGGGCAGGCGCCGGCTCGGACAGCGCCACCTTGGCCAGGAAGGTGCGCGTCACGGGGTCTGCGCTGGCCGCCACCTCCCGCACCGTACCGGGCAGCATCCGATCGCTGCCCCAAAGCTGCACCTGCACCGCCTGCCCCAGGGCCAGCTGGCCGCGCACGTCTTCCGGCACGGCAAACACGGCATCGCGGGGGCCATCCAGCGCCACCGTCACCACCGGGGTGCCGGCGGCCACCACCTGCCCAGGCTCGGCATGCACGCCCGTGACCACCCCGGCGGCCTCGGTGCGCAGCCGGGTATAGCCGCTTTGGTTGCCTTGCACCGTGGCCTGGGCCTGGGCCTGCTGCAACTGGGCCTGGGCCGCTTGCAGGCTGGCGCGGCGGCGGTCCAGCTCCACCGGGCTGATGAAGCCTTCGGACTGCAGGGCCGAAAAGCGCTGCCAGTCAGCCTGCGCCAAATCCCTTTGGGTTTGCGCGGCCTGCACCTGGGCCTGCGCTGCCTGTGCGCCCAGGGCGTAATCCTGGGCATCGAGCTGCGCCAGCACCTGGCCCGCCTGCACGGTCTGCCCCAGCTCCACGTTGCGCTGCAACAGCTTGCCCGCCACCCGAAAGCCCAGATGTGCCTCCGTGCGGGCGCGGATGTCTGCGGCATACACGCGCTGCGGCTGCGTGCCGTGCAACTGCACTTGCAGCAGCTTGACCGAGCGCACCGGCTCCGGCGCCACCGGCTGGCGCGAGCAGCCGCCGACCAGCAGACATAAGAAAACCGCTGCCGCCAGGGGGCGCAAGGGAGGTAAAAAATTCATGGCAACTCACATTTCAAAATCGCGCGGCAATCTAGGAGGCCCCGCCCGGCTTGTCAAGCGACAATGCGACAGTGAACACTCTAGCTTCTGCCCAGGCGCTGGCCGCCACCCATTACGAGAATTTTCCCGTCGCCTCCTGGCTCTGCCCGCCCCGGCTGCGCCCGCCGATTGCCGCCATCTATGCCTTTGCCCGCACCGCCGACGATCTGGCCGACGAGGGCGACGCCGCACCGGCCCAGCGCCTGGCCGACCTGGCCGCCTACCGCCAGGACCTGCACGCCTGCGCCCAGGGTTGGACCACGGGCCCCCGCTGGCGCAGCGTATTCCTGCCGCTGCAACAGGCCATCCACACCCACCAGTTGCCCGTGCCGCTGCTGGACGACCTGCTCAGCGCCTTTGTCCAGGACGTGCAAAAAACCGCCAGTAGCGCCGGCTACGCCGACCGCGCCGAACTGCTGGACTACTGCCGTCGCTCCGCCAACCCCGTGGGGCGCCTGCTGCTGCACCTGTACGGCATGGCAGACGCGCAGGCGCTGGAGCGCAGCGACGCCATCTGCACCGCCTTGCAGCTCATCAACTTCTGGCAAGACCTGAGCCAGGACCTGCCACGCGGGCGCTTCTACCTGACCGAGGCCGACTGCGCCCGCTTTGGCGTCACCCGCCAGGACTTGCTGGCCGGCGAAGTGACACCATCCATCCGGCACCTGATCGCCGACAGCGCCGACTGGGCCGACGCAACGATGCAGGCCGGCCTGCCGCTGGTTCACCAGCTCCCCGGCCGCATCGGCTGGGAGCTGCGACTGGTCGTGCAAGGCGGCCTGACCATCCTGCGCAAGCTGCGCACCCAGCAAGGCGGCAACCTGCACACCCGGCAAACCCTGAAAAAACGCGACTTCCCCCCCATGCTCTGGCAAGCCATCCAGATGTAGCCCCCCCTTGAAGCTGCGCAGCAAGCGAAAAGGCCCAGCCTCACAGCGCATCCGTCAGAGCGCAGCCCCAAGAACCGGCAAGCCGCATCCAGTCTGACCCGCCGTGGCTGCCCGAGCGCAGCGCCCAAAGGGCGCAAAGCGAGTTCCACGGCGCAAAGCTGCGCAGCACGCCTTCTTTGCCTCCTTTCTTGCGCGTGCAAGAAAGGAGGTCGCCCGCCGGGGCGAGTCCCGGCCAGCAGAACCAAAATCAAGCAAACAAGAATTAAGAATAGCTGCCACCGCTTGAAAACAAAGGAATTCAGATACAAAAACACCTGAAACCATTTATTCACCAGCGGAACCAGCTATTTTTTTATAGATACCCAGAGAAGCATCTGCACGATGCAGAACCGCCCTAACGCAACCACTCAAACAAAACCACCACCAACGGCATCGCCACCGCCGTAGCCACCCCATTCAACCCCATCGCCAGCGCCGCAAACGCCCCCATCGTCGGATGAATCTGCAAGCCCCGCGCCGTGCCGATGGCATGGGCCGTCAGCCCCAGCGCAAAGCCATGCACCGCCGGGTCGGTGATCCGCAGCAGCCGCATGCAGGCGACGCTCAGCATCACCCCGGCCACCCCCGTCACCGCCACGGCCACCGCTGCCAGCGACGGCTCCCCGCCGAAGCGCTCGGCCATCGGCAGCGCAATTGGAATGGTGGCGGACTTGGGCGCCAGGGACACCAGCGTCTCCCAACTCCCGCCCAGCGCCCAGCCGATGCCCATGGCGCCGACCAGCCCGACCACGCAGCCCACCAGCAGCGCCACCGAGATGGGCCGCCACAGCGCCACGATGCGCTGGCGCTGGCTGTATAGCGGCACGCCCAGCGCCACCGTGGCCGGGCCGATCAGAAAGGTGAGCCACTGCACCCCCTCGCGGTAGCGGGCATACGGCGTGCCGGTGGCCAGCAGCACCGCCACCACCAGCGCCACGGCGGTAAACACCGGCACCAGCAGCGGATGGAAGTTGCTGCGCTTGTAGACATGCACCCCCAGCAGGTAAGCGCCCACGGTCAGCGCCAGCCAGGGCAGGCTGCCCTGGCCCAGGACAGTCAGGAAACGCTCCATCACGGCTGCTCCGGGGTATCCGTGCCGGCCTGGGCCTGCTGCCCGGTGCGGGCCAGCATGTGCCGAAAGACCAGGGCGGTGACGACCAGCGTCAGCACCGCGCCGCCGATGCCCGAGGCGATGAACGGCAGCCACTCGCTGGCGATGCGCTCGAAGTGCAGCATCACGCCCGCCACGATGGGGATGAACAGCAGCATCATGTTCTGCAACAGCGCCCCGGCCGTCTGCTCCAGCTCCCTGGGCAAGCGCCCCAGCGCCAGCAGCCCCACCAGCAGCAGCAAAGCGCCCACCAGGGCGCCCGGCAGGGGCAGGCCCAGCAACTGCACCAGCACCTCCCCCACCCACTGCAACACGAACAAGGCCAGCACGGCATACAGCACAGGCATCCCCTTCAACTTGAAAAAGCAAAAAAAGGGCGCCAGTCTAGGCGGGCACGGACAGCGGCACAGGCAGCGCGGCCTAATCCGCAATCCCCGGCCCGGCTTCTGCTGCCTGCTTTCTAGGCAAGCCTGGCAGCGATTTGCAAAAACAATGGCTTATGCACACAAATCTGGAAAAATACCGAGTTATCCACAAAGTTGCACAGAGATTCCGGGGACAAACCCAGGGTTAGCCCCAGGTCAACACCCCCAGAAGTTCCAGCGGCCACGTCCCGCCGATAATCGGCCCTGCCTTTTTCAGGAAAACCGCATGACCATCACCACCGACAACACCCTGGGCACCAACGACCTTCTGGTCAGCCTGTGCAGCTCCGTCACCCGCGTCCTCAGCGTCGCCACCAACAGCCAGGTGCAGTATTCGGCGATGGTGCAGCGCATCAAGAAAACCTATCTCAAACCCGACATCGGCTGCTTCGTGCTGTTCGACGGCGGTTTTTCCGGGCTGGTCATCATCAATTTTTCCGCCGATGCGGCGATGGAGCTGTACCGCAGCTACCTGCTCAACATGGGCCTGAGCAAGGACGACCTGGCCAGCTCGCACACCTCGGACGAGGTGAGCAACGTCATGGGCGAGCTGATGAACCAGGTGGTGGGCGACTTCACCGGCAAGGTGCGCCGCGAAATGCAGACCCACATCACGCAGAACCAGCCCAAGATGCTGGTGCTGAACAAGCAGGTGCAGCTGAGCGTGGACGCCAACCTGGACAACCCCGAGGCGCGGCGCGTGACCTTCTACACCGCCGGCGGCAACATCTTCTACCTGGAGCTGGCCGTGGACAGCACCGAGTTCATCAAGCTGCACGACTTCGACGCCGCCGAAGAACTCGATCCCGACGCCATCATGGCGCAGGCCGGACAAGACAGCCCCGCCCCCAAGAACGCTGCCGCCGCCGGGGACGACGACGAAACCGCCGCCCTGCTCAAATCCCTTGGCATGTAAGTACCTGCCCCAGCAATGACGACTCCCGAAACCTACGTTCAGCAAAAAGCTGCTGCCTCGGGCAGCAGTTTTTATTACGCCTTCATGTTCCTGCCGCAGCCCAGGCGCCAGGCCATCACCGCCTTCTACGCCTTTTGCCGCGAAGTGGACGATGTCGTCGACGAGGTGCACGACGCCGAAGTCGCCACCCGCAAGCTGCAATGGTGGCGCCAGGAAGTGAGCGCCGCCTTCGCGGGCAACCCCAGCCATCCGGTGCTGCAGGCGCTGATGCCGCACACCGGCGCCTACGGCATCCAGGCGCAGCACCTGCACGCCATCATCGAAGGCTGCGAAATGGACCTGGCCTACAGCCGCTATACCGACTTTGCCGGGCTGCAACGCTACTGCCACCTGGTCGCCGGTGTCGTGGGCGAAGTCGCCGCCAAAATTTTCGGCCAGACGCAGCAGGCCACCACCGCCTACGCGCACCGGCTCGGGCTGGCCCTGCAACTGACCAACATCCTGCGCGACGTGGGCGAGGACGCCCTGCGCGGGCGCATCTACCTGCCGATTCAGGAGTTGCAGCGCTTCGACGTCAAGGCCAGCGAAATCCTCGACCGCCAGTACTCCGAACGCTTCATCGCGCTGATGCAGTTCCAGGCCGAACGCGCCCACCGGCTGTACGACGAGGCGCTGGCCCTGCTGCCCGCCGCCGACAAGCGCACGCAAAAGCCCGGGCTGATGATGGCCAGCATCTACCGCACCCTGCTGCGCGAGATCGAGGCCAGCCAGTTCCAGGTGCTGCACCAGCGCATCGGCCTGACGCCGCTGCGCAAGCTCTGGCTGGCCTGGAAGATGCAGGCCCTGGGCCGGATGTGAGCGTGCAGAAGGTTGCCGTCATCGGCGCAGGCTGGGCGGGCATGGCCGCCGCCGTCGCACATGCGCAAGCCGGGCGGCAGGTCACCGTGTTCGAGGCGGCCCGCACCGTAGGCGGCAGGGCGCGGGCCGTGCAGGCAACGCTGCCGGACGGTACGCCCGTCACGCTGGACAACGGCCAGCACATCCTCATCGGTGCCTATGCCGAGAGCCTGCGCCTGATGCGGCTGGTGGACGCGGATGCGGCCCTGCTGCGCCTGCCGCTGGCGCTGTGCTTTCCCGACGGGCAGGGTCTACAACTGCCCGACCTGCCCCCGCCGTGGGATGCCCTGCTGGGCATTGCCCGCGCCCGGGGCTGGGGCTGGCGCGACAAGCTGGCGCTGCTACGCGCGGCGGCGGCATGGCGGGTGGCGGGCTTTCGCTGCACGCCGCACGCTTCGGTGGCCGATGTGTGCGCCGCCCTCACGCCGCGCCTGCTGGCCGAGTTCATCGACCCGCTGTGCGTATCGGCCCTGAACACCCCGGCGCACGAGGCCAGCGGGCAGGTGTTTTTGCGCGTGCTGCGCGACAGCCTGTTCAGCGGGCGCGGCGGCTCCAACCTGCTGCTGCCGCGCACCGACCTGGGCGCGTTGTTCCCCCAGGCCGCCGCGCAGTGGCTGGCCCGCCAGGGCGGCAAGGTCGTCCCCGGCCAGCGCGTGCAACAACTCGTGCAGCGGGCAGAGGGTTGGCAGCTTGACGACAGCAGCGGCGGCACCTTCCACCACGTCACCCTCGCCTGCCCGCCGTGGGAGGCCAGCCGCCTCGTTGCGGACATCGCACCGCAGTGGAGCGCCGTGGCCGACGACCTGCGCTTTGGCGCCATCACCACCGTCTATGCCCACGCCAGCGGCGCATACCTGCCCCGGCCCATGCTGGCGCTGCGCAGCACGGCGCAGCACCCCGCGCAGTTCGTATTCGACCGGGGCCAACTCGACGGCATCCACGGGCTGCTGGCCTTCGTGGTCAGCACCAGCCAGGGCGACCGCGCCGAGGTGGAGCAACAGGTGCTGGCGCAGGCCGCCACGCAACTCGCCCTGCCGGCCTTGACGCTGGTGCAGACCGTGGTGGAAAAGCGTGCCACCTTCGCCTGCACGCCGGGGCTGCACAGGCCGCCGATGCGGGTGCTGCCGGGGCTGTCGGCCTGCGGCGACTATGTGGAAGGTCCCTACCCCGCCACGCTGGAAGGGGCGGTACTCAGCGGCACAGCCACCGCAGCCAACTACTAAAAGAATAGTTATTAGCGCTTTCCACATAAGGATTTCAGACCAAAAACACTAAGAACGTGTTTACGATCTCCTGAGTAGCAGTGCCAGAAACGCCAAGTGGACGAACTGCAAGCTGGTATTGAGCCAGCGCTCGCAGTTCTTCCATAGCCTGCGGTTCTTCTCCAGCCACGCAAAGCTG
>NZ_JBHSEW010000013.1:0-61598 GCF_042654765.1 Comamonas nitrativorans | reverse complement strand
ACAGCACTGCACAGAACACCTCGTACAGATCGAGCTTGATCGGTTTGGTGCTGCGTCGAACGCTGCGCAACAGCGGCTCGATCTCGGCAAATTTCTCTCGACTGATGTCGCTTGGGTATGGCTTTCTCTTCACCCCAGAATTGTCGGGGGAATGAGATCGTAAACACGCTCTTAGACAATTTTCAACGCCGGCGGGCAGGGAAAGGGCGGCCTTGCCGGCCCTCTCTGCCCGCAAGCCGGTCAGCGCCCCTGGCGCAACTGGCGCGAATAGCCGTGTACCGTTTCCACCAACGCCGCCACATGCTCCGGCGGGGTGAACTGGCTGATGCCGTGGCCCAGGTTGAAGATGTGCGTGGCGCCCAGGCTGTTGCGGTCGGTGTGCGGGGTGCCGAAGCTGTCCAGCACGGCGCGGGCCTGTGCGGCGACCTGTTCGGGTGGGGCAAACAGCACGTTGGGGTCGATATTGCCCTGCAGCGCCTTCGCGTGACCGACGATGGCGCGGGCCTTGCCCAGGTTGGCCGTCCAGTCCAGGCCCAGCACTTCGCAATCGATGTCCTTCATGTCCGGCAGCCAGATGCCGCCGCCCTTGGTGAAGACGATGCGCGGCACGTCCTGCCCGTCCACCCCGGTGCGCTTCAACTGCGCCAGCACGCGCCTGGTGTAGGCCAGGCTGAACTCCTGGAAGGCGCCGTCGGCCAGCACGCCGCCCCAGCTGTCGAACACCATCACGGCCTGGGCCCCGGCGTCGATCTGCGCATTCAGGTACTGCGCCACGCTGTCGGCGTTCACGGCCAGGATGCGGTGCATCAGGTCGGGGCGGGCGTACATCAGGCTCTTGACCAGGCGGTAATCGTCGCTGCCCTTGCCTTCGACCATGTAGCAGGCCAGCGTCCAGGGGCTGCCGGAGAAGCCGATCAGCGGCACGCGGCCATCGAGGGCCTTGCGGATGCTGGTGACGGCATCGAACACGTAGCGCAGCTTGTCCATGTCGGGCACGGCCAGTTCGGCCACGGCGGCTTCGTCACGCACGGCCTTGGCAAAGCGCGGGCCTTCGCCCTCGGCAAAGCTCAGGCCCAGGCCCATGGCGTCGGGCACGGTGAGGATGTCGCTGAACAAAATGGCGGCATCCAGCGGGAAGCGCTCCAAAGGTTGCAGCGTGACTTCGGTGGCGTAATCCACGTTCGTCGCCAGCCCCATGAAGCTGCCGGCCCTGGCGCGGGTGGCTTTGTATTCCGGCAGGTAGCGCCCGGCCTGGCGCATCAGCCACAGCGGCGTGTAGTCGGTGGCCTGACGACGGCAGGCACGCAGGAAAGTGTCGTTGGCAAGGGGAGCGAAGGAAGTAGTCATGGGGGGCGATTGTCGCAGCCTTGGCAGGCGGCCTGGAAATTAGTCGTTCGCGTGCAGCCGCCGATGCTCGATCTTGGTACACAGGTCCTGCACCACGACCAGCCCCGCCGCCTCGGCCTGGCGGGCGGCCTCGTCGTTGCGCACGCCTTTTTGCATCCACAGGGCGCGGGCGCCGATGGCGATGGCATCCTGGGCAATGGCCGGGATTTCCTCGCTTTGCCGGAAGCAGTCGACCAGGTCGATCTGTATCCCCCTGGGGGCCAGGGCCGCTGCCGCTTCGCGCAGGCTGGCAAAGCACATCTCGCCCAGCAGCAGGGTGCCGTGCGCCCCTGGGTTGATCGGAACGATGCGGTAGCCCTGGGCCTGCAGGTAACGGGCCACCTCGTGGCTGGGACGTTCGGGTTTGGGGGACAGCCCTACCACTGCGATGGTTTTGCTGGTTCGTAAAACGTGGGCAATGACACTTTCCATAGCGACCTCCAAACTTTCAAAACGGGCGCCGAAACGCCGTTAGAACGTAAACACGTTCTTAGATGCCCGCCAGCGCCTGCAGGACATCGTCCGGGCGGATCAGTTCGGTCAGCACCACCGGCGCCTTGCCGGGGGCCAGCAGCACATAGACCGGCACGCCGCTGCGGCCCAGCTGCTCCAGCGCAGCGGTGATGCGCGGGTCCTGGCGTGTCCAGTCGGCCCGCAGCAACTGTACGCCTCGTAATGTAAATGCTTGTAACACCGCCGGGTCGGACAAAGTGGTGCGTTTGTTGAATTGGCAGGTCACGCACCAGGCGGCGGTGTAATCGACGAATACCGGGCGGCCTTCGGCCAGCAGCTGCGTTTGCTGCTCGGGGCTCCACGGCTGCCAGAGCGCCGTTCCCGGGGCGGAGCTGGCGGCGCTGGCCTCCTGCGGAGGCAGTTCACGCAGATAGGGTGCGAGTGTCGGCAGCAGCCAGCCCAGCAAGGCGGCCAGTACGGCTCCCAGCAGCCAGCGGGTGCGGCCCTGCAAGGTCAGCGCCCAGATCAGGGCCGACAGGGCCAGCAGCAGCGCCAGCAGGGCGGCCACGCCGTCCACCCCGGTCTGCTGCCCCAGCACCCAGGTCAGCCACACCACCGTGGCCAGCATGGGAAATGCCATGGCGCAGCGGAACGTCGCCATCCACGGCCCGGGGCGCGGCAGCCAGCGCAGCAGGCCCGGCGCCCAACTGAGCAGCAGGTAGGGCAGCGCCATGCCCAGCCCCAGGGCCGCAAAAATCGCCAGGGCCTGCGCGGCGGGCAGCGCCACGGCAAAGCCCAGCGATGCGCCCATGAACGGCGCGGTGCAGGGCGAAGCCACGGCCACCGCCAGCACGCCGGACAAAAACGCATCGGCCACCGGATGGCGCAGGTGCAGGCTGGCGATGCCGCTGGGCAGCATCTGGCCGAATTCGAACACCCCGGCCAGGTTCAGCCCCAGCACGGTAAACAGCACGGCCAGGGCGACAATCACCATCGGGTTCTGCAATTGAAAGCCCCAGCCCAACTGTTCCCCCGCCGCCCGCAAGGCCAGCAGCAGGGCGCCCAGGGCCGCGAAGCTGACCACCGTGCCTAGGGTATAGGCCAGACCGCCCAGGCGCTGCGCCCGCATGTCGCTGCCGTGACGGGCAAAGCCCAGCAGTTTGATGGCCAGTACCGGGAAAACGCAGGGCATCAGGTTCAGCAACAGGCCGCCGATCAAACCGCCCGCTAGGGCCATCAGCCAGCTGCCGGAACGGGCGTTGCTGCCGCCACTGGCCGGGGGCGCGGTAGTGGTTGGATTGGTCTGATTGGCTTGGTTGGCCGCCAGCGCCGCTGCCAGCGCGGGCGATATTTCGGCCAGCTGCGCGGCCTGCCACTGGCCTTGCACCGGGGCCGCGATGCGCCAGGCCGCTGCCGGGGGCTGCTCAGCCACGCTGCTGCCCGCGACGGGCAGGCCCAGCACCACCTCCAGCGCCGCCGGCGTGGCCCCGCGCATGTCGGACAGCGGCAGCGTGGCGTGCCACACCGCGCCGTCCCAGCGCTGCTGCCAGTCGCGGCCCAGGACGGCGGCGTGGCGGAAGGTGTCGGCGGCTTCGGGGTAAAAGGCCAGCTCCTGGCCTTGTGCCGGGGCGGGCAGCCCCTGCACCTGCAGGGTGACATGCTGACCGTCCGGGGCTACCTCGAATTGCCCCGTCAGGGCGCTGGAAACCGCTGGCGCACGGGCCTGGGCGTCGGCAAATGCGGCAGCAAAGGCGCCGTGGCTTTGCGCCACGGGAAGCTGCACCTGCAACTGCACGTCTTCGGGAATGCACTCCACCCGGCAGACCAGCCAGCGGGCGTGCAGGCCGATGCGCACCGTGCCGTCGGCATCAGGCGTGAAGTCCGGCCCCACGGTCATGGGCACGGGCAGCAGAATCTGCCCTTCGTAGCCGTAGTTGAGCAAATCCCCCACACGGATTTGCTGCGGCACCGGCCAGGCGATCTCCCCGGCCTCCAGCCCTGGTGGCACATCCCAATCCAGTTCGGTCGGCAGGCCGGAATCACCGGCATTTTTCCAGTAGGTGTGCCATTGCGGTTGGTGCGTCAGCAGCAGTCCCAGCGTCAAGGGCTGTCCGGCGGCGATGCCGTCGGGCGCCTGCACCACCAATCGGGCCTGCACATGGGGGGTGGCCGCCTGGTCGGTGGCCCGTTGGCCCAGGGTGAACTGGGCCTGAGCGGGCAGCGCCAGCAGCAGGATCAACCACAGGCAGCAGCGCCAGAACAATGCAACAGGGGAAAGGGGGGCAGACGACATGCTGGCTTTCGAGCAGGGGCGGCGGGGGAGGTTCCCCCGGTCAATAATGCGGGCACTATGCAAACCCGTTCCGACTTGCACGCCTGGCCCAGCCGCTATTGGGCAGAAGTGACCGCCCACGATTTTGCCCTGGCCCAGGCCCAGGGACTGGCAGCGCAGACCATCGCCCTGCTCCCCCTGGGCGCAACCGAGCAGCACGGGCCGCACCTGCCGCTGTGCGTGGATACCGCGCTGGCCGACGGCATCGTCGCTGCCGCGCTGGCGCAACTGCCCGTGCATGTGCCCGTGCTGGCCCTGCCCACGCAGGCGATCGGCCTGAGCGTGGAACATCAGGCCTACCCCGGCACCCTGAGCTTGCAGCCCGCCACCTTGCTGGCGCTGTGGACGGAGCTGGGCGCGTGCGTGGCGCGGGCCGGGGTGCAGAAGCTGCTGCTGTTCAACGCCCACGGCGGCAACGTGAGCAGCATGGACATCGTGGCGCGGCAACTGCGCCAGCAGCACGGGCTGCTGGTCTACCACAGCAGCTGGTTCAACCTGCCGCTGCCGCAGGATTTGCACGACGCTTTCAGCGCCCACGAACACCGCTTCGGCGTGCATGGCGGCGAGGTGGAAACGTCGATGCTGCTGCACCTGGCGCCCGGGCAGGTACACATGCAGCGGGCGCAGAACTTTGCTTCCACCTCCGCGCAACGGGCGCAGCAGTTCCCGATTCTGGGCAACGGCAAAAGCGCCAAGCTGGGCTGGGCGATGCAGGACTACAACCCCCAGGGCGCCGCCGGCAACGCTGCCGCCGCCGATGCCCGGCGCGGCCAGGCGCTGGTGACGGCGGCGGCCCAGGCGCTGGCGCAGCTCTTGCAGGAAATCCACCAACTGCCGCCGCAGACCGTCGGCCCGGCGTATGGATAAATAAAAGGAGCTGCTTCCGATGGTGTTTATTAGATTTCAGATGGTTTTATGCCTGAAATCCTTTGAATACCAGCGGAAGAAGCTCCTTTTTATGGTTAAGTGGCCGCTGGCCCCAGTTGCTCCATCAGGTCGCGGGTGGAGGCATCCACGCCTGCCCAATCGTCCTGCTCCTCGCGCTGGCGCAGTTGCTGGGCCAGTTGCTTGCCCAGCTCCACGCCCCACTGGTCGAAGCTGTTGATGCCCCAGATGGCCCCGGCGCTGAACACGCGGTGTTCGTACAGGGCGATCAGGGCGCCGACCGAGGCCGGGTTGAACTGCTGGAGCAGCAAGAAGCTGCTGGGCCGGTTGCCCGGGCAGTCCTGGTGGGCGCTGGCACCGTGGCGGCCCAGCATCAGCGCCTGGGCCTGGGCGATGGCGTTGATGACCAGGCTGTGCTGGTGCGCCCCCAGGTATTTGCCGCCGCTGCGGGCCACGATGAACTCCACCGGCACCACGTCCTGCCCCTGGTGCAAGAGCTGGAAAAAAGCGTGCTGGCCGTTGGTGCCCGGCTCGCCCCAGACGATGGGTGCGGTCGGCACGCCCAGGCTGCGGCCATCGTGCGTGACGCGCTTGCCGTTGCTCTCCATCTCCAGTTGCTGCAAATACGCCGCCAGACGGCGCAGGCCGTGGCTGTAGGGGGCGATGCAGCGGTTGCCCAGGCCGCAGAAGTTGCGGTACCAGATGTCCAGCAGGGCCAGGCGCAGCGGCAGGTTCCGTGCCATCGGGGCGGTGAAGAAGTGCGCATCCATGGCGTGCGCCCCGGCCAGCAGGTCGCGGAACTGCTCCTGGCCGATGGCAATGGCAATCGGCAGGCCGATGGCCGACCACAGCGAAAAGCGCCCGCCCACCCAGTCGGCAAAGGCCAGGCAGCGGGTGATGCCGAACTGCTCGGCAGCGGCCACATTGCTGGTCAGCGCGACGAAGTGCCGGGCAATCGACACCGCCGCCCCGGGTTCGGCGCAGCCGCCCTGGCGCAGAAACCAGGCGCGGGCCGAATGCGCGTTGAGCATGGTTTCCGCCGTGGCAAACGATTTGGAGGCAATCAGGAACAGCGTCGATTCGGGCCGCACCTGGCGCAGCACATGGCCCAGCTCGTGCCCATCGACGTTGGAGACGAAATGGAAACGCTTGTCTGCATCCACCCAGTCCTCCAGCCCCTGCACCACCACTTCCGGCCCCAGGTGCGAGCCGCCGATGCCGATGTTCACGATGTCGGTAATCCGGCGGTCATTGCGCACCTGCTCGGCCAGCGCCAGCATGGCGTTCAGGGTGTCGTGCGCTGCGGCCAGGGTGTCCCATTGCGCTTCGGGCCAGCTGGCGACCACCGGGTGCTGGCGCAGCGCCCCGCCATCGGGCGGCATCCGCAGCAGCCAGTGCATGGCGGCGCGGCCCTCGGTGGTATTGACCGGTGCCCCGGCCAGCATGGCATCGCGCCGGGTTTGCCAGCCGCATTCCCGGGCCAGCGTTTGCAGCAAGGTTTCCGTTTGCGCAGTCCAAAGATTCTTGGACAGATCGGCGTACACATGCGGCGCCTGCTGCGCCAGTTGCGCCAGCCGCTGCGGGTCATCGGCAAAGGCCTGCACCAGATCGAACTGCGCCATCGCGTCCGCGTGGTGCGCCTGCAGCGCCGCCCACGCCGGGGTGGCGTGGCACATCATGCCCGTGCCCCGGCTTCGCGCAGCAGGGTTTCGAGCTTGCGGGTATCCACGGCAAAGGCGCGGATGCCCTCGGCCAGTTTTTCCGTGGCCATGGCGTCCTCGTTCAGGGCGAAGCGGAAGCTGGCCTCGTCGTACTGCACCGGCGCAATGTCCAGCTGCTGCGCCGCCCGGGCATCGAGGGCCGGGACGACCGGGGCCGTGCTGGCCTCCAGCTGCGCCAGCAGTTCCGGTGCAATGGTGAGCAGATCGCACCCGGCCAGCGCCACGATCTGCCCGGTATTGCGAAAGCTGGCGCCCATCACCTCAGTGGCGATGCCAAAGCGCTTGAAGTATTCGTAAATCTCGCGCACGGAACGCACGCCGGGGTCGTTGGCCCCGGCCATGGCCGCTTCGTCCCACTGGCTGCCGGCCTGCTTTTTGAACCAGTCGTAAATGCGCCCGACAAAGGGCGAGATCAGCTGCACCCTGGCCTGGGCGCAGGCGATGGCCTGCACTTTGGAGAACAGCAGCGTCAGATTGGTGTGAATGCCCTGCTGCTCCAGAATGCGGGCGGCTTCGATGCCCTCCCAGGTGGCGGCGATCTTGATCAGCACCCGGTCGATGGGCACCCCGGCGCCCTGGTACAGCTCGATCAGGCGCTGGGCACGGGTCACGGTGGCGCTGGTGTCGAAGGACAGCCGGGCATCCACTTCGGTAGACACGCGGCCCGGCACGACGGCCAGGATTTCGCCGCCAAAGCGCACCAGCAGGCGGTCGATCAGCTCGTCCAGGGACGCGGTGCCGAAGCGCTGCACCACTTCCTGCAGCAAAGGCGCGTACTGCGGCTGCTGCACGGCTTTCAGAATCAGCGAGGGGTTGGTCGTGGCGTCCTGGGGCCGGAACTGCGCCAGTTGTTGAAAATTGCCGGTATCGGCCACCACGGTGGTGACCTGTTTCAAAGCGTCCAGTTGGTTCATGGCAGGAGGGGAAAGTGTCGAATCGGATGGCCCAAAGTGTAGGGCAAGCCCCCGCCCTGCTTTGCTACTACCCCCTACGGGGCGAGCGCGGCCAGCAGGGCGCCGCCCACGATCAGGCCGCCGCCCAGCAGCATCTGCGCCGTCAGCTGCGTGGCCCCGAGCAGCCAGGCCGAGCCGCTGGCAAACAGGACTTCCGACAGCATGATGACCGAGGTCGTCGCCGTCGGCAGGCGGGCCGCGCCAAACTGCAATGCCCAATTGCCACCGGCTACCAAGGCGGCCATGCCCAGCACGGCCACGACCCACACCGCATTCACGGGCGGCAGCCCCGGCAGCCACCCCACGGCGCAGCCCAGCAGCGCGGACAGCAGCCCCATCCCCATGCAGCCGGCAAACATCGCCAGCATGCGGGCCGATGCCGGGGCCGCGCTGGGGTGGCGCAGCGTGACGTTGGTAATGGCAAAGCAGATGCCGGCAAACAGCCCCAGGCCATCGGCCACCGAAAAATCGCTGCCCAGGCGCTGCCAGCCCTGCGCCCCCGTCGGCAGGATAACCAGGGCCATGCCGGCAAACGCCAGCACCAGGCGCAGCACGGCCATGCGGGAGGGGCGCTCGCCCAGAAAACGCCAGGCCAGCATCACGGCCCAGGCGGGCATCAGGTAGAACAGCAGAATCACCCGCACCACGTCGCCAAAGGACATGGCGGTGTTGAACGCCACATTGGTCAGCCCCGCCGCCAGCGCCAGCAGCCACAGCGCTCGGTCGTGGCGCAGGTGCCGCCAGGCGCCCGGAGCCAGCACGCCCATGGCGGCCAGCAAAACGGCGTACATCAGCGCCGTGGCCCAGGGCGCGGCCAGCCCGGCGGCCAGCATGGTCTGGAACGGCCACCAGGACAGCCCCCACACCAGGGCGTTCAGCGTCAAAGCGACATGCGGGGCAAAGCGAAGGGACATGGCGGTTGCAAACGCAGCGGGGTTGGATGCCGTCAGGCGCAAAGGGCGGTTCGGCGGCTATTCGTGCTTGTCGCTGCGGGCAATGGTCAGGAGCTTGCGCATCTCGCCCCCGAAATTGCGGCAGTTGTAGACGTACCAGCGCCCGATCAGCCACATGCAGATGGCGACCAGCAGGCCGCAGGCAGTGATCGCGCCGTAGGCCGTCAGCCCCAGCAGCGACGCCAGGCTGTACAGCACCCCCAGGCTCAGGATGGCGATCTGCTCATTGAAGTTTTGCACCGCAATCGAACGGCCCGCGCCCATCAGGCAGTGCCCCCGGTGTTGCAGCAGCGCGTTCATCGGCACTACCAGATAGCCGCCCAGGGCGCCGAGCATGATCAGGAAGGGCACCGCCACCCAGAGCTGGTGGATGAAGTTCATGGCCAGCACCAGCAAGCCCATGGCGATGCCGACGGGAATGGCCCGCGTGGCGTACTGCAGCCGCATGCGTATGGCGGCCAGCACGGCGCCGGCAGCGGTGCCCAGCGCCACCACGCCGACCAGGGCGGACGCCTGGGTGGTGTTGTAGCCCAGCGCGACTGCCGCCCAGGCCAGGACGATATAGCGCAGATTGCCCGACACCCCCCAGAACAGCGTGGTGGCCGACAGCGAAATCTGCCCCAGCTTGTCGCTCCACAGGCTACGGTTGCAACGCCAGAAATCCTGCAACAACCCGGCCAGACCGGTACCGTTCTGGTGGGTGTTGTGCCAGAACGGCATCAACGGCGCCTTGGTGCGCGGAATCCCCAGGTTGAACAAGGCCGCTGCGGCATAGACCAGCACCAGCACGGCAATCGCCGCCTTGGCCGCACTGCCTGCGCCAGGGACGCCCAGGCCCAGCAGATAGGGGGCAATGGCCGGCCCGACCAGTTGGCCGCCCAGCAGCACGCCCAGGATGATGGAGGAAATCGTCAACCCCTCGATCCAGCCATTGGCCCGCACCAGTTGGGAGGGGGGCAGCAGCTCGGTCAGGATGCCGTACTTGGCCGGGGAATACGCCGCAGCGCCCAAACCGACCAGCGAATACGCCAGCAGCGGATGCGTGCCCCACAGCATCAGCAGGCAGCCCAGCACCTTGATGGCATTGCTGATGAACATCACCCGCCCCTTGGGCATGGCATCGGCAAATGCGCCGACAAAGGGCGCCAGCACCACGTAGAACAAGGCGAACATCGGCACCAGGGCGGCTTGCTGCCATTCGCCGGCACCAGTGCCGCGCAGCAGCTCCACGGCGACGACAAACAGGGCGTTATCGGCCAGCGAGCTGAAAAACTGCGCCGCCATGATGGTGTAGAAACCGCGCTTCATGCAATAAGAAACCCGCCCAGCCTGCGTGATCGGCGTGATGGCAGGCCCGGCACCCCTGTAAGAAAAAAGACGGGTGGTTATATCACGCAGCCCAGTGTCAGAATCCGCCGTTTGCCGGAACCCCTGCCATGACCGACCCTGCCGCTTCTTCCCACGCTGCGCCCTGCGCCACTGCACCGTTGCCGATGCTGTCTGCCGCGCTGCCCCAGGCACGGCTGTGGGGCGGCCTGTCCGCGCAGGATGGGTTGGTCGCAAAAAATTTTTCAATCCTGCACGCTGCCGAAGGTTTTGCCGTGCAGGACGTGGCCACTGCCGGACAACTGCGCCGCCTGGGCTGGCGCGGCCCGATCGCGCTGCTGCCGGGCGTGGCCGACGCCCGGGCGCTGGAGCTGTGTTCGCGCCTGGGGCTGTGGCCTGCCGTGGCGTGCGACGCCCACATCGATTGGCTGGCCGCGCACAAAAGCCAGCAGCCCCTGCAGGTACTGCTGGGGGCCGGGGCGCAGGGTTTTGCGCCTGCACGGCTGCGCAGCGCCCATGCGCGGTTGAGCGCCCTGCCCCAGGTGGACGGCGTCATCCTGTGGGCGCAGGCGCCGGATACGGCCACTGCGGCGGCCCTGGCGGGGCAACTGGACGCCAGCAGCGCCGACTGGCCCGGCCAGCGCAGCCTGGTGGTGACACTGGCGCTGGACATGGCCGCCACGCTGCTGCCGCAGTTGCAGGCGCTGGCCGCCCAGGCCGAGCGCCAGGGCTGGGACCTGGAAGTGGTCTGCACCGTTTGAGGCCCGTTTGAGGCCGTTTTGGCCTCCCATGAAATTTTTGCAAGGCGGCGGCAAAGGCGGGCTAACGCCAATGCCCCGGCCTACCATTGGCGGCCATCATCGTGGCAGGCGCTGCCGCCAATCCAGGGAACGTTTTCATGATCATTTCTTCCACGACCGACTACCGCGCCGCCGCACAAAAGCGCCTGCCGCCCTTTCTGTTTCACTACATCGACGGCGGCGCCTATGCCGAGAAAACGCTGGCCCGCAACGTCAGCGACCTGGCAGAGGTCGCCCTGCGCCAGCGCGTCTTGAAGGACATGAGCCAGCTGGACACCAGCATCGAGCTGTTCGGCGAGAAGCTGTCCCTGCCCGTCGCCCTGGCCCCGGTGGGCCTGACCGGCATGTTCGCCCGCCGGGGCGAAGTGCA
This sequence comes from Comamonas nitrativorans, assembly GCF_042654765.1. Classification (NCBI taxonomy): domain Bacteria; kingdom Pseudomonadati; phylum Pseudomonadota; class Betaproteobacteria; order Burkholderiales; family Comamonadaceae; genus Comamonas; species Comamonas nitrativorans. Next base: position 50,419 of record NZ_JBHSEW010000013.1, on the reverse strand, counting down.
GGCTGCCGTCGCGGCGGACAAGAAGGGCATTCCCTTCACCATGTCCAGCGTCTCGGTCTGCCCCATCGAGGAGGTCGCGCCCCGGCTCAAGCGCCCGATGTGGTTCCAGCTCTACGTGCTGAAAGACCGGGGCTTCATGAAAAATGCGCTGGAACGCGCCCAGGCCGCCGGCGTCTCCACCCTGGTGTTCACCGTGGACATGCCCACCCCCGGCGCCCGCTACCGCGACGCACACTCGGGCATGAGCGGCCCCAACGCCGCCCTGCGCCGCTACCTGCAGGCCGTCACGCATCCGCACTGGGCGCTGAACGTCGGCCTGCTGGGCCGCCCGCACACGCTGGGCAACATCTCGGCCTACAAGGGCCAGAACGTCAGCCTGGAAGACTACATGGGCTACCTGGGCGCGAACTTCGACCCCTCGATCTCGTGGAAAGACCTGGAGTGGATTCGCGATTTCTGGCAAGGCCCGATGGTCATCAAGGGCATCCTCGACCCCGAGGACGCCAAGGACGCCGTGCGCTTCGGCGCGGACGGTATCATCGTCTCCAACCACGGTGGCCGCCAGCTCGACGGCGTGCTGTCCTCGGCCCGCGCCCTGCCGCCCATCGCCGATGCGGTCAAGGGGCAGATCAAGATTCTGGCCGACTCGGGCGTGCGCAACGGCCTGGACATCGTGCGGATGCTCGCCCTGGGCGCGGACTGCACCATGATCGGCCGCGCCTTCGTCTACGCCATGGCCACCGACGGTGAAGCCGGCGTGACCAACCTGCTCGACCTGCTGGAAAAGGAAATGCGCGTTGCCATGACGCTGACCAGCGTGAAAAACGTCAGCGAAATCACCGCCGACCTGCTGGTGCATGATCAGGGGTGACACCCCCATCCCTTGCGGCGCCAGTGCCACAGGTGCGATGATTAAAAATCAATAGCTTCTTCCGCTTCTATTAAAACGATTTCAGATAGTTTTCATTCTGAAATCGTTTGTTTGTCTGCGGAACAAGCTTCATTTTCTCAAGCAACGTGGCCAAAGAAAAAACCCTCTTCACCTGCAACGCCTGCGGCGGCACCACCCCGCGCTGGTTGGGCAAATGCCCCAGTTGCGGCGCCTGGAACAGCCTGGTGGAAACCGTCGCTGAAAGCGCCAGCGGCGGCAAGAACCGCCTGGGCGCACCCCAGGGTTACGCCGGGTTGGCCAACGCCCAGCCCGTCACCCCGCTTTCGGCCATCGAGGCGCAGGACGTTGCCCGCACCCCCAGCGGCTTGAGCGAGCTGGATCGCGTGCTGGGCGGCGGCGTGGTCGAAGGCGGCGTGGTGCTGATCGGCGGCGACCCCGGCATCGGCAAATCCACCCTGCTGCTGCAAGCGCTGGATGCGCTGCAACGCAACGGCCTGCCCACGCTCTACGTCACTGGCGAAGAAAGCGGCGCCCAGGTCGCCCTGCGCTCGCGCCGCCTGGGCATCGACGGCAGCCAGGTCAATCTGCTGGCGGAAATCCAGCTGGAAAAAATCCTTGCCACCGTCGAAGCGGCCCAGCCCGCCGTGGTGGTCATCGACTCCATCCAGACCATCTACTCCGACCAGCTCTCCAGCGCCCCCGGCTCCGTCGCCCAGGTGCGCGAATGCGCCGCCCACCTCACGCGCATGGCCAAAAGCACCGGCATCACCGTCATCCTGGTCGGCCACGTCACCAAGGAAGGCGCACTGGCCGGGCCGCGCGTGCTGGAGCATATGGTCGATACCGTGCTGTATTTCGAGGGCGACACGCACAGCCCGCACCGCCTCATCCGCGCCATCAAGAACCGCTTTGGCGCGGTGAACGAAATCGGCGTTTTCGCCATGACGGAAAAAGGCCTGAAGGGCGTCAGCAACCCCAGCGCCATCTTTCTGAGCCAGCACAGCGAACCCGTGCCCGGCAGTTGCGTCCTCGTCACCCTGGAAGGCACACGCCCGCTGCTGGTCGAGATTCAAGCCCTGGTCGATGGCGGCAGCCCCGCGCCGCGCCGCCTGTCCGTCGGGCTGGAGCGCGACCGGCTCGCCATGCTGCTGGCCGTCCTCAGCCGCCATGCCGGTGTCGCCTGCGCCGACCAGGACGTCTTCGTCAATGCCGTTGGCGGCGTGCGCATCAGCGAACCGGCGGCCGACCTGGCCGTCATGCTGGCCATCACCAGCAGCCTGCGCGGCAAACCGCTGCCGCGCGGCTTCATCGCCTTTGGCGAAGTCGGCCTGGCCGGCGAAATCCGCCCCGCCCCGCGCGGCCAGGAGCGCCTGAAGGAAGCTGCCAAACTCGGCTTCACCACCGCCATCGTGCCCAAGGCCAACGCGCCGAAAAAAGCCATCCCGGGCCTGACCATCCACGCCGTCGAGCGCGTCGATGAAGCCATGGACACCCTGCGCGGCCTGGAGTAAACACCGCCCCAGCACCACAAGCACGCTCTAAAATCCGGCGCTTGACCGCCTCCGGCCAGATTTGTCCAGATTCCTCCAGAAAGAGACACCCGCATGACCGTCACCGCTCCCGCTGCCGTAGAACTCACCGCCCACGACCTCAACCCCGCTGGCGACTTCTACTGCCCCCACCCCAAGGCCGACATGAAGCTGTGGAACAGCCACCCGCGCGTCTACATCGACGTCGGCCACGACGGCAAAGGCAAATGCCCCTACTGCGGCACCGTCTACCAATTGAAAGCGGGCGAAGTGTTCAAGGGCGGGCACTAAGAACCGCCAAAGGGCTGGCCTTGCCAAGCCCTTTTTTCTTGCCTTCTTTTCCCTCTCGGTTCCATGCGCATCCTGCACTTTGTCACCGGCGGCTTTTCCGGCGCGACCCAGGTCGCCATCGACCTGTGCCTGGCCGCCCGGCGCACGCCCGGCACGCAGGTGCTGCTGGTGCTGCGGCGCAAACGCAACACCAGCGCCGAGCGCGTGCAGGCTCTGCGTGACCAGGGGCTGGACGTGCGTGTCGTCTCCAACTGGCTGCACGTACTCACCGTGCGGGAGCTGCGGCGCATCATCCGCGAATGGCGGCCCGATGCCGTCTTTGCCCACGGCTTCAGCGACCACATCTGGGGCCGTCAGGCCGCCGTGGCCGAAGGCGTGCCGCGCATCTTCCACGTCGAACACAACAGCCGCGAGCGCTATACGCCCCGCCGCTTGCAGCAGGCGCTGGCCCTGGCCCCCGCCACGCAGGCCAGTATCGGCGTCTCCGAAGGTGTACGGGCCGCCCTGATCGAGCGCGGTTTTCCGCCCGAACGCTGCATTGCCATCCTCAACGGCATTGCGCTGGAGAAATTCCCCGACAGCCTCATCCCCACCGACTGGCAGCAGCGCGAGCCAGCTATCCTCATGGCCGCCCGCTTCGCCCGGCAAAAAGACCATGCCACGCTGATCCGTGCCTTGGCGATACTCAAAACACAAGGCTTGCAGCCGACGCTGTATCTGGCCGGCGGGGGGAGCGCACGGCTGCGCAAACAGGCCGAACACCTCACCCACACGCTGGGGCTGGACGACCAAGTCCACTTCCTGGGCAACGTCGATAATCTGCCGCAGCGCCTCGCGCGGGTGCAAGTCTGCGTGCTGTCCACCCATTGGGAGGGGCTGGGCCTGTCCATGATGGAGGGTATGGCTGCCGGCTGCGCCTGCATCGGCAGCCGCGTCGTCGGGTTGCAAGAAGTGATTGAAGACACCGCCGACGGCCTGCTCGTCCCCCATCAGGACGCCCCCGCGCTGGCCCAGGCGCTACAGCAACTGCTTACCCACCCACAGCAAGCCGCCCAGCTTGGCGCCCAGGCCCGCCGCACCGCCCTGGCCCGCTATGGTCGTGAACAGATGGGGCAGCGCTATCAGGCGCTGCTGGAGGCACCGTTGCTTCCCACAATGGCAGCACCAAAGCGATAACCTCAAAATCTCCGAAAAAAAGAGCTGGTACCGCTGGTATTTAAACAATTTCAGATACAAAAATACCTGAAATCATTGAATAAACAGAAGTAACAGCTCTTTTATCAATAGCTAGCCGGATTCTTTCAGCTCAACGGCAACTGCGGCTGCCGTGCCCTGGCGTTGCCCCAGGCCAGTTGCAGCTTCATGCAGAACTTGCGCCAGCGCTGCGGCAATGTCAGGCCGGAGCGCTGCTGCCAGATGCTGCTGATTTCGCTGGTGTCATCCAGGGACACCGCCGCAGGCAGCACCCCGAAAACATGCAGATCGTTTTCAAACCAGAAGCGCAGATCCACATCGACCGGACGGCCAAAAGGCACCCGGGTGCGCAGCAGCTTTTCCGCCCCGGCCCGGCTGATAACATACGCGGCCGTCAGACTTGGCACCCGCGCGTACTGAATCAAGCCATGGCCCGCCACCAGAGGGCGCTGGGCCCGCACCTTCTCCTGGCTGCGGCCCACCAGCTTGATCATGTCCCACGGCTGCCCGATCCGGGCAATGCCATGAATCACTTCGGAAAAATCGGTATGCAGCCGCACGTCGTCCTCCAGCACCACCATGGCCTGCGCATCGCTGGCCAATAGCTTGCGCCATACGTGAATATGGCTGGCGTAGCATCCCTTTTCTCCATTTGCCAAAGGCTTGTAATACTGTAGAGCGTTTTTACTGCTGGAAAATAAATTCTCCTGCGCCGCAGGCGTCAGATCGTTCCACCATACTGCAGAAAACCTTTCCACAGGAAAACCGATATTTTCGAGCTGCGCCTGCATTCTTTTGCATCGCTCGTCGTCCTTCTCCAAATTGATGAAGTTAACAATGATTTTCATGAAGTCAAAACCTTTTGCAAAAGAAAATTACCTGGAAACCATAAATACGTTGGCGGTATTTTTTCTTGTTTTCAGTTATCTGACGCTGCCATTTTCGCTGGCACTGCACAATGTCGGGTATACGCTGGCGATTGTTCTTGCATTGCCCAAAATAAAATCGACCCTTGCCCAAGTCAAGAAAGAACCCCTCGTACTTGTTCTGCTTGCTCTTCTGGCTCTGATAATAATAACCTCCACTTACAGCCTTTCGCCATGGAGTGGCACGCTGGGTGAAAATTTCAAGAAATACCTGAAAATAGCCCTTGCCGTGGTACTGCTCCCGCTGCTGGCCGACGACAAAACACGCCAGCGCTGTATGCAGGGATTTTTTATCGGCATGATTTTCGTGCTGGTATCTACCTATTTGAGTATCTGGTTCAATCTACCCTGGTCAAGCAATAAAAACCTGGGCTGGGGTGGAGACCATACCGTTTTCGGAAATTATATCACCCAGAATATCATGATGTCGTTTTTTGCCCTGCTGTGCATCGACATGATCGGCAAGGAAAAGAAAATGTTCATCAATCTTTTGCTGATTCTGGCCATCGTTTTGGCTGCCACCTCCACACTCTACCTGTCTGCTGGGCGCACAGGGTATCTCGCATTGTTCCTGGGAGTGTCTGCCTACATCGTATTCCGTCTGCCCAAGAAACTTTCCATCATCAGCCTGGCCCTGGTCTTTATTGCCGGCGTGACGGCATTCAATACATCCAAAGGCATACAAACCCGTTATCAGGAGGCCAGGCAGGAAACCATTCTGATTTTCGAGCAGGTGAACGCCCAGGAAGCGCCCAAACTCACCAGTATCGGCGCACGCTGGTATATGTGGATGAAATCCATCGAACTGATTCAAGAACGCCCCCTGACCGGCTGGGGCCTGGGCAGCCATGGCGTCAAATGGTGCGAAAAAGCCCCCGAACCGGCATGGTGCAATGTGGGCGACCGCACGCCGCATAATCAATTCCTGTTCTTCTTCACCGAAATGGGCATTCTTGGTTTCGCCTGGTTCCTGGCGCTGCTGGCCACCCTGGTCTGGGCTGCCTGGAACCATCCCAAATACCGCCCGCTGTTCATGGGATTCATTGCCATATTCATTGGGGACAGCCTTGTGAATGCCTCCCTGTGGAATGCCAGAGAATATAACTTCTTCATCATCATGCTGTGCTGGCTGTATTGCAGTGCAAGATTCTCGAATAAAGGCTGGGCGTACCATGGTGCTGGAAATTAAAAATCTCCGAAAAATTGGCAATGGAACCATCAAGGATATTTACCAGCATCCGGTTCATGCCGGCCAAATCATAAAAACCGTCCAGCCCGCGATCGTTGCCAGTGACGGCGGTTTTGCCAGGCATGGGTGGTTGAAGCGGAATCTGCACCAGGGCATTTACCGCCAATTCCGCCGCGAAATCATCCAGTACCTGCAATTGTGCAAGACGCACTACGGCACCGGGCAATTCACCTTTCCGGTCGAAACGCCTTGTGGCCTGGTCGCTACCGACCATGGCCTGGGGTTGGTGACGGAAAAAATCACCGGCCCTGACGGCCAGGGCTGGACGCTGGAAGCCCTGGCCCGCGATACCCCGTTGCAGTCCAGGCATTACGAGGCGCTGGAACGCTTCTTCGACGATTGCGTGCGCCTGCACATCGTCTTTGGAGAGGTGAACATTGCGGGGCTGATGTACACCGAAAGCCGCAGCGAACAACCCGAGTTCGTGCTGGTGGACGGCATTGGAGAAAAGTTGCTGATTCCCATCCGGGCAATGAGCGCCCGGATCAACGGTCACTACGTGCGCAAGGTACAGCGACGCATCATGGCGCAGGTGGCGCAATTGCAGGTCGAGCGTGGTTTTCTATCCTGATTTTGATAGCTGTTTGCGCTTGTTGGATAAGCGTTCAGGCCATTTTTTATTAAAAACCACTCCATGAATCGGATGCGCATCAAGACCGGGCGGGTGCTGGCCGCCTGGCTGCTTTTTTTCATTCCCAGCTTGCTGCCAGGGGTGTCGGTCGCATCGGTGGCACACCTCCTGCTGGCTGCATGGTGTTTTTCACCGCTGCTGTTGCTGCGCCCGATGCAACCTGTCGTGTTCGGCGGGCTGGCGTTGCTGGGCTGTTTGAATATCGTTCATGCCAGTTTTTTCGGTGCTCTGGCCGATGAGTTTTTCCTCGCGACCATGCTGCGCACCACTCCGGGGGAAACGGTGGAGTTTCTGCCCACCGTTCCCGGCAGCGCCTGGATGGCGGTAGGCCTTTGGCTGCTGGCCTGTGCATGGGCGGGCCATACGCTTTGGCGCACGCTGCCCGGGTTGCGTGGCTCGTCCCTGCTGCTGCGCAGAGTCTGGCAAGGGGCCGGGCTGTTCTGGGCACTGGTGCTGGTGTATGTGCTGGTGCAGCAGCTCAACGCCAATACGTTCATGCGCAAGGCCAAAAGCCTTTATCCCTTGCACATGGTGCGTGCAACCATGCGCCAGCAGGAGATTGCCAACGGCCTTTTTCAGCCGCCGCTCCTGCCTGTTGCACCGGCAGATTCCGGCGCTCAGGTGGATACCGTGGTGGTCGTGCTGGGGGAAAGCGCCACGGCGCAGCGCTGGTCGCTGCTGGGCTACCAGGGGGGCGATACCAATGCGCCGCTGGCCAGCCTGCCCGACATGGCCGTGACGACGGTATTGGCCCAGGGCTGGAATACCGCTGCTGCGCTGCCGTTCATGCTGACCGGCATGTCGGCACGGGACAGCACGGCACGCCAGGCGCCGTCGTTCATCGATCTGGCCCGGCACGCGGGGTACAAAACCTTTGCGTTTACCAATTCGCGGTTTTTCAGCGCCCAGGAAGATTTCTTCAGTTACGCCCTGCGCCGCTCCAGCACGGTGTACCAGAAAGTGGGCAACGGCGATCTTGACGAGGTGCTGACGGCCAGCCTGCGTGATGCTCTGGCCGATCCTGCGCCCCGCAAGCTGATCGTTCTGCATACCTATGGCAGCCATCCGCTGCCGCAAGAGCGCACGCCCCTGGGCTACCGCCCCCTGGCCGATGCCTACGACAGCAGCGTGCGCTACAGCAGCGATCTGCTGGCGCAGTGGACGGAGTTGCTGGCGGCGGCCAGCACGAACCGCAGCGCCTTGCTGCTCTATACCAGCGATCACGGCGTGCTGCTGCCGCCCTGCGCGGAGGATTACCGCCACGGCGCCGGTCTGAGCAGCCTGGAAGTGCCCATGCTCGTCTGGGCCAATCCCGCCATCCGCACGCAGCACGCCAGCGTATTGCCCGACTTTGCCCTGCAACCACCGGCAGACGGGCCAGCCCCGGCGGCAGAGCACACCAATGCCCTTCTGGCCGAGACGGCGATTCGCGCCGTGGGGTATGGAGCGCTGCTTGCGCAGCCGGACTGGCCCGGCAGCACCAATCCCGGCCTGGATGGCCGCTCGTGGGCAGAGCTGCGACAGCGCAACGCCTGCACCTTGCAGTAGGCGGCAGCGGGGAGTGGGGTCAGGGCTGCGTGCCCGCCCAGAGTTTTTCCAGCCGTCGCGCCTCGTCGTCGAAGCGCAGCATGATGCGCTGGCGATTGATTTCGTTGGCCTCGATGGAGCGTTTTTGCCCCAGCACGGCGGCTTGGGCGGCTTGCACGGCCTTCCTGGCGGCAGGCTGCGGGGTGTTGCCTTGGGCCGCCAGGTCTTTCTGCGCCTGAACGTAGGCCTGCTCCAGGTCTTGCAGGCGGGCGCGGGCCAGTGTTTGCAACTCGTCAAGATGCTGCACCTGCTGCAGGCGCTCGGCCTCATGTGCGGCGCTGTCCGGGTAGCGCAGCAGCAGCGCCTGGTCGATGCGGTGCTGCTCCCGGATGCGTTCCTGTTCCTGCAACCGGCGCTGCTTTTCCTGGGCGGCCCGTTCCAGCTCGGCCTGGGTGGGGACGGGCGCCCGTGGCGTGCGTTCGACGCCGCTGGGGCCCAGTACGCGCTGCTCGCGGTCCAGGCACTCGGGGATGGGGCGGTCGGCCACCAGGCGGCGGCCATGGTCGTCGGTGCAGGTGTACACGCCAACACTCTGCGCGGCGGCGGCGCCCAGCACCGTCATTGCCAAACAACCGACCGCGAAGTGATAACGCATGTGTTTTTGCCCCGCTTTCGCACCTTGGTTTATTTCTATTGCTGCACCCCGTAGCGCTGGCGGTAGGCCGCCACCCGTTGATAGTGTTCGGCCATCGCAGCGCCGCCATCGGCCTGGGTGGCCAGATAGGCCAGCAAGTCCGCCAGTGTAGCAATTGCACACACTTGCAGACCCAGTTGCTGGCGCACGTATTGCACGGCGCTGTGGGGCACGTCCTGGCCGTTTTCCGTGGCCATTTCCTGGCGATCCAGGGCAATCGCCACGGCGTGCGGCGTAGCGCCCGCCGCTCCGATCAGGGCGATCGATTCGCGGGCCGCAGTGCCTGCGCTCATCACGTCGTCGATGATGAGTACCCGCCCCTTGAGCGGCGCCCCGACCAGGGTGCCGCCTTCGCCATGGTCCTTGGCTTCCTTGCGGTTATAGGCAAAGGGCACGTTCCTGCCCATGCGGGCCAGTTCGACGGCAACGGTGGCGGCCAGGGGAATGCCTTTGTAGGCGGGGCCGAACACCATGTCGAATTCGATGCCGCTGGCAACAATCGCCTGTGCATAAAATTGCGCCAGGCGTGCCAGCTTGGCACCGTCGTCAAACAAGCCTGCGTTGAAAAAATACGGGCTCATCCGCCCGGCCTTGGTTTTGAACTCGCCAAAGCGCAGCACCCCGGCCTGTACGGCAAATTCCACGAACTCTTGCGCCAGGGCGGCGGTGTCCGCCGTCGGTGCGATCTTTTGATTGGTCATGAATACTTCTTCTCTGTTTCAACTCACCAGCCTGAACCTCAACGGCATCCGCTCTGCCACCACCAAAGGGCTGGAATCCTGGCTGGCGTCAATGAACCCGGATTGTATTTGCGTGCAGGAGCTGAAGGCCCAGCAGCCGGATATCGCCGGACGTTTCGAGATGCTGGCTGGCCTGCCCGGCTGGTTTCACTGCGCCGAGAAAAAGGGCTACTCCGGCGTCGGCATCTACAGCCGCTATGCGCCCAGCGACGTCATCGTCGGCTTCGGCAACGCCGAATTCGATGCCGAGGGCCGCTACATCGAAGCCCGTTTCGATACGCCGCAGCGCAAGCTCTCCATCATCAGCAGCTACTTTCCCAGCGGCTCGTCGGGCGAAGAGCGGCAAAGCGCCAAGTTCCGCTTCCTGGACGCCATGCACCGCCACCTGATGCAGATGAAGCAGGAGCGTGACTTCATCCTGTGCGGCGACATCAACATCGCCCATACTAAGCAGGACATCAAAAACTGGCGCAGCAACCAGAAAAACAGCGGCTTCACCCCCGAAGAACGCGCCTGGATGGACATGCTGCTGGCCGAGGACAAAACCAGCGGTGGCCTGCACGACGTCTACCGCCGCCTGGAGCCGGACGCCACCGACGCCGGCTACACCTGGTGGAGCAATCGCGGCCAGGCCTATGCCAACAACGTCGGCTGGCGCATCGACTACCACCTGGCCACCCCGGCCCTGGCCACGCTGGCCCGCAGCAGCAATATCTACAAGGGCGAAAAATTCTCCGACCATGCGCCGCTGACGGTGGGGTATGAACTGGCGCTGTGAGGGCGTGTTCAAGGCCCTGTAGCGGGAATTGATTCATAGATTTGCATATTTTTGCAAAAACAATAATATCAATGAATGCCGCGCCAAAACACCCCACCCGCCAACTACCCGCAAGCCGTACTCAGGCAGATTGAGCAGCTTGCGCAAAACATCGTCATTGCCCGCAAGCGGCGCGGCGAATCTCAAGCGCAGTGGGCCAGGAAACTGGGCATATCACAACCGACCATGGCACGTATCGAACGTGGCGACCCATCCGTTGCCATGGCCTCGTACGTAATGTGCCTATGGCTTGTCAATCAGGCGGCCGGGCTGGCCGACCTGATCGCGCCGCAAAACGATCATGCGGCGCTGGAGAAAGAAGTTGCCAAGGCGCAGGGCAAACGCAAACAGGCTGCCAGGCCCGCGCCGCTTGCCCCGATCGCTTTTGGAACGCCCCAGGTATCCGTATCCACCCCGGCAAATCAGCAGCCCCCTGCCTCATCAGCCGCCGCTGGCCTGGCCGCCCTGCTGGGCCAATCAGGCCCTGAAAAGAAATGACAGGACACGACAGGAAATGACAGCCTTCGCAAGCCATGCAGTGTCTCCACGCACCTATGTGCCCCAAGACCAGCTCTATGTGTGGGCCATGGTCAATCCAACGGCCCCCACGCTGGTGGGAGAAGTCAGCCTCTCCGCGCTGGTCAAAGATTGCGCCACTTTCGTCTACACGCCGCAATGGTGGCACTTCGCCCTGAGAACCTGTTCACGATCTCCACGCGGGCGTGCAGTCGTGGCCTCGGGCGCTCTGCGTCGTTGCAAATCCTCGCCATAGCACCGCTACGGCTGCGGTTTGCGCCTGGCAGCCCATCCCGATCCACATCCCGCACGCCTTCGCGCTGAGATCGTGAACAGGTTCTGAGCGAAGACATGCCCATCATCCGGGGGCAAGTTTTCAGCGCTGGTGAAAACAACACAGCCCCAGGCGCGATCGACGATGCCCGACCCGACCGCTGGGGTGAACGCATCATCCGCCACATCGATCGACCTGCACGCCTGTCCATTCTGGAAATGCTGCTCTTTGCGGGAGATGACCGTTTTGGCGCCTTGGGCATTTCCACCTCGGCAGACCAATACATCCCCCGCCGTCTCAGCCCTTATCCACATCTAGCGGATCTGGCCCAGCTTGCAGCAGCGGTGGAAAACGTCCAGACCCAAGCCCCGATCACCGCAGAAATTCAGCGCCTCATCCAGCCCGGCGTCACCCTGGGCGGCGCACGGCCCAAAGCACTGCTGCAAACGGATAACGGCCCCTGCGTCATCAAATTCAGCGAAGTGGATGACCCCGTCGACACCCCACTCATCGAACACGCCACCATGACGCTGGCCGTCCAAACTGGGCTGCACGTAGCCAACACCGCCGTGTTGCCGCTGCCCATGCGCCATGGCAAGCGGCGCCACGCTCTCACTATTGAACGGTTTGATCGCATCGGCCCCTACCGCGTGCATTGCCAATCTGCCAATACCGCCTTGCGTGCAGCAGGGCTGGAACAAAGCTACGGCAATCTGGCCACCATCCTTTTGCGCCTGGGCCACCCGGACAGGCAAGCCGCCATGCGCGAAGAACTGTTCAAACGCATGGTCTTCAACATCCTGATGGACAACACCGACGACCACGAGCGCAACCACAGCCTCTGCCTCAACCTGGCGGATGGCTACTACGACCTCAGTCCTGCTTATGACGTCGTTCCCAGCCTGCAAAACCTTGGCTACCAAGCCTTGATTGTTGGCACGATGGGGGCGGAATCCAGCCTTGAAAATGCGCTCACCCAGATCAACGAATACGGCATTAAAAGGCCCCGCGCCATTGAACTGATCCGGCAGGTTGCAGCGACCGTTGATCGATGGGTCGCGCACTTCTCGGCGCTTGGCGTCAGCCCGGCAGATATGGCGCTACTGGCCGCCAGCATCGACCGTGACGCACTCAGGCGACAGCGACTGGCGTTTCTATAGCCGCCGCCATCGGCCCGCAAACGCCCCTCCTACAATGGCCCGATGCAACGCAAGAAACTCCCCATCGGCATCCAGACCTTCGCCAAAATCCGCGAGGGCGGCGAACACTATTACGTGGACAAGACACCGCTGGCGATTGAACTTGTCCGGCAAGGCACGCATTTCTTCCTCTCGCGCCCCCGGCGCTTTGGCAAAAGCCTGTTTCTGGATACGTTGAAGGAATTGTTCGAGGGCAACGCCGCCCTGTTTCAGGGGCTGTACGCCGAGCAGCACTGGGACTGGTCGGTCAAATACCCCGTGCTGCGTTTCAGCTTTGGCGGCGGTGTGCTGGGGTCGGTGCAGGACTTGCAGCAAAGCCTGCATGCCCAACTGCGGCACCATGAAGAGCGCAGCGGACTGGCGCAAAAGTACCCCGATGCCCGCAGCCGGTTCATCGAGCTGATTCGCCATCTGGAATCGAGCAGCGGCCAGCGCGTCGTCATCCTGGTCGATGAATACGACAAACCCATCCTTGATCGCATCGAAGACCCTGAACGTGCCCAGGCCATCCGCGAGGTACTCAAGGATTTTTATTCCGTCATCAAGGACAGCGACCAATATGTGCGCTTTGCGTTTCTGACCGGGGTATCGAAGTTCAGCAAGGTCAGCCTGTTCTCTGGCCTGAATAATCTGGAAGACATCACCCTCTCACCCCGCTACAGCGCCATCTGCGGCTACACCGACGAAGACATCGACACCGTATTTGCCCCCGAACTGCCGGGACTGAACCGGGAGGACATCCGCTGCTGGTACAACGGCTACAACTGGCTGGGCACATCGGTCTACAACCCGTTTGACTTGCTGCTGCTGTTTCGCAACCGCATCTTCAGCCCCTACTGGTTTGAAACCGGCACACCCACCTTCCTGATCAAGCTGCTGACCCAGCGCGGCTACTTCACCCCCAATCTTGCGCGGATGTATGCGGGCGAAGCGCTGATCTCCACCTTCGACGTGGACAACATCGTCAGCGAGGCCCTGCTGTTCCAGACCGGCTACCTGACCATCCACGGCGTCGATCAACCCATCATCGGCCAATGGGTCTACACCCTGGGCTACCCCAACAAGGAAGTGGAAGCCAGCCTCAACGCCAGTCTGCTGTTGGGCATGGGGGCCGACGGCATGACCGCCTTTGGCCAGCGGCTGCGCCTGATCGAACTGCTCAAGACGCACAACGTCCCCGCCATGCGGGACTTGTTCCATGCTTTTTTTGCCAGCATTCCGCACGACTGGTACCGCAGCAGCCCCATTGCCCGGTACGAGGGCTTCTACGCCAGCGTGTTCTACAGCCACTTTGCGGCGCTGGGTATCGACATCACCCTGGAAGACGCCACCAACCAGGGCCGCATCGACATGACCGTGCGCTTCGACGGGCATGTTTACCTGTTCGAGTTCAAGGTGGTAGAGCTGGCGCCCGAGGGCAAGGCGCTACAACAATTGCAGGACAGAAACTACGCCGAGAAATACCGCAGCCGGGGTGAACCCATCCACCTGATCGGCGTGGAGTTCAGCCGGGACAGCCGCAACATCGTTGCCTTCGATACGCTGACTTTGGCTGCCAGCGACTGACAAAAAATGTCACCTCATCCATAAACCGTCACTCATTACCGTGGGTTTTTGTCATTGCCTGGCAGTTTTCCCAGCCGGTACGCTCTGGCGCCAGGGGGTGAAAAAATTGGCACAGCATTTGCTTGAAGAGATGTGTTTGATTTTTCATCCCTCTTCAAGGAGTTTGCTATGAAGCGCACCCTGCGTTCTGCCCAAAAGGGTTTTACCCTGATCGAACTGATGATCGTCGTAGCGATTATTGGTATATTGGCTGCTGTGGCTTTGCCGCAATATCGTAATTACACAACCAAATCTGCAAATAATGCTTGCTTGGCTGAAACGAAAGGATTTTCCAATGCCCTTCTGGTTTGGAGTTCTGAAGGTGGGAATCCTAGCGACATACCCAGTGTTACAGCAAGTGCTTGCGGCAGTTTTACTGATATATCTACTGGCAGTGCCGCTGATGGTGGTAAGGTAAAAGGTAACAAGAAAGCTGCTGGGCCTGGTGATAAGGACGCCGTTTGCGATGCGGATGCGAACTGTAAACTGCAATAATTGACTGTAAAATTTTTTCTAAAGCCCACCGTGGATGCGGTGGGCTTTTTATATGGAAAATGTTTTTAAAATCCATTATGAAATTAAAATATAATTATTTTTTATTCTCAATATTCTTGATGATTGGTTGGATTTTACCAATATCCTTTCTACCTTGGACGAGGATGCATCAAGAAGTTGCAGCGGTACTATCATTATTTATTTTATTAATTTCTTTAAATAATAAAAAAGAATATTATTTTAGCATTCCGTTGGTGGGGAGTTTTGTTATTGCATGGATTCCAATAATTCAATTTGCCATTGGTGTCTTGCTATATTTTGGTGATGCGATTGAGTCATTTATTTACTTTTTTCTTTTTGGGTTAAGTGTTTTTATCGGGAGTAATATAAGAGATAACTCAAATAACTCCATTGATTTTTGTAAAATCTTATCAATAGTATTTATTATTGGCAGCTTGGTATCTTTTTTAATTGCAATGCTTCAATGGACTGGATTGGCAAACGGAGTAGATATTTCTTGGATTATGCCTATTCGAGGCTCTCGTCCTTATGCTAATTTGGGGCAGCCAAACAATCTCGCTACCCTTTTCGGATTTGGTTTGGCCGGGGTGTTTTATCTTTTTGAACAGAACAAGATCAGAAATTATTTCGCATTGATACTGGCATTGTTACTGATTTTTGGCTTGGCGTTGACCCAATCTCGAACCCCTTGGGTGGTGGCGGCGATTTTGCCGTTTTTCTGGCTCTGGCAAAGCCACCGGATGCCGCTGCGCACCACTGCCCGCCATGTGTTGCTGTTGGTTGGGGTGTATGTCGGGTTTGTGCTGATGCTGCCTGTATTAGGGAGTTTCCTGGAAGCACCAGTCAGTTCCGTGCTGGAACGGGCCACGCAGGCACACCGGTGGGATATGTATAAACAGGCCCTTTACTTTATTGCCCATGGGCCGTGGTATGGATTTGGCTGGGGGCAAATTCCTTTGGCGCATAGTTTGCTTTCAGCACAAGCGCCGGAGGCAATTTTTTACCATTATTCGCATAATATTGTTTTAGATATTCTTCTTTGGAATGGTCCCTGGATTGGCGGCATTATTGTTGTATTATTTTCAGCATGGCTAGGCACTTTATTTTTCCAAAAAAATACGGTAAAAAGTCTTTTTGCATGGTTGGGGCTGTTGTTTTTCTTGATCCACAGTATGTTGGAGTATCCATATGCGTATTTATTTTTGCTGTTGCCTGCAGGATTACTGCTTGGCATCGTAGAAGGACAGCACCGCAGTAGGGAATTTGAAATATCAGCTCCAAAAAATTCGATAGCAATTATTGCAATAATTGGGTTGGCGGTAACAGTAGCTTTTTGGAATAATTATTTGATTATTGAATCTGATTATCGAGAAGCTACTCGAAAAATGGAAGAGAATTTTATTCCAGAAGAAGTGCAAGCTGTATCACAAGCTATTCTTTTGGATGAATTAAAGGAAACAGTTTATTTTTCTAGATTCCCATTAAAGTCTGGATATAGTGAAGATTTGCTTGAAAGAGTCGATGTTTTTGCAAATCGTTTTCCAAGAAAATTTTCTTTGGTTAAATCTTGCTATATTTTCTCATTAAATGGGAGACAAGAAAAAGCAATCACACAATTGATAAAGCTAAAAGATATTTTCGGCATTTCAGCACTGGAAGAGGCATTGAGCTACCTGTACCAGGAGTCGGAAAAAACCCCCGAATTACTGCCTGTGCTGGCGCACTTTGGTCTGGTGAAGAAGGCGCCTGCTGCGGTTAGTGATTAAAAAGATGAGCTGCTACTGCTGGCTGATGTTGGTTTTCAGCAGTAAAGATGCCTGAAAACCTGATTTTGCAATCGGTAGCAGCTTGGAAATCAAGAGCATACCAAGGGTGAAACCGCAGATTTTTTTGCGGAGAAACCCGTCACCCCAAACTCGGCGCCAGCCGCCGGCGCAGTTCTTCCACATCCATGCCCCGGCGCCGGGCCATGTCCTGTACCTGGTCGTCGCCGATGGTGCCGACGCTGAAGTAGGTGGCCTGGGGGTGCGCCAGGTAGAAGCCGCTGACGCTGGAGGCGGGGTACATGGCCATGCTGTCGGTCAGCGCCATGCCGATTTCATCGGTTTGCAGCGTTTTGAACAGGTCGATCTTGGCGGTGTGGTCGGGGCAGGCGGGGTAGCCGGGGGCGGGGCGGATGCCCTGGTATTTTTCGGCGATCAGTTCGTCGTTCGTGAGCGCCTCGCCCGCGCCGTAGCCCCACAGGTCGGTGCGCACACGGTGGTGTAGGCATTCGGCGAAGGCTTCGGCCAGGCGGTCGGCGATGCCTTTGAACATGATGTTGCTGTAGTCGTCCAGCGCGTCCAGAAACTCTTTTTCCTTCTTCTCGCTGCCGATGCCTGCCGTCACGGCAAACATGCCGGCGTAGTCGGCAATGCCCGATTCCTTGGGTGCAACGAAGTCGGCCAGGCAGCGGCTGGGGCGCAACTGGCCTTCGGCGTCCACCTGTTTTTCGGTTTGCTGGCGCAGGCCGTACCAGGTCATCAGCACCTGGGTGCGCGTTTCGTCGGTGTAGAACACGATGTCGTCGCCGACGCGGTTGGCCGGGAACAGGCCCATGACGCCGTTGGCGGTGAGCCAGCGGCCTTCGATGATTTTTTTCAGCATCGCCTGCCCGTCGGCAAAGACCTTGCGGGCTTCTTCGCCGACGATCTCATCGTCGAGGATGGCGGGGAAGGGGCCGGCCAAGTCCCAGGTCTGGAAGAACGGCCCCCAGTCGATGTATTGGGCGATTTCGGCCAGGTCGAAGTTCTTGAACACGCGCCGCCCCAGGGCGCGGGGGGTGACGGGGGGCGGGTTGGCAAAGTCCAGTTGCGGCAGGTTGGCGCGGGCTTTTTCGATCGGCCACAGGGGCTGCTTCTTGCGCTTGGCGTGCAGCTGGCGCACGTGTTCGTAGTCGGCGGCGACTTCGGCCAGGTAGGCGGTGCGGTTTTCGCCCAGCAGGCTTTGCGCCACGCCCACGCTGCGCGAGGCATCGGGCACGTAGATGACCGGGCCGTTGTATTGCGGGGCAATTTTGACGGCGGTGTGCACGCGCGAGCAGGTGGCCCCGCCGATCAGCAGCGGCGTCTGGCGGCTGCGGAAGTACTCGTCCTTGTCCATCTCGCCGGCGACGTACTGCATTTCTTCCAGGCTGGGGGTGATGAGGCCGGACAGGCCCACCATGTCGGCGTTCACCTCCTTGGCCTTGGCCAGGATTTCGTGGCAGGGCACCATCACGCCCATGTTGATGACTTCAAAGTTGTTGCATTGCAGCACGACGGTGACGATGTTCTTGCCGATGTCATGCACGTCGCCCTTGACGGTGGCGATGACGATGCGGCCCTTGCTGGAAACGTCGATGCCTGCGGCTTCCTGCTGGCGCTTTTCTTCCTCGATGTAGGGGATGAGGTGGGCCACGGCCTGCTTCATCACGCGGGCGGATTTGACCACCTGGGGCAGGAACATCTTGCCCGCGCCGAACAGGTCGCCGACGATGTTCATGCCGTCCATCAGCGGCCCTTCGATGACGTGCAGCGGGCGGCCCCCGCCCTGGACGACGAGCTGCTGGTAGGCCTCCTCGGTGTCTTCCACGATGAAGTCGGTAATGCCATGCACCAGGGCGTGCGACAGGCGCTCGCCCACGGTCTTGGGGTTGTCCGGCGTGCCGCGCCATTCCAGCTTCTTGCTGTCGTCCTTGGCGGCACCCTTGGCGGCTTCGGCAATTTCCAGCAGGCGCTCGGCGGCGTCCTCGCGGCGGTTCAGCACCACGTCTTCGACGCGCTCGCGCAGCTCGGCGTCCAGGTCGTCGTAGACGCCGACCATGCCGGCGTTGACGATGCCCATGTCCATCCCGGCCTGGATGGCGTGGTACAGGAACACGGTGTGGATCGCCTCGCGCACCGGCTCGTTGCCCCGGAAGGAGAAGCTGACGTTGGAGACGCCGCCGCTGATCTTCGCCCCCGGCAGGTTGGCCTTGATCCAGCGCACTGCGTTGATGAAGTCCACGGCGTAGTTGGCGTGTTCCTCGATGCCGGTGGCGATGGCGAAGATGTTGGGGTCGAAGATGATGTCCTCGGGCGCAAAGCCCACTTCGTCGACCAGGATGCGGTAGGCACGTTCGCAGATTTCGATCTTGCGCTCGAAGGTGTCGGCCTGGCCTTTTTCATCGAAGGCCATGACCACGGCGGCGGCGCCGTAGCGCTTGATCAGCTTGGCCTCGTGCTTGAACTTGTCCACCCCCTCTTTCATCGAGATGGAGTTCACGATGCCCTTGCCCTGCAGGCAGCGCAGGCCGGCCTCGATCACTTCCCATTTGGAGCTATCGACCATCACCGGCACCTTGGCGATGTCCGGCTCGGAGGCGATCAGGTTCAAAAAGCGCACCATGGCGGCCTTGCTGTCGAGCATGGCCTCGTCCATGTTCACGTCGATGACCTGGGCGCCGTTTTCCACCTGCTGGCGGGCGACGGACAGGGCGTCTTCGTACTGCTCGTTCAGAATCATCCGCGCGAATGCCTTGGAGCCGGTGACGTTGGTGCGCTCGCCCACGTTCACGAACAGGCTGCCTTCGCCGATGAACACCGGCTCCAGGCCGGAGAGACGCATGGGAGGGATGGGGGTGGAATTGCGCATGTTTTCTCGCCTACTGAACGCAGCCGTTCAGACAATCTGCCAAACCCAGGTGGGCGCGGGTTGGCAGGCAACCATGCACACAAGTGCCGCACAAGGCCGCACAATGGTTGCGCCCCCCTGAAAGAAAACCAATGATTCTACGAGGTGGCACGCATGGATGCCGCTGGCACGCAGCAGTGGCCTGGCAGCGCAGGCTGCTTCTCAAAGCGGTAAAACAAATTGGGTTCGGAGACGATGAACAGCCTTCCATCGGGCGCCAGGGCCAGTCCCTCGGGCTGGGGAATCTTGCGTGCCAGCCCGTGCAGACCGCGCCACAGCGGCAGCAAGCTGACGGGCGCACCTTGGCGGTCATATTCCACGACCAAGGCAGATTCCTCACTGAGCAGCAACAGATTGCCGGTGGGCGCGTGGGCCGTGACCGAGGCCAGATCGTTGATGAACAGTGCACCCCAGGGCTGGCCGGGCCAGGCAGGTGCTATCTGCGACGCAGATGGCACAGATGGCGAAGAGGGCGTAGATAGCAAGGCGTGCGGCAAAGGGGGCAGCATATCGGGCTGCACACCGTGCAGGCTCCACAGCCGTAGCGGCCATTTTTCCTGGCCTACCAGCAAACGCTGCGCCCCCGCATCCCAGGACACGGTTTCCACGCCCAGGTTGTGGTGCAGCGTCTCCAGCGGCAGCCGCACCATTTCACGGGCCTGCACTTCGCGGCTGTCGGGGCCGATATCGACGGTATACAGCGCGTTGTGGCGCTCGCCGGAGAGCATGAAGCGCCCGCCTTCGATGTGGGTGATACCTTCCGTATCCCGTGCGCCATGCACGCGGATGGTGCGCAGCACGTCGCCCTCCGCCGTCAGCTCCACGATCTGCGCCGGGTTGTTGGTGGTAGCGAACAGCGTGTCTGTGCTGTCGCTGAATGTCAGGCCGGACAGGTTTTTATCCACGCCTTGCAAGGGTCGGCCCTGAATCACGACGCGGTAATCCGGCAGCCACAGCGATGTGGGACGCAGCTGCGTTTCATGCAGCAGGCTTTGTCCCCAGTAATATGCCAGTGTCGGTAGTTGGAAATAGGCCGCCAATACTGCCCCTACGGCCAGGGCAGATAGTAAAGCGCGGCGCAGGGTGCGCGGCAGGTGAAAGGCGGAGTGCAGCAGCATGGGGTTTTGATGGTCAATGCTTACTATTTAATAGCATTTTACGATGATGAAATAATGATTTCAGGTGTAAATGTATTAAATAATCTTATTTCAACAGCGGAAGAAGCTACAAAAAAACAGGCAGCCGAGGCTGCCTGATGCGAAAGAAGGGGAGGGGAAAACCGCTGGCGGTTTATTTCTCCACAAACGCGCGTTCGATGACGAAGTCGCCCGGCGTGGTGGTGTTGCCTTCGTTGAAGCCGCGCTCTTCCAGGATGGTTTTCAGCTCGTCGAGCATGGCCGGGCTGCCGCACAGCATGACGCGGTCGGTTTCGCGGTTCAGCGGGGGCAGGCCGATTTTTTGCGGGAACACGCCTTCGACGATCTGCGTGGAAATGCGCCCTTCGTTGCGGAACGGCTCGCGCGTGACGGTGGGGTAGTAGATCAGCTTGTCCTTGACGATCTCGCCCAGCAGCTCGTGTTCGGGCAGCTCTTTTTCCAGCATGTCCTTGTAGGCCAGGTCTTCGATGTGGCGCACGCCGTGCACGACGACGACCTTTTCGTAGCGCTCGTAAGTGTCCGGGTCACGGATGATGGACAGCCACGGCGCCAGCCCGGTGCCGGTGCCCAGCAGGTACAGGTTCTTGCCGGGCAGCAGGTAGTCGGTCACCAGGGTGCCGGTGGGCTTCTTGCCGACGATGACGGTGTCGCCCACCTGGATGTTCTGCAGGCGCGAGGTCAGCGGGCCGTTGGGCACCTTGATCGAGAAGAACTCCAGATGCTCCTCCCAGTTCGGGCTGACGATGGAATAGGCCCGCAGCAGGGGTTTGTTGTCGACCTTCAGGCCGATCATGGTGAAGTGACCGTTGGAAAAGCGCAGCCCGGGGTCGCGGGTGGTGGTGAAGGAAAACAGACGGTCGGTCCAGTGATGCACCGACAACACACGTTCTTCGTGAAAGGCACTCATAAACAATTCAACAGAGAATCAACAACAAACCCGCCGGGGGCCAGCCAACTGCGGCGCAGGAAGGGGCAGCGCCCCCCGGCCACAAGGGGGCGATTGTCCGTTAAAACCCTTAAAAATGGGGGCTTTCCTGGCTATGTCTTGATATAGATTAGTGATATGGCGAATGACGCAGGGCGCGTCATTCGCCTTTTTTGGCTTGCGCCTGCGCCAGTTCGGTGGCCAGGGTCTGCACCAGCTCGGCGGCGGGCAATGCCCGCGCCAAGGCCACCCCCTGCCCGGCCCAGAAGGGGGCAAAGTCCTGGCAGCCCTGGGCGCTGGCCGCCTGGTGCAGGGCCTTGCCGGCGTCGTACACCTGCGGGTAGGCGGGCAGCGGCTGGCCGTAGGCCTGCCCCAGGGCGTGGAAGCGATTGACCAGCCCGCGTGCCGGGCGGCCCGAGATGGCGCTGGTCACCGCCGTGCGCGGCACTGCCGGGTCGAGCAGCGCGGCGCGGTAGGCGGCATTGGCGCCGCTTTCCGGGCAGGGGACGAAGGCCGTGCCCATCTGCACCGCGCACGCGCCCAGTTGCAGCGCGGCGGCCATGCCCGTGCCGTCCATGATGCCGCCGGCGGCCACCACCGGCAGGCGCGTGCGTTGCACCAGCAGCTGCACCAGGGCCAGCGTGCCCAGGTGCTGGTCGCGTGCCGGGTCGAACACGCCCCGGTGGCCGCCGGCTTCCGCGCCCTGGGCGATCACCACGTCGATGCCGGCTTGCTCGATGTGCAGGGCTTCGTCCAGATCGGTGGCGCAGGCCATGGTGATGCAGCCCTGGTCGCGCAGCGCGGCCAGGAAAGTGGGTTCGGGTAATCCGAAGTGAAAGCTCACCACTGCCGGGCGCTGCGCCAGGATCAGTTCCTGTAGCGCCTGGTTGCCCAGGGCGGTGGGATAGATGGCGTGCAGGGCCGTGGGCGGCTGGGCGCCGAAGCGGGCAAATTCCGGGGCCAGGTAGTCCAGCCAGGCCTGTTCGCGCCGGGCATCGGCCTGGGGCGGCTGGTGGCAGAACAGATTGACGTTGAACGGCGCGGCGGTGAGCGCCCGGGTGCGTTCGATTTCGCTGCGGGATTTTTCCAGGCCGTAGGCGCCCAGGCCCAGGGAGCCCAAAGCGCCCGCGTTGCTGACGGCGGCGACCAGCTCCGGGGTGGCGGTGCCGGTCATCGGGGCTTGAATGATGGGGTGGCGCAGGCCCAGGCGTTGCATCCAGGGAGTCATGGCAGTCCTTTCGTAATGGAATGAGGCGTTGGTTTGGGCCGGGTCAGCGCGACCAGCACGCAGCCGGTCAGCAGCGCCGAGCAGCCCAGGGCGAATAACAGTTGGTAGCTGCCGCTGCGGGCGTAAATCCAGGCCATCACATACCCGGCGGTGGCTTGCAGCAGGGCGAACGCTGCCGTGGCGTAGCCCCACATCTTTTTGTGCTGCGCCGGGCCGATGAGCTGCATCAGATACCCCGAGGTAATCGCCGACATGCCCGGCGACAGCGCCCCGACGACAAAGCTGGACAGGCTGTGCCCCACCCAGCCGACCCAGAACAGCGGCAGGCTGATGGCCAGCCCCTTGAGCAGATACGCCCCGGTAATGCTGCGCCACCAGCCCCAGCGCTGGGCGATGAATGCCACGGCCAGCGGCCCGGCCATGGCCCCCAGGCCAAACAAGGCCCACTGCGTGGCCGCATAGCCGCTGCCCAGGCCCAGCTCGCGCGTGAGGTAATCGACCCAGAACACGGTGTGCGGGACAAAGCCGAAGCCGTCCAGCATGTAGGCGCAGAACACCAGCACGATCACCCACGTCCACAACGGCGGGGCCGTGCCGGATGCTGCACCGGGGGCCGCCTGCGGGGTGATCGCCACCGGCGGCAGGCTGCGCAGGCGGCGGGCGCACCCTTGCCCGGCCAGGGCGACCACGGCGCTGACCAGGGCCAGCATCCACCACACGGCGCCCAGGCCCAGCGGCATCAGGCCGGGCACGATCAGCGCGGAAAACAGCGCCCCCATGCCTACGCCGCTGAACATCAGCGGGCCGAGAAAGGCGCGGCGCCCGGGCGGCGCGGCGCTCATCGCCACGGACGGCCCCAGCACCATCAGGATGGCCCCGGTCACCCCGGCCACGAAGCGCCAGAAGGAGAAAACCGCCATGCCCTGCGGCCAGCTGCTGGCGGCAAAGCTCAGGGCCACCGCCCACCACGACAGCGTCAGCACGCGCACCGCGCCAAAGCGCTCGGCGCACGGGGCGGCCAGCACGGCGCCGATCAGGTAGCCCAGCAGGTTGGCTGCGCCCAGGTAGGCCGCCTGCTCCCCGTTGAACCAGTGCGACAGCACCATCTGCGGCATCAGCGCGGTGTAGGCGAAGCGGGCCAGGCCGATGCTGCTCAGGGTGGCAAGGAAACCGGTCAGGAGAAGGGGCAGTTCGGTGCGGCGGATCACAGTCTTTCCAGCAAAAAACCAAAGCCTGCGTGGGCAGGCACGGGCAGACATTGGCCAGGAGGGGCCGGGCGATTGTGCGCCCGTTGCCCTGCCCCTGGCCGGGCTGCGCCATCGCACGGACCTGGAAAACCCGCAGACGGGCGACTGCGGGCGGCAGCGGTTCGATTTCTGCGCTATAAAGCGAAACCGCCTGAAACGCTTGCCATACAAGCGCTGATAGCTACGAATTTATTAAACCATTGCCCCCATGCTGACCATCCCCGATATCCACGCCGCCGCAGCGCGGCTGCGCGACCAGGTGCTGCAAACGCCCTGCGTGGCCTCACAGACCCTGTCCGACATCACTGGCGCCCAGGTGTTTCTGAAGTTTGAAAACCTGCAATTCACCGCCTCGTTCAAGGAGCGCGGCGCGTCCAACCGCCTGCAACTGCTCACCGCCGAAGAAAAGGCCCGTGGCGTGGTCGCCATGAGTGCGGGCAACCATGCCCAGGGCGTGGCCTACCACGCGCAGCGCATGGGGGTGCGGGCGGTGATCGTCATGCCGCGCTTCACCCCCGGCGTGAAGGTGGAGCGCACGCGCAGCTTCGGCGCCGAAGTGGTGCTGCACGGCGACACGCTGGAAGCGGCCCGCCAGCACGCCTACGCCCTGGCCGAGCAGCAGCAACTGACCTTCATCCACCCCTTCGACGACGAGGCCGTGGCCGCCGGCCAGGGCACGCTGGCGCTGGAGATGCTGGCCGAGCAGCCCGACCTGGACACGCTGATCGTCGCCATCGGCGGCGGCGGGCTGATCGCCGGGGTGGCGACGGCGGCCAAGGCGCTCAAGCCCGGCATCCGCATCGTCGGCGTGCAGGCGCGGCGCTTTCCCTCGATGCTCAACGCCGTGCAGGGCAGCGATCTGCCCCCTCTGCCGATCGGCAACGCCACCATCGCCGAAGGCATCGCCGTCGCCACGGCGGGCGACTTCACCCGCACCGTGGTGCGCGAGCTGGTCGACGAGCTGCTGCTGGTCGATGAGGGCGACATCGAGCAGGCCGTGCTGATGCTGCTGGAAATCGAGAAAACCCTGGTCGAAGGCGCCGGCGCTGCCGGGCTGGCCGCGCTGGTGCGCCACGGCGACAAATTCCAGGGGCAGAAAGTCGGGCTGATCCTGTCCGGCGGCAATATCGACCCGCTGCTGCTGGCCTCGATCATCGAGCGCGGCATGGCCCGCTCCGGGCGCCTCGCCCGCATCAAGGTCAGCGCCCGCGACGTGCCCGGCGTGCTGGCCAGGATCACCGCCACCGTGGCCGAGGCCGGGGCCAACATCGAGGAAGTACACCACCAACGCGCCTTCACCCTGCTGGCCGCGCAGAACGTGGAGATCGAGTTCGTCCTGCAAACGCGCAACCAGGCGCATGTCGAGCAGGTGCTGCACGCCCTGCAGGCGCAGGGGATGGAAGCGACGCGTATCTGAAAAGAGAGCTGCTTCCGCTTTGTTCATCGGTATTTCAGATGCAAAACTATCTGAAAACCAATGAATACCGGCGGTAGCAGATATTGTTTTTATATCTCTTGCCCCAGCAAACCCTGGCGTAAATCGGCAATGGTGGCCATCAGCGTCATGGAGTCCAGCGGCGAAGGCTCCAGCCCGACATGCAGGTAAAACTGGCGGGCTGCGTCGGACAGGGCATGTACCAGCAGGCCACGAATGCCGATCGCATCCGCCGCCGCCACCACGCGCAGGGCGGCATCCCGCACCAGGGCGCGGGCCAGGCCCTGGCCCTGCAGGCGCTGGTCAATCGCCAGGCGGCCCAGCACCACCACGGGAATGGGGTCGGGCATATTGCGCCGCAGCCGCCCGGTGGCGGCCTGGGGCGTGACGGCGCTGGCCGCCAGTGCGTAATAGGCCCGCACCTGCCCCCCTTCGCACACCACAAAGGTGCGGGAAGCGCCGGAGTGCTGATTCTTCAAGGCGCGGTGCTGGAGCCAGTCGTCCAGGCTGGTAACGCCGCAATCGAAGCCCCGGCAATCATGCGTTGCCGTCAGGCTCTGGGGCGCTTGCAGACTCATGCCGCATCCCAGGGCGCGGGGGTGTGCAAGGTTTTTTGCAGACTGGCATTGGCGGCGGGCGCTTGCTCCAGACGCTGCACAAAGGCGGCGTAGGCTTCGGGGCTGACTTGCACCAGGGCGCGGTCAAGCAGCGCCTCTTCTGCTGCGCTGCGGGCGGCATCCAGGATGAAGTCGGTGCGGGTCTTGCCCCGCAATTGGGCGGCCCGGTCAATCAGGCCACGCACTTCGGATTTGATGCGCAGGTTCAACGTCTCGCGCTGTGGCGCTGGTTGCGATGCCTTCAAACTGGCGGCAGTCATGGCGGCCCTTTCTCTAAAAATTCAGAAAAGTGTAGCCGCCTGTGATGACGTTGTCATTACGTCGGTTGCATGTCCCCCGTATCCAGGAAGCGCTGGTGCCAGGACAGCGCCTCGGTCAGGATGTGCGGCGTGTGCAGCGCCCCTTTGCTGCAGGCGCGGTCGAAGTAGTCTTGCAACATGGGGCGGTAGCTGGGGTGGGCGCATTTTTCAATCATCACCTTGGCGCGTTGCTTGGGTGCCAGGCCGCGCAGGTCGGCCAGGCCTTGTTCTGTGACGATGATCTGCGTGTCGTGCTCGGTGTGATCGACGTGCGAGCACATGGGCACGATGCAGCTGATCTTGCCGCCCTTGGCCACCGACGGCGTGACGAAGAACGACAGGTAGCCGTTGCGGGCAAAGTCGCCGCTGCCGCCGATGCCGTTCATCATGCTGCTGCCCATCAGGTGGGTGGAGTTGATGTTGCCGTAGATGTCCGCCTCGATCATCGAGTTCATCGCAATCACGCCCAGGCGGCGCACCAGCTCGGGGTGGTTCGATATTTCCTGCGGGCGCAGGATGATGCGGCTGCGGTAGAAGTCGATGTTCTTTTCGAAATCCTCGAACGCCTTGCTGGACAGCGAAATCGCCGTGGCCGAGGCGCGGCTCATCTTGCCGGCCCGCAGCAGCTCCAGCATTCCGTCCTGCAGCACCTCGGTAAAGCCCAGCAACTGCTCGAATGGGCCGTGCAGCAGCCCGGCCAGCACCGCATTGGCGACGTTGCCCACGCCCGACTGGATGGGCAGCATCTGTTTGGGCAGGCGGCCCGCCTTCATCTCGTGGGTGAGGAAGTCGATGATGGAGCTGGCGATGCGGTTGGAATCGGCATCCGGCTCGGCAAACACGTTGTTGCGGTCGCTGCCGTGCGTCTCCACCACGGCGATGACCTTGGCGGGATCGACCTTCAGATACGCCTCGCCGATGCGGTTGTCGGCGTGCGTCATGGAAATGGGCATGCGCCGGGGCGGGATGGCGGTGCCGTAGTAGATGTCGTGCATCCCCTCCATCGCGATGGGCAGCTTGGTGTTGACTTCCAGGATGACCTGGTCGGCAATCTCCAGCCAGGTCTTGTTGTTGCCGATCGCCGTCGAGGGGATGAGCAGGCCGTCCGCCGTCACGCCCAGCACCTCGACCACCGCCACGTTCATCTTGCCGAAAAAGCCGAACCAGGCGTGCTGGGCGACGTGCGACAGGTGCATGTCGATGAAGTCGATCTCGCCGGCATTGATCTGCTGGCGGGCGATGGGGTCGGTGTTGAACGGCAGGCGCTGGCCGATGGCGTGGGCCTGGGCCAGGGCGCCATCGCACTCCGGCGCGGTGGATGCGCCCGTCCAGACGTTGATCCTGTACGGCTTGCCTTGGGCATGTTCGGCCGTGGCGTGGGCGGCAATCGCCTGCGGCAGCGCCTTGGGGTAGCCCGCGCCGGTAAAGCCGCTCATGCCCACGTTGGCCCCGTGGGGGACGAGGGCCGCAGCGGCGGCTGCGCTCATCACGCGGTTGTGAAAGGGGGTAAAGCGAACGCGGTCGGCCAGGCTCATGGTGTCGTCTCTCTCCAGAAGGTAAAAAAAGAACCGCCTGTTCAGGCGGTTTCATTAAATTTCTGAAGAAATGGTATCAGTAGAAACCCGTACTGGTCTACAAAATCAATTCCTTACGTAGTCGTATCATCGCCCCCGCGACAAAATCCAGTGCAGCCCGATGGCCCCGAAGGTGGCGGTGCCGATGCCGCCCAGGGCGAAGTCGCCGAATTTCAGCGTGAACTCGCCGGTGCCCAGGATCAGCGTGATGGCGGCGACGACGAGGTTCTTCGTGTCGGCGAAATTCACCCGGTTGTCCACCCAGATGCGTGCCCCGGCGACGGCGATCAGGCCGAAGACGACGATGGAGACGCCGCCCATCACCGGCAGCGGAATGGCCTGGATCAGCGCCCCGAACTTGGGCGAGAAGCCCAGCAGCAGCGCCAGCAGGGCGGCGACCAGGAACACGGCGGTGGAGTAGATGCGCGTGGCGGCCATCACGCCGATGTTCTCGGCATAGGTGGTCACGCCCGTGCCGCCGCCGGCGCCGCTGACCATGGTGGCGATGCCGTCGCCGATGAAGGCGCGGCCCATGTACTGGTCGATGTTCTTGCCGGTCATGGCGGTGACGGCCTTGATGTGGCCCAGGTTCTCGGCCACCAGGATGATGACCACCGGCACGATCAGCAGCATGGCGTTGGCGCTGAACACCGGCGCGTGCAGGCTGGGCAGGCCCAGCCACGGGGCGGCGACGACCCCGCTCATGTCCACCGGCTTGCCCCAGCCCAGGCCGTTGGTGAAGGCGGCGTAGAGCAGGCTGGCAACGATCAGCCCCAGCAGAATCAGCAGCCGCTGCAACATGCCGCGCGTGAATACCGCCACCAGCGCCACGCAGGTGAAGGTCATGGCCTGCATCCAGGCTTCAAAGTTGTTCGCCGCCATGTTCTTGATCGGCACGGTGGCCAGGTTCAGCCCGATGATGGCCACCACCGAGCCGGTGACCACCGGCGGCATGAGCTTTTCGATCCAGCCCGTGCCGATGGCCTGCACCAGCAACCCCACCAGGGTATAGACCGCGCCGCAGGCAATGATGCCGCCCAGCGCCAGCCCGATATTGGCGTTGGCCCCCTGGCCGCCGTAGCCCGTGGCGGCAATCACCACGCCGATGAAGGCGAACGACGAACCCAGGTAGCTGGGCACCTTGCCGCCGGTGATGAGGAAGAAGATCAGCGTGCCGATGCCGCTCATCAGCACCGCCAGATTGGGGTCGAACCCCATCAGGATCGGCGCCAGCACGGTCGAGCCGAACATGGCGATGACGTGCTGCACGCCCATCAGGCCGGTCTGCGCCCAAGGCAGGCGCTCGTCCGGGCCGATGACTCCGCCGCCCTGCAGCGCCGAGGAAGGTTTTTCTGACCAGGTAAACAGGCCCATCGCATTGATCCTTGAAAAAAACGTGGGCGCGATATTAACTGCCCGCCCGTTCGCCGGCTGCCTGCGTGTCACAGCGCCGTCATACATGTTGCATATCGTAAGAACCCGTTCACGATTTTTTTCATGGTGCCCGCAAGGAAGGAGCGATCCAGACATGCCGTCGTTGAGTGTTTTTCAGAATCTATCCGTGGCCCGCAAGATGTGGGCCCTGTTCCTGGGGCTGCTGCTGTGCTGCACGGTGGTGGCTGCCGGGCTGCTGGCCTACCTGCAAAGCGTGGAACAGCGCGTCAGCCAGAGCGTGCAGGCCACCGACCAGCGCATCAACCAGGCGCTGCGCTGGCAGGCGCTGACGCTGCAAAGCGTCGAGGCGGCGCTGGCCAGCGTGCTTTCGTCCGAGGAGCATCTGATCGCCCAGCTCTCGCACAAGGCCCGGGGCCTGATGGCGCAGGCGGGCAGCCTGCAGGAATCGATGCAGGCCGACGTGCGCAGCGCAGCCGAGCGCGACGGCCTGGCCCAGGTGGACATGGCCCGCAAGACCGTGCTGGACGTGTACGACCAGGCCTACCGGGCACGCGATCTGGGCATGGCCTGGGAGGCGCAGCACCTGGTGGACACGGCGCTGACCCCTGCCGCCCAGCGCTACGTGCAGGCGCAGGATGCGCTGATCGGCACCTTGCAGCACCAGCGCACCGAGGTGCTGGAACAGGGCCACGCGCAAAGCGCACTGGCCAAGCAACTGGCTGCGGGCGTGGGCCTGTGCATGGCGCTGCTGGGGGCGCTGCTGTCCATGGCGGCCATCCGCTCCATCACCACCCCGCTGGGCGAGGCGGTACGGCTGGCGCAGACCATTGCCGCAGGCGACCTGAGCCACGTGCCGAACAGCCGGCGCCGGGACGACCTGGGCCAGCTCATGCAGGCGCTGGCGCAGATGACGCAGCAATTGCGCGGACTGGTGGGCGAGGTGCAGGGCGGGGTCGAGGCCGTGGCCGCCGCCTCCAGCCAGATGGCGCAGGACAACAGCGCCCTGTCCGACCGCACGGCCCATGCCACCAGGCAGTTGCGTGCCACCGTGGGCAGCATCGACAGC
This sequence comes from Comamonas nitrativorans, assembly GCF_042654765.1. Taxonomy (NCBI): domain Bacteria; kingdom Pseudomonadati; phylum Pseudomonadota; class Betaproteobacteria; order Burkholderiales; family Comamonadaceae; genus Comamonas; species Comamonas nitrativorans. Next base: position 20,184 of record NZ_JBHSEW010000013.1, on the reverse strand, counting down.
ATGGTGGAACTGGTCACGCGCTCGGCCGACAACGCCCTGCATGCCGACCGCAGCGCCCGCAGCGTGGCCGAGGCCGCAGCCAGCGGCGGCAGCGTGGTGCAGGAAGTGGTGCGCAACATGCAGGACATGGCGCACAGCAGCCGGCAGGTGGCGGCCATCGTCGGCGTGATCGACGACATCGCCTTCCAGACCAACCTCCTGGCGCTCAATGCCGCCGTCGAGGCCGCCCGCGCCGGGCCGCAGGGCCGGGGCTTTGCCGTGGTGGCGGCCGAAGTGCGGGCACTGGCCCAGCGCAGCGGCGAGGCGGCCCGGCAGATTCGCAAGCTGATGACGCACGCCACCGCGCAGATGCAGTCCGGCCAGGCGCTGGCGCAGCAGGCGGGCCAGCGGATGCAGCGCATCGTCAGCGACGTGCAGCAGGTCAGTGCGCTGATCGCTTCGATCACCGAAGCGGCGCAGGCGCAGAACCAGGGCATTGCCCAGATCAGCGCCGCCGTGCAGACCCTCGATCAGATGACCAGCCAGAACGCCGGTCTGGTGGCCGAGTCGCACGCTGCCGCGCAGGAACTGTTCCACCAGGCGCGGCGGCTGGAGGCCGGGGCCGGGCGCTTTCGGCTGACTGCCGATGTACCTGAAAAAGTAGCTTTTACCGCTGATGTAGCATTGATTTCAGCATGATTGATGCCTGAAGTCGTTAATTGGTCAGCGGAAACAGCTACGTTTATTGTGTTGCGGCACTGCCGGCCTGCACCTGGGCCGAGGCGGGCAGGCCGAAGATGCGGTCGAACGACCAGTTGAAGGCGTAGGTATAGACCAGGAAGAAGGCCAGCATCCCGGCCTCCATCACCGTCGCCTCCCACAGGCTGATGCCGAACCACCAGGCCATGATGGGGATCAGGATGGCCCCCAGCCCGCCCTCGAACCCCAGGGCGTGGGCGATGCGGCGCTTGAGCGAGCGGCCCTTGACCGCCTGACGCAGCTCCCAGCGCTCGAACCAGTGGTTGAAGGTCACGTTCCAGGTCATGGCGATGACCGAGGCCGCAATGGCCATGGCCCCCGATTCGCCCGCTTGCTGGCCGATCAGCATGAACAGGCCGCTGGCGCAGAAAATGGCAATCAGCTCGTACAGGCCCACGAACACCACGCGACGCCAGGGGCCTTGCAAACCGGTGATTTTTGGGGTGGCCGCCGCGTCCACCGAAGAAGAAACAGACAAAGACATAAGGGCGCCAAGTGTAGGCGCTGGGGGCCGGGCTGGCAGCGGTGGGGGCTTGGCGGCGTGCCAGCCCCGGCGCCGTCAGCGCCGCCGCGCCTGCTCGTACAGGCCCTGCACCTTGGGTACGTTGGCCTGCAACTGGCGGATGCGCTGCGGCCCGCTGGGGTGGGTGGAGAGGAAGTTCAGCCCCTGGCCGTTGCTGCCGGTGGCGGTGCCCATTTTTTCCCACAGGCGCACGGCGGCCTGCGGGTTGAAACCGGCGCGGGCGGCGATTTCCAGGCCGACCAGATCGGCATCGGTCTCGTCGCTGCGGCTGAAATTCAGACTGAGCAACTGCCCGCCCAGCCGTGCGGCGTAATTGCCCAGGTCGCCCAGGCCCAGCAACTGCGCCCCCAGCGACAGGCCGATGCCGGTGGCCGAGTTTTTCGCCAGCTGCTCGCGGGCATGTTCGCGCAGGGCGTGGGCCATTTCGTGGCCCATGACCATGGCGACCTCGTCGTCGGTCAGGCGCAGCTTGTCCAGGATGCCGGTGAAGAAGGCGATCTTGCCGCCGGGCATGCAGAAGGCGTTGATCTCATCGCTGCGGATCAGCGCCACCTGCCACTGCCACTGGCGGGCGCGTTCGTTCCAGGGCGGGGTGAACGGAATCAGCCGCCGGGCAATGGCCTGCAGGCGCTGCACCTGCGCATCGCCATCGGGCACCAGGGCGCCCTTGGCCCTGGCCTGTTGCAGCAGCTGGGCGTACTGCTGGGCGGCGGATTGTTCCAGCTGCTCGGCAGGCACCAGATGGCGCAGCCGCGAGGCGCTGCCCACCGCGACCTGGGCCAGGGCGGGCACGGCAACCGCCGCCGCACCGGCAGCCAGGAGCCAGCGGCGGCGCGAGAGGGTGGAGAGGGCAGCAGACGGCATAGGCGTTCAAGTGTAGAACAGCCGGGCAAAACACGGCCGGAACGCAGCAGCCGGACATTGCGGACAATGGCAGGCATGAGCGAAACCAACGACCTTCCCCCCGATTTGCGCCCCCTGCTGCACGCCCTGGAAGCGGCGCTGCGCGACGCCGGTTTCTGGGAGCCGATGCCGCCCGGCCCCGAGGCGCTGGCCTCCACCATGCCGTTCATGGTCGATACCCTGCGCATCGAGCAATGGCTGCAATGGATTTTGCTGCCGCGCCTGCACGCCCTGCTGGATGCCCGGGCGCCGCTGCCCGGCGCGTGCAGCGTGCATCCGCTGGCGCAATACGAGTGGGCGCAGCGCGGCTGCGGCCCGGCCAGCCAGGCCGTGCTGGCGGTGCTGCTGGCGATCGACGGGCGGCTTTCGCAGCAATAAAAATAGCTTTTTCCGAAGGTATTCAAACGATTTCAGCATGTTTTGTATCTGAAATCTTTTGTATGACTGCGCAAGAAGCTCCTTGATTCATAGTTTCAAGCCAGCGCAGCGCGAGGGCATTACGGCAGCACGATGCGGCCTTCGCGCAGCGCCCGGATGAGCAGGTCGGGCGTGGCGCGGATGTGCGCCTCCAGCGCCAGGGCGGCGCGGGCTTCCTGGCCCTGGAGGGCGTATTCGACGATGGCGGCGTGTTCGGCATGGACATCGCGGATGCAGCCCGGCAAGGTCATGGCGTAGCAGCGGTAGCGCTCGCTGTGGCGCGAGAGCAGGCGCAGCACGCGCAGCGTCCAGGGCGACGGGTGGCCGCCGAGCAGTGCCTCGTGAAAACGGACGTTGAGCTGCTCCCAATGGGGCCGTCGCTCCGGGGCGATGGGCTCCACGGTGGAGATGGCGGCATACGCCTGCTCCACCTCGCGCCGCCAGCGGGCATCGCCGTTGCGGATGGACAGGCGCAGCGCCTCGGTTTCGATCTGTACGCGCAGGAGGGTGATGTCTTCCAGCTCCTCCAGCGCGATCGGCGCGACGCGAAAGCCACGCTGCCCTTCGGTGGTGACCAGGGCATCGCTGACCAGGCGCGTCAGGGCTTCGCGCAGGGTGCCGGCGCCTACGGCGTACTGGGTGCGCAGGTGTTCGATGCGCAGCTTGCTGCCCGGGGGCAGGCGGCCTTCGATGATGTCGGTGCGCAGCGTGGCGTAGGTCTGCTCGATCAGGGTGCGGTTGGCGTGCGTGAACGGGGCATCGGCGGGCGGGCTGCCGATGTCCAGGGCGGGGAGGGGGTGGGAAAAGCTGCGCTTGGCCATAAAAGATGCGTTTCTGCTCAGGAAGGAAGGGGGCCGGAGCGCTCGTGCAGGCGTTGCAACCGGTAGCTCAGTTGCGGGCGTGTCAGGCCCAGCGCCCGGGCGGCGGCGGCCAGGTTGCCGCCGGCGCGGGCCACGGCTTCGGTCAGCAGGGCATTTTCCAGCGCTTCCAGCGTCATGCCACTTTGTTGCAGGTGGTCGTACCACTGGGCGGTGAACCGGCTGTCGCAGGCGGTGGCTTCCAGTTGCCCGGCCACCCCCACCGTGGCCCCGGCGGGCAGGTTCAGGTGGGGGAACAGCGCCTCGGCGTCCACCTCCTCGTCGTTGGCGGTGAGGATGATGCCGCGCTCGATCAGGTTTTCCAGCTCGCGCACGTTGCCGGGCCACTGGTGCGCCTGCATGGCGGCCAGCGCCCGGTCGGTAAAGCCCAGCAGGCGCTTGCCGTGCTGGGTGGCGAATTTGTGCAGCAGGTGCATGGCCAACTGGCCGATGTCCTCGCCGCGCTCGCGCAGCGGCGGGATGTGGATGGGGTAGATGTTCAGGCGGTACAGCAAATCCTGGCGGAAGCGCCCTTCGCGCACGGCCTGTTCCAGGTCGACGTTGGTGGCGGCCACCACGCGCACGTCCACCTTGCGCGGCTGGCTGGCGCCCAGGCGGTCGATCTCGCCGCTTTGCAGCACGCGCAGCAGCTTGGCCTGGGCGGGCAGGGGCAGTTCGCCCAGTTCGTCGAGCATCAGCGTGCCGCCGTGGGCCCGCTCGAAGCGGCCCATGCGCGGGGCGGCCGCGCCGGTGTAGGCGCCTTTTTCGGCACCGAACAGCTCGCTTTCGATCAGCTCGGCCGGCAGGGCGGCGCAGTTCACGGCGACAAACGGCTTGTCCGCCCGCGTACTCATGGCGTGCAGGGCACGGGCAAAGCGTTCCTTGCCCGTGCCGGTTTCGCCGGTCAGCAGCACGGTGACCTGGGTTTCGGCGGCCTTGCGCAGCAGCTCGGCGGTGCGCTGGAAGGCGGGGGAGCTGCCGACCAGCGGCCCCAGCTCGTCCGCCGGTTGCAGTTGCGTGCGCAGGGTCTGTACCTGGGCTTGCAGCTCGTCGAGCTTGACCAGCATGGAGTCGGCGTCGTAGTCGCGGGCCATGGCTTCGCCGTCGGGCCATTCCTCGGCGTAGCGGCCTTCGATGGCGCAATGCTCGTGGCCGCAGGCGGCGCATTGCACTTCCTTGTAAAGCACGGGGCGGCGGAAAAAGGCGCTGGTATAGCCCGAGGCATAGCCCAGCAGCATCCAGCACACGGGGTCGTCCTGTGGGCCGAATTCACGGGCATGGACTTCGGCCTCCCAGCTGTGGTCCCAGCGGAAGCGGGCCAGGAAATGGCCCCGGGCCTCGTCCAGTTCAAAGGTCAGGGGGGTGACCTGCACGGCCCCTTCCAGCATGTGCAGCTGCGGGCCGACGGCAAAGCCATCGAACAGGCTGGCATCGGGGCGAATCTGGCGGGCCAGCAGGGCGTCGCGTTCGCCGGCGGCGTAGCCCGAGCGCATCAGCACCCGGCGCGTCTGCGTGCGGCCCAGAGTGGCCATCAGCTCGCGGCGCAGGGCGTGCAAGGCGGCCATGTGCAGCAACAGCATCCGCTGGTCGGACAGCCAGATGCGGCCATCGTTGGCCGAGAAATGCACCAGACGGCGCAGATCCTGGTCTGAAGGCATGGGAGGAAGTAGCGTGGACATGCGCAAAAGTATCGATAAAAACACTTTTCCTGCCTATGGGGCTAGCCCCATGCCTGGGCGGTCGGGAAATTGATCATTTCATCAATTCGGTTAAATGTTGTTGCGTATTTCATCATGTTGCAACGCAATATCGGCAGGACTGTGCCGATTTTTTACAGCGGCAGCGGCGGGGGTGACGGGCTGCGAAGTCGAAGGTTTTTAGTGTTTACCCTGAATTTATCGATATTTATCGGATTTTTGCCAAAGTTGGCATGGTCTGTGCGGAACCCGGGGCACTACGCGACTTTGAGGAGCCTTTCATGGATACCAAGCCCGCTACGCCTGGCACGCCGGATGCGCAATGGGACGTGACCCGCAAATACGTGCGGGAAGTGCAACAGCACGACAACGGCATGGTGGAGTTCGAGTTTGCCGTCGGCGAGCCGGGCCTGTTCGTCGAAATGGTCATGCCCCGCCCGGAGTTCGAGGACTTCTGCGCCATGCACGGCGTGCAGCCCACCCGGGGCCGCCTGCCCGAGCAGGCCGCAGGCAGTGCCGAACACGAATGGGACTGGAGCCTGCACGACGCCCGCCAGCAGCACTTCCTGCACGCACCCTGACCGCTTTCCCGGCCCCCTTTTCTTCCACTGCACAAACCAAGGAGACACCCCCTCATGCAAATCGACTTGCGCACCGTCAGCATCACGCCGCTGCGGCAGACCTACAACCATATCGCCGAGCGGCTGGGCGCGGACAAGCCCGCCTCACGCTACATCGAAGGCACGATGAACGTGCAGCCCGATGCGAATTTCCACTACCGCCCGACCTGGGACCCCGAGCATGAGCTGTTCGACCCGCGCCGCACCCGCCTGGTGATGCAGGACTGGTATGCGCTGAAGGACCCGCGCCAGTTCTACTACGGCACCTACACCCAGGCCCGCGCCCGGATGCAGGAGGTGGCCGAGGCCGATTTCGACCTGGTCGAAACCCGGGGGCTGGCCGAGCGCTACGACGACGGCGCCCGCCGCAAGGCGCTGGATTTCTACGTGCCGCTGCGCCACGTGGCCTGGGGCGCAAACATGAATGGCGCCTACCAGTGCGCCTATGGCTACGGCACGGCCATCACCCAGCCCTGTTTGTACGCGGGCATGGACCAGTTGGGCATTGCCCAGTATCTGACGCGCCTGGGCCTGCTGCTGGGCAACCAGGGGGAGCTGGAAGCGGGCAAGCAGGCCTGGCTGGAAGCCCCCGCCTGGCAGGGGCTGCGCCGGGTGGTGGAGGACACCTGGGTGCTGAAGGACTGGATGGAGCTGTTCGTGGCGCAGAACGTGGTGCTGGACGGCGTGCTGTTCACCCTGGCCTACCGGGAGGTGGACGAGGCGCTGAGCCAGCAGGCCGGCCCGGTCGTTTCCATGCTCACCCGCTTCCAGGCCGAATGGGCGCAGGACGCCAACAAGTGGGTGGATGCGGTGATGAAGGCGGCCGCCGCCGAAAGCGCGGACAACCAGACGCTGCTCAGCGGCTGGTACGCCGACTGGCGCAGCCGCGTGCAGCAGGCCCTGGCCCCCGTGGCGGCGCTGGCCCTGGGCGCCGATGCCCCTGCCGCGCTGGAGCGCAGCGTGGCCGTGCTGGATGCCCGCATGGCCAAGGCGGGTCTGGCCATTCCGGCCTGAACACCACTTTTCCATTCAGGAGTACCGGAATGTCCAACGTATTCATTGCCTTTCAGAAAAACGAAGACTCACGCGCCATCGTCAACGCCATCCTGGCGGACAACCCACAGGCCATCGTCAGCGACCAGCCGGCCATGGTGAAGATCGACGTGCCCGGCCATCTGGTCGTGCGCAAAAGCACCATCGAAGCAGAAATGGGCCGCGATTTCGACCTGCAGGAGATGCAGGTGCATCTCATCACCATGAGCGGCAACGTCGACGAGACCGACGACGAGTTCACCCTCACCTGGCACCAGTAACACCGATCCGGACGACCCAAGGAGACACCCCATGGACATGAAAGCCAACAAGAAGCTCGGCCTCAAAGAGCGCTACAACCTGATGACCCGCGACCTGGCCTGGACGCCGACCTACCAGGCGGTCAAGGACGTGTTCCCGTACATGGAGTACGAGGGCATCAAGATCCACGACTGGGACAAGTTCGAGGACCCCTTCCGCATGACGATGGATTCGTACTGGAAGTACCAGGCCGAGAAGGAGCGCAAGCTCTACGCCATCATCGACGCCTTCACGCAGAACAACGGCCACCTGGGCGTGACCGATGCCCGCTACATCAACACCCTGAAGCTGTTCCTGACGGGCGTCTCGCCGCTGGAATACATGGCGCACCGGGGCTTTGCCCACGTGGGCCGCCAGTACCCCGGCGCCGGCCCGCGCGTGGCCTGCATGATGCAGAGCCTGGACGAAATCCGCCACGCGCAGACGCAGATTCACAGCCTGTCCAACTACAACAAGCACTACAACGGCTTCCAGAACTGGCGCCACCAGCACGATCGCGTGTGGTACCTGTCGGTGCCCAAATCCTTCTTTGACGACGCCGTCAGTGCCGGGCCGTTCGAGTTCATCGTCGCCATCGGCTTTGCCTTCGAATATGTGCTGACCAACCTGCTGTTCGTGCCCTTCATCAGCGGCGCGGCCTACAACGGCGACATGGGGGCGATGGCCTTCGGCTTCTCGGCGCAGAGCGACGAATCGCGCCACATGACGCTGGGGCTGGAGATCATCAAGTTCATCCTGGAGCAGGACCCGGACAACCTGCCCATCGTGCAGGCCTGGCTGGACAAGTGGTTCTGGCGCGGCTACCGCGTGCTGACCCTGGTGGCGATGATGATGGACTACATGCTGCCCAAGCGCGTGATGAGCTGGAAGGAAGCCTGGGAGATTTACGCCGAGCAGAACGGCGCGGCCCTGTTCAACGACCTGGCCCGCTACGGCATCACGGTGCCCAAGGGCTGGGAGCAGGCCTGCAAGGACAAGGACCACCTGAGCCACCAGGCCTGGAACGTGTTCTACAACTACGGCGCTGCCGCCCCCTTCCACACCTGGGCGCCCAGCGAGAAGGACATGGAGTGGCTGTCGGCCAAGTACCCCGATACCTTCGACAAGTACTACCGCCCGCTGTGGACGCACTACGCCAAGGAGCAGGCCGAGGGCAAGCGCTTCTACAACGGCACGCTGCCCATGCTGTGCCAGGTCTGCCAGGTGCCGATGTTCTTCACCGAGCCGGACGACCCCACCAAGATCGCCTACCGCGAGAGCGAATACCAGGGCGTGAAGTACCACTGCTGCTCGGACGGCTGCAAGCACATCTTCGACAACGAGCCGGAGAAGTACGTGCAAAGCTGGCTGCCCGTCCACCAGATCTACCAGGGCAACTGCTTCCCCGAAGACGTGGACCCCACCCAGCCCGACTTCAACCCCCTGGCCGAGGTGCTGCGCTGGTACAAGATCAACCAGGGCCAGGACAACATGGATTACGCCGACTCGCCGGACAAGCAGAACTTCGAGACGTGGCGTGCGCAAGCCACCGGCAACTGAAGCGCCAGCAATCCAGAGAAAAAAAGGAGATATCCCATGGCTGTCAAATCCCTGACCCCCTACCCGTTCGCCCCCAAGGACACGGTGGACAAATTCCCCGCGCCGCTGCTCTACATCGGCTGGGAAGACCACAAGCTGTTCTGCTCGCCCGTGTGCGTGCCCATGCCGCCCACCACCACGTTCGGCGACCTGGTGCGCGGCACGCTGCCCGGCATCTACAGCGCCCACCCGGACTTTGCCCGCATCGACTGGGCGCAGACCGAGTGGTTTCTGTCCGGCCAGCCCTTCACCCCGGACATGGACAAAACCCTGGCCGAACACGGCATCGGCCACAAAAGCGCCATCCGGTTCCGCACACCGGGGCTGACCGGGCTGAACGGCTCTTGCTTCTAGCCCCGGGCTGCAAAGCAAAATTTTAAGGAGCTTGTACCGCTGGATATAAAAGGGTTTCAGATATGAAAATATCTGAAATCAATATATATCCAGCGGAAACAGCTATAAGTTTTAAAAAATTGAGATTGCCATGAGCCATCAACTCACTATCGAGCCCCTGGGGCAGACCATCGACATTGAAGAAGGCCAGACCATCCTGGACGCCGCCCTGCGTGCCGGTATCTACCTGCCCCACGCCTGCGGCCATGGCCTGTGCGGCAGTTGCAAGGTGCAGGTGGCCGATGGCGACATCGAACACGGCGACGCCAGCGGCTTCGCCCTGATGGATTACGAGCGCGAGGAAGGCCTGTGCCTGGCCTGCTGCGCCACCGTCGAATCGGACGTGGTGGTCGAAGCCGAGATCGAGGAAGAGCCGGACGCGCTGAACCTGCCGGTCGCGGACTTTGCCGGCACCGTCTCGCGCATCGAAGACCTGACGCCCACCATCAAGGGCGTGTGGATCGAACTGGATGCGCCCATCACCTTCCAGGCCGGGCAGTACGTGAACCTGCACATTCCCGGCGAGGGCAGCACCCGCGCCTTCTCCATCGCCAGCGCCCCGGCGCAAAAGGGCGAGATCGAGCTGAACATCCGCCGCGTGCCCGGCGGCATGGGCACCGGCTGGGTGCACGAGCAGTTGCGGGCGGGCGAGCGCGTGAAAGTCTCCGGCCCCTACGGGCGCTTCTTCCTGCGCGAAAGCGCCCACCGCGCCAGCGACCTGGGCTATCTGTTTCTGGCGGGCGGCTCGGGCCTGTCCAGCCCGCGCTCGATGGTGCTGGACCTGCTGGCCCAGGGCTGCACGCGCCCCATCACCCTGGTCAACGGCGCCCGCAGCCGCGCCGAGCTGTACCACCACGACGCCTTCGTGCAACTGGCGCAGCAGCACCCCAACTTCACCTACGTCGCCGCGCTGTCGGGCGAACCCGAAGGCAGCGACTGGGACGGCGCCCGGGGCTTCGTCCACGAGGCGGCCAAGGTGCATTTCAACAACGACTTCCGTGGCCACAAGGCCTATCTGTGCGGCCCGCCGCTGATGATCGACGCCTGCATCACCACGCTGATGCAGGGCCGTTTGTTCGAGCGCGACATCTACACCGAGAAGTTCATCTCGGCCGCCGACGCGCAGCAGGTGCGCAGCCCGCTGTTCCGCAAGATTTAAGAGCGTGTCGTTCTACATGCGTGCGCCAGACCGATCCTCACTCCTGCACGGGCGGCGAGGGCGTGGCCGCGAAGGTCTGCACCACGTCCAGAAAGGCCCGCAGCGCGGGCGAGCGATCGCCCCGGCGGTACAGGCAGCTCAACTCCAGCTCCTGGAGCTGGCGGCTGCGCAGCGGGCGGAAGGCCACGCCCGGCAGGCGCAGGTTGGCCGCCGACCGGGTGGTAATGGCGGCGCCAAAACCGGCCGACACCAGGGCCACGGCGGTCACCACGTCCTCCACTTCCTGCTCCACGCGCAGCGGCACGCCTTCGGCATGGAAGGCGTCGGTCACTTCCTGCGCCAGCCCGCGCAGGGGTACGTTGGGGTAGAGGATCAGCGGCACCCCGCCCAGGTCCTGAAGGCGCAGCAAAGGGCGCTGCGCCAGGGGGTGGGTGGCGGCGATGGCCACCATCAACGGCTCGCGCAGCACGGTCTGGGTGCGGATGTCCGCCTCCTGCGGCACCAGGCGGTTGAAGCCGACGGTGATGCGCCGTTCGCGCAGTGCCTGCAACTGGGCGTCCTTGGTCAGGTTGTGCAGCACGATCTTCACGTCCGGGCGGGCCTGGTGAAACCGCGCCAGGATGCGCGGAATCACGTCCAGGATGCCCGAGCCGAACAGCCCCACGTCCAGCTGCCCGATCCAGCCCTGCCCGGCCAGGCGCGTGCGCTCGGCGGCCTGCTGCGCCAGCTCCAGCAGGTTGGGCACCTCCTGCAGCAGCGTGTGCCCGGCCTCGGTGAGCTGCATCCCCTTGGGGGTGCGCAGGAACAGCGGCACGCCCAGCTTTTCCTCCAGCGCCTGGATGTGGCGCGTCAGCGGCGGCTGCGACAGGTGCAGGCGGGCGGCAGCGCGGCCCATGTGGCCTTCTTCGGCCACGGCGAGAAAGTAGCGCATGTCACGCAAGTCCATGGGACGCACTCCGGCAGGAAAGTTGGAAATGCCGAAATGGTATCGAAGTTTGGAGTAAACGGTATTGGAAGGTATCGAGTGCGCTGCCTATCGTGGCGTGCATTCCCCGTCGCTGCCCGGCGATGCCTGCCAAGGAAAGACCGTCACATGGACAACGCCTCCCGCATTCCCTCCCCGGCCCGTGCCGCGGCGCCGCCGCGTGCCGTCACGGTGCTGATTGCCCGCCGCGTCCGGCCTGCTGCCGTCGCCGCCTTCGAGGCCGCCATGCTGGGCATGCTGGCCGCAGCGGAAGGCTTTCCCGGCCATCTGGGCGGCCAACTCGTGCCGCCCCAGGAGGCAGGCGACGCTGCCGAGCCGCTGCTGTACCACGTGGTCTTTGCCTTTGACAACGAGGCGCATCTGGCCGCCTGGCAGGACTCGGCAGAGCGGGCGCAGTGGCTGCAGCAGGTGCTGCCGCACACCGTCGGCACGCAGCAATTGCATCGCGTGGCGGGGCTGGACTACTGGTTTGCCGCGCCCGACAGCACCACCCGCGCCGCCCCGCCGCGCTGGAAGGTGGCGGTGGTGACGTGGCTGGGGATTTTCCCCACGGTGCTGTTGCTGTTCCTGACCGTGGCGCCGCTGCTGGCCGACTGGCCTCTGGTGCCGCGCGTGCTGGTGATCACCCTGCTGGTGGTCGTGATCATGACCTGGGGCGTGGCCCCGCGCCTGACGCGCTGGCTGCATCCCTGGCTGCACGCCAGAGCCGGATAGGCCGGGCCGGTTTGTCGATACTGAAACGGTATTGAACAAAAGGAAAAATTGTATTGGACGGTAACGGCAATTCTTTTTATCGTTGCCTTGCGACTTGCAGGTGCCCCGCCCGAAGAGGGCACCGCAAAGGAGACAAAACCATGCAGAAATTCGTCATCCACATCGAAGAAACCGGCGAGTCCTACACCGCCGCCGACACCCGCTCCGTGCTCGAAGGCATGGAGGCGCTGGGCAAGAAAGGCATCCCCGTGGGCTGCCGCCAGGGCGGCTGCGGCGTGTGCAAGGTGCAGGTGCTGGAAGGCCAGTTCACCCGCCGCGTGATGAGCCGCGCCCACGTCAGCGCCGAGGAAGAGGCCGCCGGCTGCGTGCTGTCCTGCCGCATCTATCCGCGCAGCGACCTGCGCCTGAACGTAGTCGGCGCCATGAAGAAAAACGTATGCCGCCCGGCGGATGCCGGGGCGGCCTCCCTTTCCCCCAACCCATGAACCCATCAAACATCAAAGGAGACAAATCATGGCAATGACTGGCGTTTTACGTCCCGGGCACGCACAAATCCGGGTGCTGGACCTGGAAGAGTCGGTGAAGTGGTACACCGACGTGCTGGGCTTGAAGCCCATGGGCCGCGATGCCCAGGGCCGGGTCTATTTCAAGACCCGCAGCGAGCGCGACCACAACAGCGTCATCCTGCGCCAGGCCGACCAGGCGGGCATCGACTTCTTCGCCTTCAAGGTGCTGGACCAGGCCACGCTGGACGACTTCGACCGCAAGCTGCAGGCCTACGGCATCACGACCGAGCGCATTCCCGCCGGCGAGCTGCTGGAAACGGGCGAGCGCGTGCGTTTCCGGATTCCCACGGGCCACATGGTCGAGCTGTACGCCGAAAAGACCGACGTGGGCAACGGCATGGGCTATTTCGACCCTGACGTGGACGTGCTGGACGGCCCGGGCATCCGCCCCATCCGCCTCGACCACTGCCTGCTGTACGGCGGCGACGTGGACGGCAACGTCAAGCTGTTCACCGAAGTGCTGGGCTTCACCCTGGTCGAGCGCGTCAAGCTGGAAGACGGCCAGACCGACCTGGCCGTGTGGCTGACGTGCAGCGCCAAGGCGCACGACATCGCCTTCGTGCGCCATGCCGAGGACGGCAAGCTGCACCACGTCTCCTTCCAGATGCCGAGCTGGGAAAGCGTGCTGCGTGCCGCCGACATCATGAGCGTGAGCCGCACCTCCATCGACATCGGCCCCACCCGCCACGGCATCACCCAGGGCACGACGATCTACTTCTTCGACCCCAGCGGCAACCGCCTGGAAACCTTTGCCGGCGGCTACGACCACTACCCGGACATGCACCCGATCACCTGGAGCTGGGAAGAAGTGGGGCGCGGCATCTTCTACCACGACCGCAAGCTGAACGACGCCTTCCTGAGCGTCGTGACCTGAGGAGCGCAGCACGATGGCACAGCACAGCGTCGAACAACGCGCCATTACCGCCGAAGCCGCCCATGCCGCCGTGCTGGCGGCGGTGGTCAAGGCGGGGGAACTGGGCATCCGCATCAATGCCGCCGTGACCGATGCGTCCGGCGTGCTGGCCGCCTTTCTGCGGATGCCGGGCGCCTTCCTGCACTCGGTGGACATCGCCATCGACAAGGCCTACACCAGCGCCGGCTTCGGCTTTGCCACGGCGCAGTGGGCGGGCATTCTGCAAGGCGACGAAGCGCTGCGCCTGGGGATGCCGACCCGCCCGCGCAACGTGGTCTTCGGCGGCGGCCTGCCGCTGCGCGAGGGCGGGGTGCTGATCGGTGGCATCGGGGTGTCGGGCGGCAGCGCCGAACAGGATGAACTCTGCGCCCGCGCCGCCCTGGCCGCGCTGGGCCTGGACGACGCATAGAAAAAAGAGACAAGGAACAAACCAATGAAAGTCACACACATTGCCAGCGCCGCGGCCCTGGCCCTGCTGGCCGCCACCGGGGCGCAGGCCGACGGTCACTATGTCCCGGGGGTGGAAGGGATGCAGGGGCCCAGCGTGCCCCCGGCAGGCATGTATTACCTGGGCTATCTGGTGAACTACAGCATCGACAGCCTGCGTGCGCCGGGCAGCAGCAAGGTGCCGGGCCACAACACCGGCACCGTCACCGCCCTGGCCAACCGTTTCGTCTGGGTCACGAACCACAAGCTGCTGGGCGCGGACTACGGCATGGAAGCCATCGTGCCGGTCATGCGCACCTCGCTGACGTTCAACACGCCGGGCGTCTCCGACTCGCGCTCCGGCGTGGGCGACGTGTACCTGGGGCCGCTGGTGCTGGGCTGGCACGGCCCGCAGTGGGATGCCGTGGCCGCTGCCGGCCTGTGGCTGGACAACGCCAGCGACAGCCATCCGGCCTCGCCCGGCAAGGGCTTCAAAAGCACCATGCTGACGGGCGGGCTGACCTACTACTTCGACGGGGCCAAGACCCTCTCCGGCTCGGCCCTGGCGCGTTACGAGTTCAACAGCAAGAACGATGACGGCTTCCGCCCCGGCCAGCAGCTGACGGTGGAGTGGGGGCTGGGCAAATCCTTCGGCGCCTTCTCTGCCGGCGTGGTGGGCTACAGCCAGTGGCAGACCAGCGACGACAAGGGGCCGGGCGCCACCACCGACCGGGCGCGACGCCATGCCGTCGGGGCCGAGCTGGTCTATCCCATTGCCGGCGCCGGGGTGTTCTTGAAAGCGGCGGCTTACAAGGAGTTCAGCGTCAGGAACAACACCAAGGGCTCCTTGGTGCGCTTCACTTTGGTGAAGGCTTTCTGACAAGGGCGCAGGCACGGTGGCGGCCTCGCGCTGTCACCGTACCGGGGCGCAGGCAAGCGTTTTATTTCAACCAGAGCAGGGCTATGCAAGAGTTTCTCAATTTCATCAACGGCGCGTACGTTCGCAATACCAGCGGCAAGACGTTTCCCGACATCAATCCCGTCAATGGCCAGGTGATCGGCCAGATTTACGAAGCCGGGCAGGGCGAGGTGGATGCCGCCGTGGCGGCGGCCCAGGCCGCGCTCAAGGGCGATTGGGGGCGCCTGTCGGTGGTGGAACGCTGCAAGCTGCTCGACGCCGTGGCGGGGGAGATCAACCGCCGCTTCGACGACTTCCTGCAGGCCGAGATCGCCGACACCGGCAAGCCGCACCACCTGGCCTCGCACGTCGACATTCCGCGCGGCGCGGCCAACTTCCAGATCTTCATCGACACCATCAAGAGCACGGCCACCGAGTCGTTCAACCTGCGCACGCCCGACGGCAAGACGGCCCTCAGCTACGGCGTGCGCGTGCCGCGGGGCGTGATCGCCGTGGTCTGCCCGTGGAACCTGCCGCTGCTGCTCATGACCTGGAAGGTCGGCCCGGCGCTGGCCTGCGGCAACACCGTGGTCGTCAAGCCCAGCGAGGAAACCCCGGCCACCGCCACGTTGCTGGGCGAGGTGATGAACGCCGTGGGCATGCCCAAGGGCGTCTACAACGTGGTGCACGGCTTCGGCCCCGGCTCGGCGGGCGAATTTCTCACGCGCCACCCGGGCGTGAACGGCATCACCTTCACGGGCGAGACGCGCACCGGCAGCGCCATCATGAAGGCCGCCGCCGACGGCGTGCGCCCCGTGTCGCTGGAGATGGGCGGCAAGAACGCCGCCGTGGTGTTCGCCGACTGCGACTTCCAGGTGGCCGTGGACACGCTCACGCGCTCGTGCTTCGAAAACGCCGGCCAGGTCTGCCTGGGCACCGAGCGCGTGTACGTCGAGCGCCCGATTTTTGAAAAACTGGTGGCCGCACTGAAAGACCGTGCCGAGGCCATGAAGCCCGGCCTGCCGTTCGACAAGGACACCAAGATCGGCCCGCTCATCAGCAAGAAGCACCAGGCCAAGGTGCTGGGCCTGTACCAGAGCGCCAGGGACGAAGGCGCGACCATCGTCACCGGCGGCGGCATCCCCGACATGCCCGAGGCGCTGAAGGACGGCTCGTGGGTGCAGCCCACCATCTGGACGGGCCTGCCCGAAACCGCCACCGTGGTGACGGAAGAAATCTTCGGCCCCTGCTGCCACATCAGCCCCTTCGACAGCGAGGAGGAAGTGCTGGCCAAGGTCAACGCCAACCGCTACGGTCTGGCCACGGCGGTGTTCACGCAGGACATCGCCCGCGCCAACCGCCTAGCGCACCAGATCGAGGTGGGCCTGTGCTGGATCAACGCCTGGTTCCTGCGCGATTTGCGCACGCCGTTCGGCGGCTCCAAGCAGTCCGGCATCGGCCGCGAGGGCGGCGTGCACTCGCTGGAGTTCTACACCGAGCTGCGCAACGTGATGGTGAAGTTTTAGGTATTTACTATTTTAAAAAGAGCTTGTTCCGCTGATATTCATTGAATTTCATATGATTTATTCATTGAAATTGTTGATGCGTGATCGGTAACAGCTTCTTTAAAAGGAGCAATAACCATGTCCCCATCCCCCGCCAACCCCGAGATCGCCCACAGCGTGAATGCTGCGGGCATCCACACCAACTACCACGACAGTGGTGGTGACAAGCCGCCGGTGCTGCTCATCCATGGCTCGGGGCCAGGCGTGTCGGCCTGGGCCAACTGGCGGCTGGTGATGCCCGCATTGGCCACGCAGGCCCGCGTCATCGCGCCGGACATGGCGGGCTTTGGCTACAGCGAACGCCCGGCAGGTTTCGTCTACGGCATGGACGCCTGGGTGCGCCAGGCTGTGGGCCTGCTCGATGCCCTGGGCATTGAACGCGCCGACCTGGTGGGCAACTCTTTCGGCGGCGGCTTGGCGCTGGCGCTGGCCATTCGCCACCCGCAGCGCGTGCGCCGCCTGGTGCTGATGGGCAGCGTCGGCGTGCCGTTCGCCATCACGCCGGGGCTGGATGCGGTGTGGGGCTACACGCCGTCGATCGAGGCCATGCGCCGCCTGCTGGACATCTTCGCCTTCGACCGCGGGCTGGTGAACGACGAGCTGGCCCGCCTGCGCTACGAAGCCAGCGTGCGCCCCGGTTTTCACGAATCCTTTGCCGCCATGTTCCCCGCGCCCCGCCAGCGCTGGGTGGATGCGCTGACCAGCCGCGAGGCGGACATCCGCCGCCTGCCGCACGAAGCCCTGGTGGTGCATGGCCGGGAGGATCGGGTGATCCCGCTGTCCAACGCCCATACCCTGGCCGACTGGCTGCCGCGTGCGCAACTGCACGTGTATGGCCGCTGCGGCCACTGGACACAAATCGAACACGCCGCCCGCTTTGCCCGGCTGGTGGGCGACTTCCTGGCCGAGGCCGATGCGGCAGAGCCTTACCCCCTCATCCCCTGATTGCACGGAGCTAACCCACGATGACCCCTGAACTTATCGATCAACTCGGTGATGCGCTCTACCAGGCCCTGCGCAGCCGCCAGGTGCTGGAGCCGCTGACCAGCCAGCACCCCGAAATCACCATCGAAGACGCTTACGCCATCCAGCAAAAAATGCTGGCCCGCCGCCTGGCCGCCGGTGAAAAAGTGGTGGGCAAGAAAATCGGCGTCACCAGCCAGGCGGTGATGAACATGCTGGGCGTGTTCCAGCCGGACTTCGGCTGGCTGACCGACGGCATGGTCTTCAACGAAGGCGAGGCCGTGCCCGCCGACACCCTGATCCAGCCCAAGGCCGAGGGCGAGATCGCCTTCGTGCTGAAGAAAACGCTGCAAGGCCCGGGCGTCACCGCCGCCGACGTGCTGGCCGCCACCGAGGGCGTGATGGCCTGCTTCGAGATCGTCGATTCGCGCATCCAGAACTGGAAGATCAGGATCCAGGACACCGTGGCCGACAACGCCAGTTGCGGCGTGTTCGTGCTGGGTGACCGGCTGGTCGATGTGCGTGACGTCGACCTGGGCACCTGCGGCATGGTGCTGGAGAAAAACGGCGAAATCGTCGCCACCGGCGCCGGTGCGGCCGCCCTGGGCCACCCGGCCAACGCGGTGGCGTGGCTGGCCAACACCCTGGGCCGCCTGGGCATCGCCCTGGAAGCGGGCGAGGTGGTGCTGTCCGGCTCGCTGGGCATCATGGTGCCTGTGGCTGCCGGCGACAACCTGCGCGTGACGATTGGCGGCATCGGCGGCTGCTCGGTGCGCTTTGTTTAATTACTGGAGAGACTGGCAATGACCCAAAAAATCAAATGCGCCCTGATCGGCCCCGGCAACATCGGCACCGACCTGCTGGCCAAACTGCAACGCAGCCCCGTGCTGGAACCGGTCTGGATGGTGGGCATCGACCCCGAATCCGACGGCCTGAAACGTGCCCGCGCCATGGGCATCAAGACCACCGCCGAGGGCGTGGACGGCCTGGTGCCGCACATGCAGGCCGACGGCGTGCAGATCGTCTTCGATGCCACCAGCGCCTACGTCCATGCGGAAAACTCCCGCAAGGTCAATGCCCAGGGCGCCATGATGATCGACCTGACGCCGGCGGCCATCGGCCCCTACTGCGTGCCGCCCGTGAACCTGAAGGAGCATGTCGGCCAGGCCGAGATGAACGTGAACATGGTCACCTGCGGCGGCCAGGCCACCATCCCCATGGTGGCGGCCGTCAGCCGCGTGCAGACCGTGGAGTACGCCGAGATCGTCGCCACCGTCTCCAGCAAATCCGCCGGGCCGGGCACGCGCAAGAACATCGACGAGTTCACCCGCACCACGGCAGGCGCCATCGAGAAAGTCGGCGGGGCCAGGAAGGGCAAGGCCATCATCGTCATCAACCCGGCCGAGCCGCCCATGATCATGCGCGACACCGTGCATTGCCTGGTCGAAGGCGAGCCGGACAAGCAAGCCATCACCGCCTCCATCCACGCCATGCTGGCCGAAGTGCAGAAGTACGTGCCCGGCTACAAGCTGGTCAACGGCCCGGTGTTCGACGGCAACCGCATCAGCGTCTTTCTGGAAGTCGAAGGCCTGGGCGACTACCTGCCCAAATACGCCGGCAACCTGGACATCATGACCGCTGCCGCCGCCCGCACCGCCGAAATGTTTGCCGAGGAAATCCTGGCCGGCAAGCTCACCCTGCAAGCCGCCTGAAGGAGAACCCCACCATGACGCAAAAAATCACCCTGCACGACATGACCCTGCGCGACGGCATGCACCCCAAGCGCCACCTGATGACCCTGGAGCAGATGAAATCCGTGGCCCAGGGGCTGGACGCTGCCGGCATCCCCCTCATCGAAGTCACCCACGGCGACGGCCTGGGCGGCGCCTCGGTCAACTACGGCTTTCCGGCGCACAGCGACGAGGAATACCTGGGCACCGTCATCCCGCTGATGAAACAGGCCAAAGTCTCGGCCCTGCTGCTGCCGGGCATCGGCACCGTCGATCACCTGAAAATGGCCCACGGCCTGGGCGTCCACACCATCCGTGTTGCCACGCACTGCACCGAAGCCGACGTCAGCGAACAGCACATCACCCTGGCCCGCAAGCTGGACATGGACACCGTGGGCTTTCTGATGATGGCGCACATGAACGACGCAGCGGGCCTCATCCAGCAGGCCAAGCTCATGGAAGGCTACGGCGCCAACTGCATCTACGTCACCGACTCGGCCGGGTATTTGCTGCCCGATCAGGTCAGGGAACGCATCGCCGCCGTGCGCGATGCCCTCAAACCTGAAACCGAACTGGGCTTTCACGGCCACCACAACCTGGCCATGGGCGTGGCCAACAGCGTCGCGGCCATCCAAGCCGGGGCCAACCGCATCGATGCTGCCGCTGCCGGGCTGGGCGCAGGGGCGGGCAACACCCCGATGGAAGTGCTGGTGGCGGTCCTCGACCGCATGGGCATCCAGACCGGTGTGGATGTCTGGAAGATCCAGGACGTGGCCGAAGACCTGGTGGTGCCGCTGATGGACTTCCCCATCCGCAT
Organism: Comamonas nitrativorans; assembly: GCF_042654765.1. Classification (NCBI taxonomy): domain Bacteria; kingdom Pseudomonadati; phylum Pseudomonadota; class Betaproteobacteria; order Burkholderiales; family Comamonadaceae; genus Comamonas; species Comamonas nitrativorans. Next base: position 369 of record NZ_JBHSEW010000013.1, on the reverse strand, counting down.
CGACCGCGATGCGCTCACGCTGGGCTACGCGGGCGTGTACGGCAGCTTTTTGCTGTTTGCCAAGCGGGCCGAGAAGAAGTACGGCATCCCGGCACGCGACCTGCTTGTGGAGCTGGGTCGGCGCGGCATGGTGGGCGGTCAGGAAGACATGATCGAGGACACGGCGCTGACCATGGCACGCGAACGCGGCATTGCGGTGCCCGCGTAAAGCGGCATGGCTCGACCCTTCGACCCTTGAAGCAGGAGTGACGCAATGGACATGCTGACATGGTGGAATCCCGGCGCAGGCCTGGGCTTTGCGCTGGGCGTGCTGTGCGGCGCCGCCCTGGTGGCGTGGAGAGGGCGCTGGCGCGGCCGCAGCCGGGGCCT
>NZ_JBHSEW010000012.1:0-86192 GCF_042654765.1 Comamonas nitrativorans | reverse complement strand
GCTTTGCGTGGCTGGAGAAGAACCGCAGGCTATGGAAGAACTGCGAGCGCTGGCTCAATACCAGCTTGCAGTTCGTCCACTTGGCGTTTCTGGCACTGCTACTCAGGAGATCGTAAACACGTTCTAAGAGCGCAGCCCCCATAACAGGCAAGCCGCATCCAGTCTGACTCGCCGTGGCTGTCCGAGCGGAGCGCCGCAGGCGCGAAGCGAGTTCCACGGCGGGTATTCAAGCTGCGCAGCACGCCTTCTTTGCGTCCTTTCTTGCGCGTGCAAGAAAGGATGTCGCCCGCCGGGGCGAGTCCCGGCCAGCAGCCTCAAGAACAAAAACAAGAGCTTCTACCGCCCAAAAACAAAAGGATTCAGATACAAAACTATTTCAAATCCTTTATCCAAGAGTGGAAGCAGCTATTGAATCAATAGACCAATCAGTGGATGCGCATCCCCGGCTGCGCCCCCGGGAAGGGTTCCAGCACGTAGATACCGGGCTGGGCTTTTTCGTCGGCATGGCTGGCGGCCAGCACCATGCCTTCGCTGATGCCGAACTTCATCTTGCGCGGGGCCAGGTTGGCCACCAGCACGGTGAGCTTGCCGACCAGTTGTTCCGGTTGGTACATGCTGGCAATGCCGCTAAAGACGTTGCGCGTTCTGCCCTCGCCTGCGTCCAAGGTGAGTTGCAGCAGTTTGGTGGAGCCTTCCACCGCCTTGCACTCGACAATTTTGGCGATGCGCAGGTCGATCTTGGCGAAGTCGTCAATCTTGATGGTGGGGGCGATTTCCTCGCCACCGGGTTTGGGCGTCTCTGCCACGGCAACGGGCGGCTCGAACAGGGCTTCGAGCTGTTCCATGGCGACGCGCTGCATCAGGTGCTGGTACTGGCCGATGGCGTGGCCTGCGCCCAGCAGGGTGTCGGCGTCGGCGAATTGCAGCGTGCCGATTTTCAGGAAGGCTTCCACCTGCGCGGCGACAAAGGGCAGCATGGGTTTCAGGTAGACGGTCAGCAGGCGGAAGGCTTCGATGCAGGTGGTGCAGACGTCGTGCAGCCGCGCATCCTGGCCCTCCTGCTTGGCCAGTTCCCAGGGCTTGTTGGCGTCCACGTAGCTGTTTACCTTGTCGCACAGCAGCATGACTTCGCGGGCGGCGCGGGCGGTGTCGCGGGCTTCGTAGGCGGCGACGATGGCCGCTTTCTGGCTGCGCAGGGCATCCAGCAGGGCCTGGCCGTCGGCGCCGATGCTGCCCAGTTGCCCGCCGAAGCGCTTGGCGATGAAACCGGCGGCGCGGCTGGCGATGTTGACGTATTTGCCGATCAGGTCGGCATTGACGCGCAACATGAAGTCTTCGGCGTTGAAGTCGATGTCTTCGTTCTTGCCGTTGAGCTTGGCGCCCAGGTAGTAGCGCAGCCACTCGGGGTTCATGTTCAGGCCCAGGTATTTGAGCGGGTCCAGGCCCGTGCCCCGGCTCTTGCTCATTTTTTCGCCGTTATTGACGGTCATGAAGCCGTGGACGCAGATTTTGGTCGGTGTCTTGCGGCCGCTGAACTTGAGCATGGCGGGCCAGAACAGGGTGTGGAAGGTGATGATGTCCTTGCCGATGAAGTGGTACTGCTCCAGATCGGGGTCGGCCATGTAGGCGTCGTAGTCCTCGCCGCGCTGGTTGAGCAGGTTTTTCAAGCTGGCCAGATAGCCCACGGGCGCATCCAGCCACACATAGAAGTATTTGCCCGGCGCATCGGGGATTTCGATGCCGAAGTAGGGCGCATCGCGCGAGATGTCCCAGTCGTCCAGGCCGGTGCTGGTGCTGCCGTCCGGGTTGGTGCGGGTGCCGAACCATTCCCTGATCTTGGCGGCCACCTCGGGCTGGACGTGCGACCCGTTTTGCGTCCATTCGGTCAAAAACTCCACGGCACGCGGGTCGGACAGCTTGAAGAAGAAGTGCTCGGACGTGCGCAGCTCGGGCCTGGCACCGGACAGGGCGGAATAAGGGTTGATCAGGTCGGTGGGCGCGTACACCGAGCTGCACACCTCGCAGTTGTCGCCGTACTGGTCCTTGGCGTGGCAGCGCGGGCATTCGCCCTTGATGAAGCGGTCGGGCAGGAACATGGACTTTTCGGGGTCGAAGAACTGCTCGATGGTGCGCGTTTCGATGAAGCCGGCTTTTTTCAGATCGAGGTAAATCTGCCGGGACAGCTCGTGGTTTTCCGGGCTGTCGGTGTTGCTCCAGTTGTCGAAGGCGATGTGAAAGCCTTCCAGGTACTGCTTGCGCCCGGCAGCGATGTCGGCCACGAACTGCTGCGGGGTTTTGCCGGCTTTTTCGGCGGCAATCATGATGGGGGCGCCGTGGGCGTCGTCCGCGCCGACGAAGTTCACCTGGTTGCCCTGCATCCGCTGCGCCCGCACCCAGGTGTCGGCTTGGATGTATTCCATGATGTGGCCGATGTGGAAATGGCCGTTGGCATACGGCAGGGCGGTGGTGACGAAGAGCTTGCGTTGCGACATGGTGGAGAACGTGAAGAAAGAGAAGGAAAAGAAAGAGGGCGGGCGAAACGGCCGATTCTAGGCAGTCTGCCCGCCGCCGCCGGTGTTCCGGCGGGTCAGGGCATCCAGCACACGCGGTTGCGCCCCTGGGCCTTGGCGGCATACAGCGCGGCATCGGCGCAGGCAAAGAACTGGGGGTCGAGCGTTTCGGTCATCGGCACGAGGGTGGTGCCGCCCATGCTCAGGGTGATGTGGGCACCGGTCGCAGAACCGGGGTGCGGCAGGGCCTTGTTCTGCAGCAGCGCCTGCAGCCCCTCGGCCAGGGCCTGGGCGCTGGCCGCGTCGGTTTCGGGCAGCAGCAGGACGAATTCCTCCCCGCCGTAGCGGGCCACCAGGTCGCCGGGGCGGCGGGCGCCCTGGCGCAGGGTGGCGGCCACTTCCTGCAGCACGCGGTCCCCGGCGGCGTGGCCCAGGGTGTCGTTGTATTTCTTGAAAAAGTCCACGTCGGCCACGATGAGCGACAGCGGCTGGGCATTGCGCTGGCAGCGGTGCCATTCCTTGAGCAGCATGGCGTCGAACTGGCGCCGGTTGGGTATGCCGGTCAGCCCGTCCAGCGAGGCCAGTTGCTCCAGCAGGCGGCGCTGGTGCACCAGTTGCAGCTGGTTGCGCACGCGCACCCGGACGATGGGCGGGTGAAAGGGCTTGGAGATGTAGTCCACGGCGCCCAGAGCCAGGCCGTTTTCCTCATCGGCGGCCGAGTCCAGCGCGGTGATGAAAATCACCGGGATGAGGCGCGTGGCATCGTCGCGCTTGAGTTCGCGCAGCACGCTCATGCCGTCCATCTCGGGCATGAGCACGTCCAGCAGGATCAGGTCGGGGCGGTGCTGGCGGGCTTTTTCCAGCGCCTGCACGCCGTTCTTGGCCTGGATGATCTTGTAGGCACCATCGAACAGTTCGGTCAGCAGCAGGCGGTTTTGCTTTTCATCGTCGACGATGAGGACGGTAAATTCAGCAGCGGCGAGGTTCATTGTTATGATTTCAGGAGTATTTTGCGCAGTCCTGGTAAAGATTTCAGGGCTGATTCATATTCAATATCTTCCACCAGCTCCCGCAGTAGCTCCAATTTTTCTAGCGTGGCGGGGCTGGCCGTGCCCAGGGCGGCTTGCAGGTCGTCCAGCACGCGCAGGGCGTTGGCGTCGTCGTCATGCAGGCACCTGCCCAGCGCATCCAGCAGCGGGGCCAGCGCGGTGTCGGGTGCGGCAGCGGTGCTGGCGCTGGAGGCTGCTGCCGTTGCCGCAGGGGTCGGCAGCAGGGGGCGCAGCAGCGCCAGCACGCGCTCCAGTTCCTGCGCCATGGCTTGCACCGTGGCGGCGCTCGGGGCGTGTTCTTCGGCGTAGCCGTGTTCCAGCGCCCTGGCGTGTTCGGCCAGGGTGGCTGCACCCAGGGTGGCGGCCGCCGATTTGAGCGAGTGCGCCATGCGCCGCGCCGTGGGCCAGTCCTGCGCCTGGGCTGCCTGCTGCATGGCGGTGGGGCTGTCGGCAAACTCCTGCACGAAGTTGCCCAGGATGCGCCGGTACAGCTCGGGCTTGCCCAGGCATTGCGCCAGGCCGCGGGCGGTGTCGATGCCCTCCAGCGCCGGGATGGCGCTGGCGGCGGCCTCTGTGGCTTCTGCTGCCGCTGCGACCGGGGCGGCCGACGGCGGCAGGGCGTCCGGGCGCGGGGCCATCCAGCGCAGCAGGGCGGCGTACAGCGCGTCCGGGTTGATGGGCTTGGTCAGGTGGTCCTGCATGCCGGCGTCCAGGCTGCGCTGGCGGTCGCCTTCCATGGCATGGGCGGTCATGGCGATGATGGGCAGGTGCTTGAGCCGTGCGTCCTGGCGGATGGCGCGGGTGGCGCTCAGACCATCCATCTCGGGCATCTGGATGTCCATCAGCACCAGGTCGTAGGGTTGGGCGAGGACTTTTTCCACGGCTTCGCGGCCATGCACGGCGATATCGACCTGCACCCCCGTGTCCTGCAAAAAGGCCAGGGCCACGGTGCGGTTGAGCGCCACGTCATCGACCAGCAGCACGCGGGCGCCGGCAATGGGGGTGAAGTCGGGCAGCGCCGGGGCGGTACTGCTGGCCGCCGGTCTGGCGGCAGCCGTGGCCGGATGGCTGTATTGCAGGGCTTCGAATAGGGCCTCGTGCAGCGCCGAGGGGGACACGGGCTTGGTCAGAATATGTTGCAGTCCAACCTGGGCGGCCTGGGGCGAGAGTTTTTCGTAGCTGCCGGCAGTGACCATCAGAATGCCGGGCAGGCCGGTGCCGAGGTCGGTAGCCTGGATGTGGCGGGCCACCTCGATGCCGTCCATGCCGGGCATGAGCCAGTCCAGCAGCACCAGGTGGTAGGGCGTGCCGGCGGCACTGGCCTGCAGCACGCGCTGCATGCAGGCTTCGCCGCTGTCCACGGTATCGGCGGTCATGCCGAAGCTGGTCAGGGTGGTGTGCAGAATGTCGCGGGCACTGGCGTTGTCGTCCACCACCAGCACCCGTTTGCCGTGCAGCAGCGAGGCCGGGCGGAAGGGGGACGAGGCCGCCTCGGCCGGCAGGGCCTGGGGTGCCGGCAGGGGCAGGCGCAGCGTGAAGAAGAAGCGACTGCCCTGACCCTCCTGGCTTTCGGCCTGGATCTGGCCACCCATCAGCTCGACCAGCTGGCGGCAGATGGCCAGCCCCAGGCCGGTGCCGCCGAAGCGGCGCGTAATGCTGCCATCGACCTGGGTGAACGGGGTAAAGAGCTGGCCCAGGCGCTCGGCGGGAATGCCCATGCCCGAATCCTGCACGGAAAACTCCAGCTGTACCTGCCCTTCCTGCCGGCCCTGCAGGGCGATGCGCAGGATGATCTCGCCAAACTCGGTGAACTTGATGGCGTTGCTGACCAGGTTCACCAGCACTTGCGTCAGGCGCAGCGGGTCGCCGAGCAGGCGCCGGGGCACGTCCGGTTCGGGATGGAAGAGCAGCTCTAGCCCCTTTTGCTGGGCGCGTAGCGCCATCTGGCTGAAAACGCCGCGCATGACCTGATCGAGGTCGAAATCGATGCTCTCGACCTCCAGCCTGCCCGCTTCGATGCGCGAGTAGTCCAGGATGTCGTTGATCAGGCCCAGCAGCATTTCCGAGGCAGAGATCACCTTCTCCTGGTAGTCGCGCTGGTGGGCGGTCAGCTCGGTCTTGAGCAGCAGCTTGCTCAGGCCGACGATGGCGTTCATCGGGGTGCGGATTTCGTGGCTCATGCGGGCCAGAAAATCCGACTTGGCGCGGCTGGCCTGTTGTGCTGCTTCGGTGGCCTGCAGCAGCGCCTGGGTGCGGTGTTCGACCAGTTCCTCCAGGTTTTCGCGGTACTGCTGCAGCTCGCGGTCGCGCTTTTGCAGGCGGTCGATCATGTGGTTGAGGCTGCGGGCCAGTTGCGCCAGCTCGTCATGGCCCCGGATGTTGGCCCGCTGGGTCAAGGCCGGGTTGTCGGCCACCTGGCCCATGAGCCGGTTCAACTGCAGCAAGGGGCGGGCAATGCGCCGGGCGGCGCGGGAGGCCAGCCATAAAAATATCCCCAGCACGGCCAGCAGCGCCAGGCCGATTTCCTGGGCCGAGCGCCACGTCACCTGGTGCAGGGATTGCAGCGAGACGAGCAGTTCGATGCTGGCGGGCGGTGCGCTATGGGGAATGGGGGCCCAGACCAGCAGGTGGTCGCCGTCGAATTGCGTGCCGCCGTGCGGTGGCGGTGGAGGCGTGGCCAGAGCCAGGGCGTGCGGCGTGCGGGTGTATTCGGCAAAAGGCAGCTCGGTTGGCAACAGTACGATGCGTGCCCGCAGGATGGAGGGGTCGCCTTCCAGGGAGGAAAGCAGGCGTCGCGCCTCGTCGGTGTCGCCAAACTCCAGCGCCGCCTGGCTGTTGGTGGCGATCAGCTGGGCCTGGGTGCGCATGGTGGCGCTCCATTCGCTGCGCATCAGCCGCTGCTGTTGCAGCAACATCAGGGCAAAGGTCAGCAGCAGCACCAGCACGATGGCCGCAGTGAACCCCCAGAGCAGCTTGGCCTGGATGGTGCGGGGCCGCAGGGCGGCGATGAAGGACGGGCGGGTCATGGCAGGAGGGTGGCCAGGCGCAGCAGTTGCGCGTTGAATCGAATGCCCTGGCTGGCGGCGGCCGATTGATTGATCACGATTTGCACCTTGCCCTGGTCATCCGGGTGGTCGGCCAGCTCGACCATGCCGCCGGCCTGGGCGAAGCCGGGAATGTCAGAAACCGTCAGCATGGGGTAGGCCGCCAGGGCCTGCAGGCGCGTGGGCAAGGCGTTGCGGGCGTTGGCGCTGTCGGGGAGAAAGGCCAGATTGCACGCCTGGGCATCGCTGGTGCTGTGGGGCATGTGCAGCTGCACGGTACGGCCATCCACCGGCGTTTGCGCCAGGGTCTGCAAGGCCTGGCCGAATGGATTGCTGTCCAGGATGCACAGGGTCAGGGGGGCGTTGTCCTCCAGGTACGGCAGGTAGACAAAGCGCGGCAGCTTGAACAGCAGCGCTGCCTTGACTGCCAGCGCCGAGGGTGCCGCCTGCACCGCCGACATGGTGGCGAGGGTGCAGAGGCTGCTGCACAGCAAAAAGGTGGCGGTCTGGCGCATGAAGCGAGCGGCGGGCATGTCGGAGGCCGCCGTCAGAAGTGGTAGTCCAGCGTCAGCATCCAGCGCCGGGGCTGCTGGGGCATGTCCCAGAAGGTCATGCGGCCCCCGCCGCCTGCGGCGTAGTAGCGCTTGTCCAGCACGTTGGTCACGTCCAGCCACAGCGTGGCCTTGCCGTCCAACAGCTTGTGCCAGCCCAGGTGCAGATCCAGCACCGTGGCGCCGGGGGTGCTGCAACGCGTGGGTGCCGTGGGGTTGGTGCTGCACGCGGCGGGCGGCAGCAGTGCGCCCGGGGCTTTCACGCGGCCATTGGTGGTGGTGCTGCTCCAGCGCAGCTTGGGCGTCAGGCTGAACTGGTCGCGCCAGGCAAAAGTGGTGCCCAATTTCAGCTGGCGGCTGGCCACGTAGGGGATTTGCCAGTCCACGCCATCGCCGTTGTCGATGCGCCCGTGTATCCAGCTGGCGCTGCCCCACAGGTCGCCCGTCCAGTTGGCGCCCAGGCGAAAGCGCCATTGGGCGCTCACGTCCAGCCCCATTTGGTGCTGGCGGCCTGCGTTGTCCTTGGTTTCCAGGTTCCGGAGCCAGACGTCGGGGGTGATGACATCGGCGGTGGGCATGGTCACCACCAGGTTGCTGATGCGGCTGTGGTAGAGGTTGGTGCTGAAGTTCAGGTTCTGCGTGGGCCGCCAGTCCCAGGTCAGGCTGAGGGAGCGGACTTTTTCCGGCTCCAGGCGGTCGTTGGCCACGCGGAAATTGGTGCCGATGTAGCGGTTGTCGGCATCCTGGCTGCCGTCGAAACGGCCCATGGCACTCAGGCTTTCCTCCGGCGACGGGGCGCGGAAGGCTTCGCCGTACAGGGCTTTGAAGACGTGGGTCTTGCCGGGTGCGAAGACCAGCCCCAGCCGGGGATTGACGCTGCTGCCGTAGACCGAATGGCGGTCCAGGCGCACCCCGGCCACGCTGGAGAGTTTGCTGCTCCACTGTGCCTGCCACTGAACATAGGCCGAGAGATTGTGAAACTGCGTGTCCGGGACGATAAAAGGCAAGGTCGTGTTGGGATGGGTCATGCCCTGGCTGCCGGGGGACTTGCCGGTGTCGTACGGCTGGGGCATGGAGGCTGCTTCGATCGCCGAGTATTTCTGCCAGCCCAGGCCCGCCTGCATCTGGTGGCGCTCGCTCAGGCGCCAGCGCAGGCTTTCCTCGATGCCGGTGCGCTTGCTCAGTACGTAGGAGTAGCCGTTTTCAAAGCCGTTGTAGGCATTGTTGTAATAGGCGCGGGGATCGACTTCCATTGCCCCGTGGTCGATGGTGAGCGTGCCCCGTAGGTTCGCGCTCAGGCGGTGGTGGTAGCGGGCATAGACCGTATCGTTGGTGGTTTGCCACTGGGCGCCGCTGTCGTAGCGGGCCATGGCATAGGGGTCGCCCGTGCTGGTCAGGCTGTTGAAGCGGTAGCGGTAAAAACCGGCGGTAAGTTGCTCGCCTAGGTCCAGGCGGGCAAACAGGCTGTGGCTGCGGATGCCGCCGGCGTAGTCCTCGCGGCTGGCGGCGGGCAGGATGGTTTTCTTGTCAAATTCGCCATCGACCTTTTGAAAATACCGGGGGTAAAAATCGGCCAGAGGGGCGCGGTCGGAGTGCTGGCTGTGCCCGCCCACGCTGATGCCCAGGCGGTCATTGATTCTGGCGCTGGTGAAGAACGAGGCTTCGCGGCTGCCGAAGCGTCCCGTGCCGACCGAGACGGTGCCCGTGGCCCCCTGGGCGGCGGCGGTGGCCGTGTTGTCGGTGACGATGTTCACCACCCCGGCCACGGCATCGGCCCCGTACAGCGCCGCCGCCGGGCCAAACAGCACTTCGACCTGCTTGGCCTGGTACAGCGCCAGGTTTTGTGCGACGGGGAAGTTGCCGCCGCTGGGCTGGCCGATGCGGATGCCGTCCAGCATCACCAGCAGCTTGTTCGGCCCCAGGTAGCCCTGGACGGTGAACTGGTTGAATTGCGAGGATTTGGTGCCGCGCTGGAGGTTCACGCCCGGCAGGTCTTCCAGCAGGTCGGCCAGGTTCTGGTAGCGCCGCTGGCGGATTTGCTCGCGGGTGAACACCATGATGTGCGCGGGCGTCTGGTCGCGCGTTTCGCTCTGGCGCGAGGCGGTGATCACCGGAGTGGCCAGCAGGTCTTCCAGCGACAGCTCCAGCAGTTGCTGCACATCCTCCAGCGTCGGGGTGGCGGCGTGGATGGCGGTGGCTCCACAGCACAGCAGGGCCAGAGCCAGGGGACGAAGGTGGCAGGGCACAGGAGTGAGCATGGCAGCGCCGGGGATGAGCAGGATGCAGAGGTGAAAAAAATAGTAACCGCCGATGCTAACAGGCGCCTATCGGGGCCTGCATGCCGATTGGTGTTAAGCGCACAGCCCTCTAGGGATGCTCTGCACGAATCATCGCGCCGTGGGTATCTGCGGCCTCGGGCCGTCTGCGGCGTTGCAAATCCTCGCAATAGCACCGCTATTGCTGTGGTTTGCGTCTTGCAGCCCATCCCGATCCGCAGCACCCACTTGGCTGCGCGATTCGTGCAGAGCATCCCCAGGGGCTATCGGGGGGGCTTAGACTTCGGGCCGTTGTTTTTTTGCATTGACCTCCGACCATGCCCATTCTTGAACACGACCTGCTGGCCGCTCTGGCTGGCGTCACCGATCCGCACACCGGCGCAGCGCTGGTGCCCGCCAACCTCAGCATCCAGGGCGGCGACGTCGCCTTTGACGTGGTGCTGGGCTACCCGGCGCAAAGCCTCACTGCTGCCTTGCGCCAGCAACTGATTGCCGCGGCCCGCACCGTGGCCGGGGTGCAGAACGTCAGCGCCAACGTGTCCTGGCAGGTGCACTCGCACGCCGTGCAGCCGGGGGTGCAGTTGCTCCCGGGGGTGAAAAACATCATTGCCGTGGCTTCGGGCAAGGGCGGCGTGGGCAAAAGCACCACCAGCGCCAACCTGGCCCTGGCGCTGGCTGCCGAAGGCGCCCGCGTCGGCGTGCTGGATGCCGACATCTACGGCCCCAGCCAGCCGCTGATGTTCGGCGTCACCGGCCAGAAGCCCGAGAGCCACGACGGCAAGACCATGGAGCCGCTGGAGAGCTACGGCGTGCAGCTCATGTCCATCGGCTTCCTGCTGGACAACCCCGACCAGGCCATGATCTGGCGCGGCCCCATGGCCGTGCAGGCGTTGGAGCAGATGCTGCGCCAGACGCACTGGAAAGACCTGGACTACCTCGTCATCGACCTGCCGCCCGGCACGGGCGACATCCAGCTGACCATGAGCCAGCGCATTCCCGTCACCGGTGCGGTCATCGTCACCACGCCGCAGGACATCGCCCTGTCCGATGCCCGCAAAGGCATCCAGATGTTCGAGAAGGTGAGCGTGCCCATCCTGGGGCTGGTGGAAAACATGGCCATGCACGTGTGCAGCAATTGCGGCCATATCGAGCATATCTTCGGCCAGGACGGGGGCAAGGCGTTGGCCCGGGACAAGGGGCTGCACTTCCTCGGGTCGCTGCCGCTGTCGCTGCAAATCCGCGAGCAGGCGGACAGCGGCAAGCCTACCGTGGTGGCCGCGCCGGAGAGCGAGGTGGCGGCTATCTACAAGAAGCTGGCCCGGGATGTGGCTGTGCAGGTGGCGCTGGCGAGTACGGAGCAGGCGGCCAAGGCACCGACGATTTCCATTCATCGGAAGCGGTGAATGGATATTTAGCTAGCTTCTTTGGCTTATGGATAAAGGGATTCAGATGGTTTTCATATTGAAATCCTTTATTCATAAGCGGGAAGAGCTTCTTTTTTAATATTTCCAGGTTAGACCGTCCATCCCCATGCCCATCTACCGTTGCAACAAATGCGGTTTTGTCTGCGAAGACACGCAAACCCCCGTCAATACCCCCACCGCTTGCGGGCGCTGCGGCACGCCCAGCACGGTGTATGGCACGGTGTTTTTTGTCGAAGAACTGATCAAGCGTCTGGCCACGGTAACGCGCGACTTCAAGGCGCTGCAAGCACAGCAAGCCACCACCCCGATTCCTGCCGCAGCCCCGCAAGCGGCTGCGCCCGGTGCGGCAACAGCATCGGCAGCATCGGCTTTCCCGACCCTGGATGCCACACCGGCCACCGCCCCGCACACCGCGCTGGCCCAATGGTTTGCACAAAAGAACATCCAGGCCACCATCGACCCCAGCGCTGCCGATACCAGCGGTTTTTTCGATGAGGCCGCTGCCGAGCTGGGCGACGACTACCTGCTGTTTGCCGATCTGCTCGACCGCGTGCGCTACTCGTACCGCAAGAGCTACACCAACGTGAATCTGGAACTGGGCAAGCTCTCGCAAAAAGACGGGCAAACCATCACCAGGTTTTGCCGCAGCCTGTACGAACACACCTTTTTTGCCCGCTACCACTACCAGAAACCGGAAAAAATCGTCCGCCTGACGCTCCAGACGGCACCGGCGGTTCGCCAGTTTTTTGAAGGCGGCTGGCTGGAGTGGTATGCCTTGATGCAGGCCCTCTCGGCCCGCGAGCGCCGCTCCGTGGCCCTGTCCTACGCCCGGGGCGTGAAAGTCACCTTCCCCAACGAGGATCTGCATGAGCTGGACGTGCTGCTGCAACCCGAGGGGCAAGAGCCGATTTGCATCGAATGCAAGACCGGAGAATTCCGCCGCGACATCGACAAATACGTGCGCCTGAACAAACGCCTTGGCCTGCCCAAAAGCCGTTTCATCCTGTGCTGCACCGATTTGAACGAAGAGCAAGCGCAGGGCCTGAGCGCCATGTACGACCTGAGTTTCGTGCCCCTGCAGATGTTGAAAACCCATCTGCAAAAAATGATTTAGCCCCGCCAACAGCCGGACGCCCCCTCCTGCGCACCGTCTTCAGCGGCATCGCCAGCGTGGTTTGGCCGGTCACGGCTGCGCCGCGTCCACCACGCCAGGCAACTGGCCCAGATAGGCTTGCAGCGCCGCAATGGCCTGCCGCACCTTGGCGGGCTGGGTCGCCCGCTGGGGGGTGACGGCCCAGATGTCCAGGGTGCCGAAACCCCAGTCCGGCAGCAGCCGCGCCAGGCGGCCTGTGGCTACGGCCTCGGCGGCATCCAGGCCGGTGAGCAGCGCCACGCCCAGCCCGGCCTCGCACATCTGCTGGATGGACAACTGGTTGTTGCTGGTGATGCGCATCTGCGGCTGCCATGCCTGCGCCTGTGCGCCCCGGCTGGCATGGATGGTGCGGACGGTATCGCCCGCATGCACCAAATCCAGCCAGTCGCCCGCCAGCAACTGCGCAGGCGACAGCGCATCGGCCGCTCGCCCGGCCAGCCAGGTCGGCGCCGCGCACAGCCACCACGGCGTGGCCCCCAGGCGTTTGGCCGCCCAATTGGAGTCGGGCAACCGGCCAAAGCGGATCGCCAGATCGATGCGGCTTTGGATCAGGTCGATGGGCGCATCGTCCACCGCCATATGCAGCCGCAACTGTGGATGGGCGGCCAGCCAGCCCCCCAGCGCAGGTGCGATGTGACGGGCAAAGCCCACCACCGTCGCCACGCGCAATTCGCCGCCCGGCTCGTCGCGGGCGGCAGCCAGTTCGGCCCGCGCCCACGCCGCCGCCTGGGTCATGGCCGCGCATTGTTCGTAGAAGCGCTGCCCCGCATCGGTCAGCGACAACTGGCGTGTCGATCGCGTGAGCAAGGTCACGCCCCCCGCCGCTTCGAGCTGGCGAATCTGTTGGCTCACCGCCGACGCGCTCAGGCCCAGTGCCCGGCCTGCGGCCGTCATCGAACCCTGCTCGACCACGGCAGCGAACACCGCCATGCGTTTGAAATCGTCCATCGTTGATCGTGAAGCACAGCTTCAAAGTATTAGCAAAAAAAGTCCTCTATTCGTTAGATTATGAAATACCTAGACTAAGGACCTGTTCACGCTCTTTTCCTGGTGCCCGCAAGGCAGCCAACCGCCGCAATCTAGGCGTGTGCCGCAGGCCAGGCTGGTGGCCTGGTCAAGGTGCGCAACGACGAGTGCGGCGGTTGGCTGCCTTGCCCGAAGGGTTGCCCCACCAAGACAGCATCTGCGGCGTTGCAAATCCTCGCCGCCCCACCAGGGCGTCTGCGGTTTGCGCCTTGCATCTGCCGTCTTGGTGGGGCAACGGGCACCAGGAAAAGAGCGTGAACAGGTTCTACGCTTGTCAAACATTGATCTACCCTGAAGGAGAAACCATGAAAATCGCACTGATCGGCGCCACAGGCTTTGTCGGCGCTGCCGTACTGAAGGAATTGCTGTCACGCGGCCACGAAGTCGTGGCCCTGGCACGCCATCCCGAGAAAATTGCCGCCCAGCCCCGCCTGTCCGTGGCCCAGGCCGACGTGCTGAATGCCGACGAGGTGGAACAGGCCGTGGCCGGCTGCGATGCGGTGGTCAGCGCCTATAACGCCGGCTGGACGAATCCGCGCATCTACGACGACTTCATGCAGGGCGCACGCGCCATCGTCCAGGCCACCAAGGCAGCGGGCATCCAGCGCTACCTGGTCGTCGGCGGCGCGGGCAGCCTGTACGTCAACGGCCAGCAGCTGGTGGACAGCCCGGAATTTCCTGCCGCCATCAAGCCCGGGGCGCTGGCTGCCCGCGATATGTATACCGAACTGCAAACAGAAAACACGCTGGAATGGACACTGCTCAGTCCCGCGATCGGCTTCCATCCCGGTTCGGCCGCCCAGGCCCGGGGCCGCACGGGCCAATACCGCACGGGCCGGGACGAGCCGCTGATGCAGGCCGATGGCCAGCCGGGCGATATTTCCGCCGCCGACCTGGCGGTGGCGCTGACCGATGCCCTGGACCAGGGCCTGCATGTCCGGCAGCGGTTCACGGTGGCCTATTGATGCGCTGATGGGAGTGGCGGCGTCCCCACCCGTCGATATGCGCGGGGGGCAGAACCTTCTTACCTATGGTTGCAAGGCGCTCCTTAGAATCCGCCCTGCCCCGATGGCCCCATAGGAGAGAGACGCATGACCCTTGCCCCACGACCCGCCGCATGGCTGGCGCTGGCGCTGACCGCCCCCCTGGCGGCGGCCGCCCAGGCGCCCACGGCCCTGGCCGCTTCCACACTGACGATTCAGGACGTGGCCGTGCTGGCCGGCACCTGCGCCAACTGCCACGGGCCGAAGGGCCAGTCCACCGGCGGCATTCCCACCCTGCGCGGGCAGGATGCAGGCCATTTGCTCCAGCGGATGCAGGCTTTCAAGGCCAACCGCGCCGCCGATGCGACCATCATGAACCGGCTGATGCAGGGCTATGACGATGCCCAGATCCAGGCGCTGGCCGCCTGGTTCAGCCAGGAGGTGCAGCCATGAGCCTGCAACGCCGCACTGTTCTGAGCAGCGCCCTGGCCGGGGCTGCAGCGCTGGCCCTGCCGTCCATCGTCCGTGCCCAGGCCGGCTCCGCCCATGTGGTGGTGGTTGGCGGCGGTTTTGGCGGCGCAACCGCTGCACGCTATCTGAAGGCGCAAGCACCCCAGGTGCGCGTGACGCTGGTGGAGCCAGCCGAGCGCTTCTACACCTGCCCCTTCTCCAACCTGTACCTGGCGGGCCTGCGCTCGTTCGAGAGCATCGGCCACGGCTATGACGGGCTGCGCAAGGCGGGGGTGGAAGTCATCCATGCCCGCGCCGAAGATGTGGATGCCAGCGCCCGCAGCGTGCGCCTGTCCAGCGGCCAGACGCTGCATTACGACAAGCTGGTGCTGTCCCCCGGCGTGGACATGCGCTGGAATGCGCTGGAAGGCTACGACGAAGCCACCGCCCGACTGGCCCCGCACGCCTGGAAGGCCGGCCCCCAGACCCGGCTGCTGCGCCAGCAGATGGAGGCGATGGAGGACGGCGGCACCTTTGTGATGGTGATTCCCGCCAACCCCTTCCGCTGCCCGCCCGGCCCCTACGAACGGGCGGCGATGGTGGCGCACTACTTCCAGCAGCACAAACCCAAATCCAAAATCCTGCTGCTGGACAACAAGGACGCTTTCTCCAAGCAAGGGCTGTTCCTGCAAGGCTACAAGGCGCTGTACGGCGACATGATCGAATGGGTCAAGCAGTCCGACGACGGCCAGGTGGTGCGCGTGGATGCCCGCCAGCGCGTGGTGGAAACGGCCTTCGGCACCCGCCACCAGGCCAGCGTGCTGAACGTGATTCCGCCGCAGAAGGCAGGCTTCATCGCCGACCGCGCCGGGGTGACGGATGCCAGCGGCTGGGTACCCATCCGGCCCGAAAGTTTTGCCTCCACCCAGGTGCCGCACGTGCATGTGCTGGGCGATGCGACGATTGCCGCCCCCATGCCCAAGTCCGGCTTTGCCGCCAATACCCAGGGCAAGCTGGCCGCTGCGGCCATTGCCGCCGAACTGACGGGCCAGCCGCTGCCCACCGCGTCCCTGGCCAACACCTGCTACAGCCTGGTGGGCACGGACTACGGCATCTCGGTCACCGGCGTGTACCAGGCGCAGGCGAGCAAGCTGGTCGAGATGCCCGGCTCCGGCGGCGTCAGCCCCGTGCAGGCCGATGCCGGGTTCCGCAAGGCCGAGGCCATTTACGGCGCGGCCTGGTACCGGGCCATCAGCACCGATATCTGGGGCGCTTGAGCATGACGCTGCTGTGGGCCAGTTTTCTCTGGGGCGCCGCCTTTGGCTGCGCCGCCCGCTGGGGGCGCTTTTGCCTGCTGCGCGGCGTGCGCCAGGGCATGGGGCACGACCGCAACGAGCCGCGCGGGCACGCCCCGGCACTGCAAGCCTTCGCGCTGGCGCTGGCCGTGGCCCTGCTGGCCTCGCAAGGCTTGCAGTGGCTGGGCTGGGTCGATTTGGGGCAGGCGCAGATCGTGCGGCCCGGCTTCTCCCCGCTGGGGGTATTTCTGGGCGGGGTGATTTTTGCCCTGGGCATGGTGCTGGCGAATGCCTGCGGGGCACGCTCACTGGTGCTGCTGGCGGGGGGCAATCTGCGGGCGCTGGTCACCGTGGTGTTTCTGGCCCTGGGGGCACAGGCCAGCGCCACCGGGGTGCTGGCGCCGCTGCGCCAGTGGCTGCAAGGCGTGGCCCCGGTGACGCTGGAACATGCCACAGCGCAGCAAGATTTAATGGCAAATGGCCTCTCAGCGCTTACTGCATATGCGGTGCTAGCTATCGTTCCTGCACTGCTGCTGGCGGCTTACGCTTTGCGCCACCCGGCCTTGCGCCACAGTCCCGCACAGTGGCTGTCGGCTTTGGTGATTGGCGCTTTGGTGGCGGTGGGCTGGTGGATCAGCGCCACCGTGGAAGTCGATCCGTTCGAGCCGGCCAAACTGACGTCGCTGAGTTTCATCGCCCCCATGGCCGAAAGCCTGCTGTACCTGCAAGTGGCCGTGGGCCGGGCGTGGAGTCCCGCCTCGGCGATGGTACTGGGCGTGCTGGCGGGGGCGGCGGTGACCGCCATCGCCACCGGCACGGCCCACTGGGAAGGCTTCGACAACCCGGCCCAGCTGGCCAAAAGCGCCATCGGTGGCCTGCTGATGGGCTTTGGCGGCCTGCTGGCGGTGGGCTGCTCCATCGGGCAGGTGCTGACCGGCATCACCACCCTGGCCTGGGCCACGCTGCCCGCTGTGGCGGGAATTGTGCTGGGAACCTGGGCGGCGCTACGGGCGCAAAGCCAAAACCTCAGCGTATGAGTGGGCGACCGGAATAACTACTCCCCCGATGACCCGAAGGCCAGCGCCAGACCAAGGCCAACCAGCACGACACCAATACAGCGGTTTAGCAACACTTGATGTTTCAGCAATCGAGTTCGCAAACGCATATCGGACAGAAAAATCGATACACCACTGAACCACAGCAGATGCGCCAATGACATGAAAAGGCCATATGCAATCTGCTGTGCCACAGGAGTATCCGGCCCCACAGCCTGTGCATAGACACTGACGACAAACAGCGTTGTCTTTGGATTCAGCGCATTGGTAAAGAATCCCGCTTTGAACGCTGTCCGGGCAGGGATTCCAGCATCCCACGCATTTCCATTTATGGCACCGGGAGATATACGACTTACGAAAGTCTGCCAGCCCACATATACAAGATACGCCGCACCTGCCAGTTTGATCGCCCAGAACCACCCGGGAGAACTACGCAATAGCAGCGCTACGCCAAGCATTGAATACAACACATGCAACTGCACACCAGTAGCAATACCCGCAGAAGTGAGCAAACCCGCCCTGCGTCCATACAGCAGGCTATTGCGCGTGACCATCGCGAAATCCGCCCCTGGGCTAATAACGGCAAAAATGGTTATCGTTACTACAGCAATGATTTCAAGCATGAAAAAACACTCGGGAAAAATGATGATATGTATGTGCAGTCATAAATATTTCCGATGAAGTTATCTTCATTAAATTTTTCCTTTCAAACCAAGATAATTTTTCCAATTCGCTAGGAATGAATTTTTCTGCAATTCTTGACTTCTGAAAAACGATTTATGCTTACACCAATGTGTCAAGAAAACTCACCTTTCCCGAGGCTTCCGCCGCTCAACGCTCTGCGGGTCTTTGAGGCTGCGGCCCGTCATGGCAGCTTTGTGCGTGCGGCGGGTGAGCTGCATGTCACGCACGGTGCTGTCAGCCGCCAGATACGGCTGCTGGAAGATCAACTGGGGATGCCGTTGTTCGAGCGGCGCAACCGTGCAGTTTTCCTGACCCGGCAAGGCACCGAGCTGTTTACGGTGTGTGCCGATGTCATGGCGCAACTGACGCAGGCCATTGACCGCTTGCGCACACCGCCGACGCAGGCACCGCTGGTGCTGTCCTGCGAACCCACCATCGCCATGCGTTGGCTGATTCCCCGGCTACCCGACTTCCGAACGCGCTTTCCTACACAGCAATTGCACCTGCTGACAGCGGGCGGCCCGGTGGATTTCGCACGCGACCGCGTGGATGTAGCACTGCGGCGCAACGACTTTCCCTGGCACCCCGGCTGGCATACAGAGCGCGTGGCTCCCGAGCTGATGGGGCCGGTGTGCCACCCCGGCGCGACAGCCGATTGGCAGGCATCGGGCCGCCCCACAAAAATATTGCACACTCGCACCCGGCCCACTGCTTGGTCGCATTGGCTGGCTTCCTGCGGACATATCCTGCCAGCAGGTCAGCCCCTGGCGGGCGAATACTTCGAACACTTCTACTTATGCCTGCAAGCGGCGGCGGCGGGACTTGGCACTGCCGTCGGTTCGGCCTACATGGTGGAGGACGACGTACAGGGTGGACGGCTGGCTGCGCCCTTCGGCTTCACCCACGACGGTTCCGAGTACGTACTGCTGTCGCCAACCCCCTTCACTGGCGATACACGGCGCTTGCTGTTCCTCGACTGGCTGCGCTACGAAATGGGCCAAACGCGCGAACGCCTCGGTCTTTAGCGTGCCCTAGAATCCCCGGCTGACAGCTCTGCTTGTGCCGCGTCGCGGCCAAGAGGGGAACGCACTGCACGCAAGGACGATGTTCCACATGGTCTGGCCGGATACCCCTTTGCACACCTTGCTGGCGCAAGCTTTGCGCCAACGCCTGCACGCACCGGCTTGTCGCCTGGAAAAACCCATACCCCGCTACAAGGAAGAAGTATGACCATGCAACGCCGTCACTTTCTGATGACCCCGCCGGCCCTGGCGCTGGGCGCAGCCGCCGCCACGGCCCCGATCGCCACCCTGGCCGCCCCCACCATCATGACCCCGCAGTCACGCATCCTGCCGCGCCAGGGCAAAAAGCCGCGCATCGTGATCTGCGGCGGCGGCTGGGGCGGGATGACGGCGGCACGCTATCTGCGCGAGCTGATTCCCGATTCCGACGTGGTGCTGCTGGAACGCAACCCCACGTTCTGGTCCGGCCCCATGAGCAACAAGTGGCTGATCGACATCGTGAACACCGATTTCATCAACCACGACATGCTGCACCCGGCCAACAAGTACGGCTACCAGTTGCTGCAAACCGAAGTGACCGGCTTCGAGCGCGACAAGAAGCTGGTGCGCACCGCCCACGGCCTGGTCGAGTATGACTATCTGATTCTGTCCGGCGGTATCCGCAACGATTACGAAGCCTGGTTCGGCAACGACCAGAAGGCCATCGACTACACGCGCAAGCACTTCCCCAACGCCTACATCCCCAACCAGGAGATGCTGGCGCTCAAGCGCAAGGTGAAAAACTTCAAGGGCGGCACGCTGGTCATGACCCTGCCGCCGCCGCCGCACCGCTGCCCGCCTTCGCCCTACGAACGGGCCTGCCTGATCGCCTGGCACATCAAGAAGAACAAGATTCCGGGCAAGATCCTCATCCTCGACCCCAAGCCGAAAATCGCCCCCATCGGCGTAGGCTACAAGCAGGCCTTCGAGGAGCTGTACCCGGACATCATCACCCACGTGCCCAATGCCCGGGTGCAGGAGCTGGATCCGTTCAAGAAAAAGATCAAGACCTCTGCCGGGGAATTCGATTTCGACGATGCCATCCTCATGCCCCCGCACCAGGCCGCCGAGATGGTCTGGGCCGCCGACCTGATCGGCAAGACCCCCGAGGGCAAGCCCACCGGCTGGGCCGACATGAACGTGCGCTATTTCACCGCCAACGGCGATGACAGCGTGTACTTCGTCGGCGACCTGATGGGCGCCATCTCCGACCAGTTCGGCCACTATCCCAAGAGCGCCCACGTCGCCAACTACATTGGCCGCATCGTGGCCAAGAACATCGCCCAGCGCGTCGCCGGCAAGGAAGTCACCCCGCTGCTGCCCGACAACCTGTGCTACATGATGGTCAATGGCGACCCGCAGGAAGAAATCTCGGTGAAGTTCGAGTACGAAGTAGACCCGACCGGCAAGGTCATCCAGACGCAGATCGACATGGACGTGCGCAGCAGCGATCTGGTCAAGGAGGACTTCGCCTGGATCAACAGCCGTTTCAGCGACTTCCTGGGCATCTGAAAACCCCAGCCGCACCCACCATTGCAAGCGATATGACACCTTCTTCCCCTCGTATCACCCGCCGCGCGGTGGTCGGTGCCGCTGCCGCCACGCTGGCCCTGCCCGGCGTGGCGCTGGCGCAGGCACCGGCCCGGATTGCGCTGGTCGGCCCGCTGGCCCCCGACCCGGCGGCCTTCAAGCAGGCCCTGGCACAGTTCATCGGCAGCGCCACGCCCCAGGCCGAAGGGCTGCAACTGGACATCCCCGTGCTGGCCGACAACCCCAGCGCGGTGCCGATCAAGGCGCAAGTGACCCTGCCCATCACCGACCAGGACTGGTGCGAAGAACTGATGGTGCTGGCCGAACTCAACCCGATTCCACTGGCCTGCCGCGTCCGCTTTACCGCCGACACCGGCACGGCAGAAGCGGCGGTGCGCATCCGCCTGAGCCAGTCCCAGGCCGTCCACGTCCTGGCCCGCATGAAAAGCGGCAAGGTCCTGGCGGGCAAACAAACCATCACCGTGGCCGCCAGCGGCTGCGGAATGTAAGGAGGCCAGTCCGAGATGAGCATGAACAAACCGCCCCGCGTCTGGGTCAGCAACGAAAACCCCAAGGCGGGCGAAATTCTGCGCGTGCGTGCGCAGATCGAACACCCGATGGAAACGGGGCTGCGTACCGACCCTGCCACGGGCCAGCTCCGCCCGCGCCACATCCTGAACCACTTCGAGGCCAAGCTGGGCGATGCGCTGATCTTTGTCTGGGACCCAGGCACGTCGATTGCCCAGAATCCGTATATCGAATTTACCTTCAAGGCCCGCCGCAGCGGCCCGTTGCACCTGTTCTGGCAAGACGACCAGGGCGCCACCCTGTCGGCCAGCAAAACCATTACGGTCAGTTAGCCACCACTTTGCTTTCAGGAGTCCGACACATGACGTTGCCCACGCTTTTGCACCGCCGCCGCCTTCTTCTGGCCAGCACTGCGGCCATTGCGCTGGCCGCTTGCGGCAAACGCCAGCCCAAGGCCCAGGCACTGCCTGCCGAGGCCACGGTACTGGCCCTGGGCGACTCGCTCACCCAGGGGGTCGGTGCCAAGGCCGGTGAGGCCTGGCCCACCTTACTGGCCGAGCGCACGGGCTGGGACGTGATCAACGCGGGCATTTCGGGCGACACCAGCGCCCAGGCACTCGACCGACTGCCCGATCTGCTGGAGGAACACGCCCCCGCCCTGGTGGTGGTCAGCATTGGCGGCAACGATTTTCTGCGCCAGATGAGCGCCGATGCGGCGCAAGCCAATATCCGCCGCATCTGCCAGCAGGCCAAAGACAGCGGCGCCCAGGTGCTGCTGGTGGCAGTGCCGCAGTTTTCCCTGATCGCTGCGGGCACCGGGAGCCTGAGCGACCACCCGCTGTACGCCACCCTAGCCAAGGAACTGCAACTACCCCTGCTGGAAGGGGCCTGGGCCGAAGTGCTTTCCAAGCCCCAATGGCGCTCCGACCAGGTTCACGCCAATGCCGAGGGCTATGCCCACTTCAACGCAAAGCTGCTCGACTTTGCCCGCCAGCACGGCTGGCTGGCATAGCCGGCCCGCTCAAAGCAGCACGTAGTCTCGTGCCTGCGGGGTAGCGGTGCGGGGCGACTCGCCGACCAGTTCCAGCACCGAGGCTTCGATGGTGTGGGACATGGCGTTGAGCGCCAGGTCGTTCGCATCCTCGTCGAACGGGTTTTCGATCTCGGCACCCAGCGCCTCCAGGGCGAAGAAGGTGTAGGCGATAAAGCAGACGATGACCGGCGTCATCCAGCCGATCGTATCCAGCAGGCCAAACGGCAGCCAGAAGCAGTAGAGATAGATGCTGCGGTGCAGGATGACGGCGTAAGTAAACGGTATCGGCGTGCTGGCGATGCGCTCGCAGCCGCCCAAAGCCGTCCCCAACTGCTCCAGCGAGGTTTCCAACGCCGGAACCACAGGGGCCGGTATCTGGCCTGCGGCCAGCCGGTCGCGCAGCCACTCGCTGGCCATCAGTAGCAGCAGCGCAGGTTTGAATTGGGCCTGGGCCACGCGCTGGCATTCCACCGGGGTCAGAAAGCGGGCCATGTCGGCCTGCCCATCGGTGCCGCGCAACTGGTGCTTGAGCGCATGGGTGAATGCGCACAGCTTGAGCGCCAGCGGCTGGGCCTGCGCGGGGTCGCTGGTCAGCGACAGCGCCTGGCGCGTGAGCGAACGGGCCGCGTTCAGCACCGTGCCCCACAGGGTGCGGGCCTCCCAGTAACGGGCGTAGCTGGTGCTGTTGCGAAAGCCCAGAAAAATCGCCAGCGACAACCCCATGAGCGAAAACGGCACGAAGTTCAGCGACACCTTCCAGGCCAGCACCTGCCCGTGCAACACGGTGACGAGTACGGCAAACAGCGTTGTGGCAGCCAGCCGCGGGGCGATGATGGGCAGAACCGAGCCACGCAGGACAAACAACATGCGCAGCCAGTGCAAGGGGGGACGAACAATCATCGGGGCACCCGGAAAAGGCAAAGCTGCGATTGTGCCTCGCCTGCGCTACCGACTCGGCAGGCCGGTAACGATAGTGATTACTGCACCACCAGTTCGGCCAGCCCGTACAGCGGGGCGTTCTGGCCCCAGGGGTTCCACATCGCCTCCATGGCCACGCCCATCCAGCCGTGGCTGGGGGCCACGCTGTGCGACTGGCGCAATTGCAGGCGCGGGTGGCAGGCCGTCAGCTCCTGCATCTGGCCGATACCCCAATGGAATTGGGCCTGCGTGTGCCCGACGCTGGCGTGCCACCGGGCCTGGCCGACGGCACACCGCGCCATGGTGTCCAGCACCAGTACCGAGCCGGACGGTGCCACCTCGGCAAACCGCTGCAGCACAGCCCGCACCTCATCGGGCTGGAAGTACATCAGCACGCCTTCGCACAGCACGAAGAGCGGTTGCGCCAGTGCCCGCCTGGGCTGGCGCAGGCGCTGCCACCAATCGGCGGTTTGCAGATCAACCGTCGCGGCCCGCAGGCGCGGCGGCTGGGCGGGCAGGAGTTTTTTGCGCAACGCCATGACTTCGGGCAGATCGGCATCCATCCAGGTGTTGCTGCCGTTGTCCAGCCACTGGAAGTAGTGCGACAGGCCGCAGCCCAGGTTCAGCCCCCAGGCGTCGGGGTGGGCGGCAAAAAAAGCCTGCGCCAGATCGCGTATCAGGCGCGTGCGCCACAGCACGTTGAGAACGGTAGCGCGGTCGGCCAGGTAAGTCTGGCCGTCGATGTCCAGGGTTTGCAGCAGGCGGCTGGCCTGCACGTCGCCGCAGGCATGGCCCGGGTAAAGCGCCCCGCCCAGGGCGCGGGCCACCAGGGGAATGAGCAAGGTTTGCTGCACGGGGCTGAAGGCGGCGCACGCCAGGTGCGGCGCGGCACTGTGATGCCTGGGGGCGGTGTGGCCCATCGGCCAAGCCATTGCGTCGTTCATTCCACCTCCTTTCCGACCAAACGGTAGCCGCCGTGGTCAGCGCGATAATGGGCAGTTGCCACAGAGTTGCTGCGTGCGTTGCCCGATGCCATGCCAGCAACATTATGGCTTGTAAGCTTTTTGTCAGCATGAAGGGTTGACGCCTGTCAAACCCGGGATCACTTCTATGCACTTTCGTCCCCGCATCGTTACCAGCCTGGAAAACTACAACCGCCAGCGCCTGATTGGCGACCTGGGCGCCGGCGCCACTGTCGGCGTGGTGGCCTTACCGCTGGCGATGGCCTTTGCGATTGCCAGCGGCCTGCCGCCGCAGGCGGGGCTATGGACGGCCATCATCGGCGGGGCCTTGGTCGCCTTGCTGGGCGGCTCGAACGTGCAGATCGCCGGGCCGGCGGGGGCGTTCATCGTCATCGTCTACGGCATCGTGCAGCGCCACGGCGTGGGCGGCCTGCTGATCGCCACCTGCGGCGCGGGGGTGCTATTGATGCTGATGGGAATGCTGCGCCTGGGCAATCTGGTGCGCTTCGTGCCGGTGAGCATCATCATCGGCTTTACCAACGGCATTGCCGTGCTGATCGCCATCTCCCAGCTCAAGGATGCGCTGGGCCTGCCCATTGCCAAGATGCCAGGCGACTTTTTCGGCCAGATGCAGGCCATCGGCGGCCATTTGCCGCAGTGGAGCCCGACGGCGCTGGCCCTGAGCCTGGGCTGCGTGGCCCTGCTGTTCGTCTGGCCTTACCTGCTGCACCAGAAGTCGCCCATCCAGCGCCTGGACGGAGTGACGGTGCGCACCTTCGCCCGCCTGCCCGCGCCCGTGGTGGCCCTGGTGGCGCTGACGGCGCTGTCCTATTTCCTGAAGCTGCCGGTGGAAACCATCGGCAGCCGCTTTGGCGGTATTCCGCAGGAGCTGCCCGCTTTGGTATGGCCCGAACTGTCTTGGGACAGCGCCCGGCGCCTGCTGATGCCGACCATCACCATCGCCGCGCTGGGGGCCATCGAATCGCTGCTGTGCGCCCGCGTGGCCGATCAGCTGGCCACCGCCCCCAGCCACCGCAAGCACGACCCCAACCAGGAACTGCTGGCGCAGGGCGCGGCCAATTTTGTCGTGCCCTTCCTCGGCGGGATGCCGGTCACCGGCACCATCGCCCGCACGGTGACGAATTTGCGCTCGGGGGCCACCTCGCCCGTTTCCGGCCTGGTGCATTCGCTGATGCTGATGCTGATCGTGCTGCTGGCCGCGCCGCTGGCAGTGCATGTGCCGCTGGCCGTGCTGGCGGGGATTTTGCTGTTCGTCGCCTGGAACATGGGCGAATGGCACGAGTTCGTCCGCCTGCGCCAGTTCAGCAACCACTACCGCCTGCTGCTGCTGGGCACCTTCTTCCTGACCGTGGTATTCGACCTGATGGTGGCGGTGGAAGTGGGCCTGGTGCTGGCCTGCGTACTGTTCGTGCGGCGCATGGCCACGCTGTTCAAGGTTCATGCCACCAGCGCCGACGGCCTGCACTGGCGGCTGCACGGGGCGCTGTTCTTCGGCGCCACGGACAAGCTCGACGTACTCATGGAAGCCGCCCAGGCCGTGCCCGCCGGCAGCACCCTGACGCTGGACATGGCCGCCCTGTTTGCCCTGGACACGACCGGGGTGGATGCACTGGAGCAACTGCACAAGACCCTGGCACAGCGCGGCGCCCATCTGGCGCTGCGGGACATGCAGCCGCCCGTGCAGTCGCTGCTGGAGCGCTCCGGGCTGGCGGGCAAGCTGGCGCCGTCCGCATGACCTCCTCGCCCAAAAAAATGCCCGACGCAAAAGACGTCGGGCATTTTTTTATCGGCCTGGGCAGGCGCTGCGTGGCTCAAGCCCTGGGTTGAGCGTGGAAGGCCTTGTTGGCGATCTTCCAGCCCTGTTCGGTTTTCAGCAGCACGAAATAGTCGGTAAAGGTGGCAAAGCCATGCTCCAGCGTGATCTTGGCCATGGCGGCCGTGCCGACGATGTCCAGGCTGTCGATGCGCCGGCGGCGCTGGGCTTCATCGGCGGCAGGCTGGTTCTTGAAGCGCTGGCAGTAAAAATCCAGCTCCCACGAAATCAGCACACCGTCACGCATGCTTTCCAGCCGGGCGCCGGGCAGGAAGGCAGCACGCATGTGCGCAGCATCGTCTTCGGCATGGCCGCGCAGGTACAGCTCCAGCGGTTCGCGCACGGCGGCTTCTTCGGGGTGGTTGGTCAGGGGGTGAAAACTCATGGCGGTATCTCCTTGTCCCGCCAAGGATAGCGGCCAATTTGCACGCATTATTTGTATACAAGTTTAGAGAGTTTCCGCGAGCATAAATAAAAAAGTAGCTACTCCCGCAGAATTTAAAAGGTTTTCAGATAGATTTGTATCTGAAACCCTTTATTCATAAGCGGAAGAAGCTTCTCTTTTTTATTCCTATCCCCACATGTCCAGCGGCGGGTCGGCGGCCACGGCCCGCAGGATGTCGGTGCGGCTGACAAAGCCGGACAGCGTGCCCTGCGCATCGGTCACCGGCAGGCCGGGCAGGCCGGTGTCCATCAGCACATACGCCAGGCGGCGCAGGGCCGTGTCCTCCGAGACGGCGGGCACCGGCGTCACCATGACATCGGCCACGCGCCGCTGCGCCATCGCCGGGCTGGGGCTGCGGGCCAGCGACGGTGGGGCCATGTCGGCACGCAGCAGCAGGCCGACCACGCGGTCGCTGGCATTGACCACCGGCACCTGGCCCACCTGGTGCTGGCTCAGGATGTCCCAGGCGGCGGCCACGCTCATTTCCGGGTGGACGGTCAGGGCGCCCCGGGTCATCACGTCGGCCACCAGCTCCAGGCGGTGGCGCTCCTTGGGGGCGTCCTGACCATAGGCGCTGCGCAATTGGGCCGTCTGGCGCTGGGCGTTGGGGTCAGCGATATCGGTAGCGGGATGGCGGGCTTCGCGCTCCCGGATGTCGGCGGTGTTCGAGCGCAGCGCTGCTGGCCGGGCCACGCCGCGCACGGCGGCAATCTGGCTCAGGCGCTCGTGGCTGCCCTCGAACATCGGACCGTTGGTGTTGAAGACGTAGAACATGGCGTGCCTCCTGTGGCGCCGATGGTAGCCGCAGAGCCGTCCGGGAAGGCCTGCTGTCGTTGGCAATGGATGGCAAATCAGCGGCACAATCGGCGGTTTGCCGCCGTGCGGCCTGCTTTTGAAGAATCCTGCCATGCTAGACATCCTGCTGCTGCGCAAAGACCTGGACAGCGTCCTGGTGCGTCTTGCCACCCGTAAAAATCCCCAGCCCTATCTGAACGTCGAGGCTTTCCGCACCCTGGAAGCCGAACGCAAGACCCTGCAAACCCGCACCGAGGAGCTGCAAGCCCAGCGCAACCAGCTCTCCAAACAGATCGGCATGTTGATGGGCAAGGGCGAGAAGGACGCCGCCGAAGCCGCCAAGGCCCAGGTTGCCGCCTTCAAGGACGAGCTGGACGCCTCGGCCCAGCGCCTGGAAGCCCTCCAGGCCGAACTGGCTGCCCTGCTGCTGGCCGTGCCCAACCTGCCGCACGCCAGCGTGCCCGTCGGCGCGGGCGAAGACGACAACGTGGAAGTGCGCCGTTGGGGCACGCCGCGCAGCTTCGACTTCGAGGCCAAGGACCACGTGGACGTGGGCACGCCGCTGGGGCTGGACTTCGACATGGGCGTCAAGCTTTCGGGCGCCCGCTTTACCGTCATGCAGGGCGGCATCGCCCGCCTGCACCGCGCCCTGGCGCAATTCATGCTGGACGTGCAGACCCAGCAGCACGGCTACACCGAGTGCTACGTGCCCTACGCCGTGAATGCCGATTCCCTCAAGGGCACGGGCCAGTTGCCCAAGTTCGAGGAAGACCTGTTCGCCGCCAAGAAGGGCGGGCAGGACGGCGAGCCGGTGCCCGACCACTCGGCGCTGTACCTCATCCCCACCAGCGAAGTGCCGCTGACCAACTTCGTGCGCGACGAAGTGGTGGCCGAGGCCGAACTACCCATCCGCCTGACCGCGCATACGCCGTGCTTCCGCTCCGAAGCGGGCAGCTACGGGCGTGACACGCGCGGCATGATCCGCCAGCACCAGTTCGACAAGGTGGAAATGGTGCAGATCGTCCACCCCGAGAACAGCTACGCCGCGCTGGAGGAAATGACCGGCCACGCCGAAGCCATCCTGCAAAAACTGGGCCTGCCCTACCGTGTGATGAGCCTGTGTACCGGCGACATGGGCTTTGGCGCTGCCAAGACCTACGACCTGGAAGTGTGGCTGCCCGGCCAGGGCAAGTACCGCGAAATCAGCTCCATCTCCAACTGCGAAGACTTTCAGGCCCGCCGCCTGCAGGCGCGTTTCAAGAACGCCAAGGGCAAGAACGAGCTGGTACACACCCTGAACGGCTCCGGCCTGGCCGTGGGCCGCTGCCTGGTGGCCGTGCTGGAAAACTACCAGCAGGCCGACGGCAGCGTGACCATCCCCGAAGCCCTGCGCCCCTACATGGGCGGGCTGGAACGCCTGGCAGTGTGAATTTTTTTCGGGAAGCCGCAAAAATAAAGCTATAATTGCAGATTCCACGATGCGGAGAGGTGGCAGAGTGGTCGAATGTACCTGACTCGAAATCAGGCGTGGGGGCAACCTCACCGAGGGTTCGAATCCCTCCCTCTCCGCCAGTGACTGGTTTTTTCGTGCGGCTGTAGCTCAGCTGGATAGAGTACTTGGCTACGAACCAAGGGGTCGTGGGTTCGATTCCTGCCAGCCGCACCATATGCAAAGTCCTGAAGTGTTTTCACTTCAGGGCTTTTTGCTGTGTTCCTGCCGGGTTCTTCTACATAGCGGGCGGCATTTCGGGCCAATGCCACAGCCCTTCGTAGACCCGCGTGGCCGGGCCTTGCATGTGGACGTTGTGGCCTTCGCCCTGCCAATCGATCTGCAACGGGCCGCCGGGCAGCAGCACCGTGACCTGCCGGCCCAGCCAGCCCAGGCGCTGGCCGGCCACCACGGCGGCGCAGGCGCCGGTGCCGCAGGCCAGGGTTTCGCCCGTGCCGCGTTCGTAGACGCGCAGGCGGATGCGGTCGGGAGCCAGCACCTGCATGAAGCCGACGTTCACCCGGGCGGGAAAGCGCGGGTGCGATTCCAGCAGCGGCCCCAGCGTGGCGACGGGGGCGCTGTCCACGTCGGCCACGCGCAGCACGGCGTGCGGGTTGCCCATGTTCACCACCGCCAGTTCGACGGTCTTATCGCCCACGGCGACAGGGTAGAGCAGCGCGGGGGCCGGGGCGGTGAAGGGAATTTCCTGTGGCGAGCAGCGCGGCATGCCCATGTCTACCTGCACGTTGCCCGTGTCGGTGACGTGCAGCACGATGGTTCCGGCGCAGGTCTGCACGCGGATGCGGCGTTTGTCCGTCAGCCGCTGGTCGTGGACGAAGCGGGCAAAGCAGCGGGCGCCGTTGCCGCATTGTTCGACCTCGGAGCCATCGGCGTTGAAGATGCGGTAGCCGAAGTCCACGTCGGCGCTCGGCCCCGGCTCGACCACCAGCAACTGGTCGAAGCCGACGCCGAAATGCCGGTCGGCCATGGCGCGGATGTCCTCGGGCCGCAGGGCGATGGGCTGGCGCGTGGCGTCCAGCACCATGAAATCGTTGCCCAGGCCGTGCATTTTGGTGAAGGGCAAGGGTGGGTGCAGGGGCGGGCGGCGGGAAGTCGTGGTGTGCGTGGCGGTCATGGCTGTCATGGCGTGAGGGGCAGGGCGCGTTTGTGCCCGCTGGCTTCGTAGGCGGCGACGATGCGCTGGAAGGCCTCGGCATGGACCGGCTGGCCGTGCAGGAAGGCGTCGATCTGTTCGTAGCTGACGCCATAGGCGGCTTCGTCCGGGCGGCCCGGGGCGAGGTCTTCCAGATCGGCGGTGGGGGTTTTGTAGACCAGTTCGGTGGGGGCGCCCAGGTGGGCGGCCATCGCCCGCACCTGGCCTTTGACCAGGCCGCTCAAAGGTGCCAGATCGCAGGCGCCGTCGCCGAATTTGGTGAAGAAGCCCATCACCGCCTCGGCGGCGTGGTCGGTGCCGATGACCAGCCCGCCCGTGGCGTTGGCCAGGGCGTACTGCGCCACCATGCGCGTGCGGGCCTTGACGTTGCCCAGCACGAAGTCGCACCGCGCGGCGGGCAGGGCCAGCAGTTGGGGCAGCTGCGTGGCCAGGGCCTGCACGGCGTCCTGGATGGGGGCGGTGCATTCCTCGTCGGCGCGGATGAAGGCCAGGGCGGCGCGGGCGTCGGCCTCGTCGTGCTGCGTGCCGTAGGGCAGGCGCATGGCGATGAAGCGGTAGCGGCCATCCCCGGTGCGGTCACGCAGCGCCTGCACGGCCCGTTGCGCCAGCCGCCCGGCCACCAGCGAATCGACGCCGCCGCTGATGCCCAGCACCAGGGTGGTCAGGCCGCTGGCGTGCAGCGTGTCTTCGATGAAGACCTGCCGCCGCAGCACCTCCGCCGCCAGCGCGGCGGCGCTGGCAAACGGCGGCGTGACGCCCAGCACGGCGGCAATGGCGCTTTGGCGGGGATGCGGGCGCGGGTGGGTCATGGCTGCCACTCCTGCGCTGCGAAGTCCAGCGTGGCGAAGTAGTCCTGCAACGTCTCGGCGCGGCGGATGCGGGCGACGCTGCCGTCGCTGCGCAGCAACAGTTCCTGCGGGCGCAGTTTGCCGTTGTAGTTGAAGCCCATGGCGTGGCCGTGCGCCCCGGTGTCGTGGATGACCAGCAGGTCGCCGTCTTCCACCGGCGGCAGGGGGCGCTGCACGGCGAACTTGTCGTTGTTCTCGCACAGCGAGCCGACCACGTCCACCGGCGCATCTGCGGTGCTGGCAGCCTTGCCGACTACGTCGATGTGGTGGTAGGCGCCGTACATGCCGGGGCGCATCAGGGCGGACATGCAGGCGTCCACGCCGATGTAGGTGCGGTAGCTGTCCTTGCGGTTGATGGCGCGGGTCACCAGCACGCCGTGCGGGCCGGTGACGTAGCGCCCGCTTTCCATGTGCAGGGCAGGCGCATGGTCGTGGCGGGTGCGGAAGTCTTCCAGCAGCGCCTGCGCCTGTTGGCCCAGGGCGGCGACGTCGAAGGCTTCGTCGTCGGGCTGGTAGGGGATGCCCAGACCGCCGCCCATGTTGAGGAACTCCAGGCGGATGCCCAGCTCGGTTTGCACCCAGGCGGCGACGGACAGCAGCATCTCCACCGTCTGCACCATGTAGCGGTGGTCGCGCTCGTTCGAGGCCAGCATGGTGTGCAGGCCAAAGCGCCGCGCCCCTCGCGCCTGGGCGGCGCGAAAGGCGTCCAGCAACTGGTGGTGCGGCACGCCGTACTTGGCTTCCAGCGGGGTGCCGATGATGCTGTTGCCGCTGCGCTCGGCCCCGGGGTTGTAGCGGAAGCACACCAGCTCGGGCATCTGCGGCACCTTGGCGACCAGGCTGATGTCGTCCAGGTTCAGGATGCAGCCGCCGTCCTGCGCGGCCACGGCAAATTCCTCGGGCGAGGTGTTGTTGGAGGTGAACATGATCTCCTCGCCGCGTGCCCCCGCCTGGCGGGCCAGCACCAGCTCGGCGATGGAGCTGCAATCGAAGCCGCAGCCCAGCTCGCGCAGCAGCGCCAGGATGCGCGGGTTGGGCAGCGCCTTGACGGCGTAATACTCCTTGAATCCGGCCACTCCGGCAAAGGCGG
Organism: Comamonas nitrativorans; assembly: GCF_042654765.1. NCBI lineage: Bacteria > Pseudomonadati > Pseudomonadota > Betaproteobacteria > Burkholderiales > Comamonadaceae > Comamonas > Comamonas nitrativorans. The sequence continues at coordinate 54,985 of NZ_JBHSEW010000012.1, read as the reverse complement.
CGTGCAGGCCGGCCACGGTGGCGCGGATGCCCGTTTCGTCGTACAGGTGAAACGGCGTGCCGAAGTGTTCGGCAATCGCCGGCAGTTGCGGGTACAGGCGCTGGCGCAAGTCGTTGGCAATGGGCATGGTGGATTGTCTTTCTGCTTTCTTTATTGAAGCGCCGTGCGGATGCGCTGCAAGGCGTTGGCGACGTTTTCGGCGCTGTTGAAGGCACTGATGCGCACATGCTGCTGGCCGCAGCGGCCAAAGCCCACGCCGGGCGTGCAGACCACGCCGGCGCGGTTCAGCAGCAGGTCGAAGAACTCCCAGGCGTCGCGCCCGGTGTCGATCCAGACGTAGGGCGCGTTCTCGCCCCCGGTGCAGGCAAAGCCCATGCTTTCAAAGGCGCTGCGGATGGTGCGGGCGTTGGCCAGGTAATCGTCGATCAGTGCCCGCACCTGCTGCTGCCCCTCGGTGCTGTAGACCGCTTCGGCAGCGCGTTGCACGGGGTAGGAGACGCCGTTGAACTTGGTCGTGTGCCGCCGCATCCACAGCGGGTGCAGGGGCACGCGCTGGCCGTCGGCATCCCAGGCCATGCACTCCTTGGGCACGACGGTGTAGGCGCAGCGCAGGCCGGTGAAGCCCGCCGTTTTGGAAAAGCTGCGGAACTCGATCGCCACCTCGCGGGCGCCGGGGATTTCGTAGATGGAGTGCGGCAGATCGGGGTCGCGGATGAAGGCCTCGTACGCCGCATCGAACAAAATCAGCGCCCGGTTCTGGCGGGCGTAATCCACCCAGGCGGCCAGTTGTTCGCGCGTGGCGGTGGCGCCGGTGGGGTTGTTGGGGAAGCACAGGTAGATCAGGTCGACCGGTTCGCTGGGCAGGGCGGGCACGTAGCCGTTGGCGGCGGTGCTGTCCAGGTAGACGAAGCCGGGGTAGCGCCCGTCCGCCGCCGCTGCCGTGCGCCCGGCCATGACGTTGGTGTCCACGTACACCGGGTACACCGGGTCGGGGATGGCCACGCGCACGTCGGCGGCAAAAATCTCCTGGATGTTGCCGGTGTCGGACTTGGCCCCGTCGCTGACGAAGACCTCGTCCGCATCCACCTCGGCCCCGCGGGCGCGGAAATCGTGGGCGGCAATCACCTTGCGCAGAAAGTCGTAACCCTGCTCCGGCCCGTAGCCGCGAAAGCTGGCGGCATTCGCCATCTCGTCGGTGGCGTGGTGCAGGGCGGCGATGCAGGCCGCAGGCAGCGGCTGGGTCACGTCGCCAATGCCCAGGCGGATCAGGTGCTTGTCCGGGTGCTGCTGCTGGAAGGTGCCGACGCGCTTGGCGATGTCGGCAAACAGGTAGTTGGCTTGCAGCTTCTGGTAGTGGGGGTTGATGCGAATCATGGGGTGGTTCCGTTCTTGTTGGGATAAAACAGTAGCTTTTACCGCTTGAAATGATTAGTTTTCAGATATGAATGATGCTGAAATCCAATGATTGAAATCGGAAGAAGCTACTGAATTTGATAGTTTGCGCCATCACCGGGCCATTACCGGGGCAGCTGGCTGCTGCCTATCAGAAAATCATCCACGGCACGGGCGGCCTGCCGCCCTTCGCGGATGGCCCAGACGATGAGCGACTGGCCCCGGCGCATGTCGCCCGCCGCAAACACGCGGGGCACGCTGGTGGCGTAGCCGCCCACCACACCGGTGCCCGCCTGGGCGTTGCCGCGTGCGTCGGTGGCCACGCCCAACTGCGCCAGCAGCTCGGGCCGGGGGCCGGTAAAGCCCATGGCCAGCAGCACCAGGTCGGCAGGCCAATGCTGCTCGGTGCCGGCCACCTCGGTCAGCCGCCCGTCCTGCATCTGCACGCGCACGGTGGTCAGGCCCGTGACGCGCCCGGCTTCGCCCACAAACGCCTTGGTGGCAATGGCAAATTCGCGCTCGCAACCCTCCTGGTGGCTGGACGAGGTGCGCAGCTTGATCGGCCAATAGGGCCACGTCAGCGCCTTGTTTTCCTGCTCTGGCGGCATGGGCAGCAGCTCGAACTGCACCACGCTGGCCGCGCCCTGGCGGTTGGCGGTGCCGACGCAATCCGACCCCGTATCGCCGCCGCCGATGACGATGACGTGCTTGCCCCCGGCGTCGATCTGCGCAGGCGGCGGCGTGCCCGCATTGGCGCGGTTTTGCTGCGGCAGGTACTCCATGGCGAAATGCACGCCGGCCAGATCGCGCCCCGGCACGGGCAGGTCGCGCGAGGCTTCGGCACCGCCGGCCAGCAGCAGGGCGTCGAATGCGCCGTGCAGCTCCTCGGGCGTGACCACGGTGACGCCTTCCGGGGCCTCCTGCGGCGCACCGACCAGGGTGCTGGTGCGGAACACCACGCCTTCGGCGGCCAGCTGGGTGATGCGCCGGTCGATGTGCGTTTTTTCCAGTTTGAAGTCGGGGATGCCGAAGCGCAGCAGGCCGCCGGGGCGCTCGTTTTTCTCGAACACCGTCACCGCGTGACCGGCGCGGGCCAGTTGCTGCGCCGCCGCCAGCCCGGCCGGGCCCGAGCCGATGACGGCCACGCGCTTGCCGCTGGCCTGCGCCGCCGGTTGCGGCAGCACCCAACCTTCGTCCCACGCGCGGTCGATGATGGCGTGTTCGATGGACTTGATGCCCACCGGCAGGGTGTTGATGTTCAGCGTGCAGGCCGCTTCGCACGGCGCGGGGCAGATGCGGCCCGTGAACTCGGGGAAGTTGTTGGTGGCGTGCAGCACGGTGCTGGCGCGTTGCCAGTCATCGCGGTAGACCAGATCGTTGAAGTCCGGAATCACGTTGTTCACCGGGCAGCCGTTGTGGCAGAAGGGCGTGCCGCAGTCCATGCAGCGGGCACCTTGCTGGCGGGCCTGTTCGGGGCTGAGGTGCTGCACGAACTCGCGGTGGTGGCGCAGGCGCAGTTCCACGCGCTCGCTGCTTTCCTCGATGCGGGCAAATTCCAAGAATCCTGTGATTTTTCCCATGATGGTGTTCCTTGTTCGGTTCAGGCCAGGGCGGCAGCTTCGGCAGCCTCGGTGGTGGGCGCTTGCTGCGCAGCCAGGGCGCGGCGGTATTCGTGCGGGAACACTTTCACGAAGCGCCCGCGCACGGCAGGCCATTGGGCCAGGAGGGCAGCGGCCTGGGCCGAGCCGGTGAGCGTCTGGTGCTGTTCCAGCAGGCCCAGCAGCAGGGCTTCATCTGTCTGGCCCTGGTGCAGGGGAATGCCTGCGGCGGTCTGTTCGGCAGCGGGCAGCACGGCATCCAGCGCCACCTGGGCCTGGTTGCAGCGCCCGGCAAAGCTGCCGTCCGCGTCGTACACGTAGGCCACGCCGCCGGACATGCCGGCGGCAAAGTTGCGCCCCGTGGCGCCCAGCACCAGCACGGTGCCGCCGGTCATGTATTCGCAGCCGTGGTCGCCCGTGCCTTCCACCACCGCGCTGGCGCCGGACAGGCGCACGGCAAAGCGCTCGCCCGCCACCCCGGCAAAGAAGGCCTGGCCGGAGGTGGCGCCGTACAGCACGGTGTTGCCGACGATGATGTTCTGTGCTGCATCGCCCCGGAAGTCGGCGTGCGGGCGCACCACCAGTTGCCCGCCGGACAGGCCCTTGCCGGTGTAGTCGTTGGCCTGCCCCGTCAGGTCGAAGGCGATGCCCCGGGCCAGGAAGGCGCCGAAGCTCTGCCCGCCCGTGCCCTCGAACCGCACCTGCAGGCTGCCGTCGGGCAGGCCGTCCGGGTGGCGGCGGATGAGTTCGCCGGACAGCATCGCGCCCACCGAGCGGTTTACGTTGCGGGCCTGCACGCTGATGTGCTGCGGCTGGCCGTGCAGCAGCGTTGCCTGCGCCTGGGCGATGAGCTGCTGGTCGAGGGCGTTTTCCAGCCCGTGCGCCTGCACGTCCACATGCTTGCGCGGCACTTCGGCGGGAGCGGGGGCCAGGGCCAGCACGCGGCTGAAGTCCAGGCCCCGGCTTTTCCAGTGCGCAATGCCCTTGCGGGTGTCGAGCAGGTCGGCGCGGCCGATCAGGTCGTCGAAGCGGCGCACGCCCAGTTGCGCCATCAGGCGGCGGGCTTCCTCGGCGATGAAGAAGAAGAAGTTCACCACGTCCTCGGGCTTGCCGGAGAAGCGCTGGCGCAGCACCGGGTCTTGCGTGGCCACGCCCACAGGGCAGGTGTTCAGGTGGCACTTGCGCATCATGATGCAGCCCGACACCACCAGCGGCGCGGTGGCAAAGCCGAACTCGTCCGCGCCCAGCAGGGCGGCAATCACCACGTCGCGCCCGGTTTTGAGCTGGCCGTCGGCCTGCACGCGCACGCGGCCGCGCAGGCGGTTCAGCACCAGGGTCTGCTGGGTTTCGGCCAGCCCCAGCTCCCACGGCGTGCCGGCGTGCTTGATGGACGACCAGGGCGATGCGCCCGTGCCGCCGTCATGCCCGGCGATCACGATGTGGTCGGCCTTGGCCTTGGCGACACCGGCGGCAATCGTGCCCACGCCGACTTCGGACACCAGCTTGACCGACACGTCGGCTTGCGGGTTGACGTTCTTCAGGTCATGGATGAGCTGGGCCAGGTCCTCGATGGAATAAATGTCGTGGTGCGGCGGTGGCGAGATCAGCCCCACGCCCGGCACCGAGTGGCGCAGCCGCCCGATGTAGTCGGACACCTTGCCGCCGGGCAACTGCCCGCCCTCGCCGGGCTTGGCCCCCTGCGCCATCTTGATCTGAATCTGGTCGGCCGATACCAGGTAGCCCGTGGTCACGCCAAAGCGCCCGGACGCCACCTGCTTGATCTTGGAGCGCAGGCTGTCGCCCGCCTGCAAGTCGTAGTCGGCCTCGACCACGTCGCCGCCCAGCACCTGCGACAGGCGCGTGCCCTTGGTGATGGAGATGCCGCGCAGCTCCTGGCGGTAGCGGGCCGGGTCTTCGCCGCCCTCGCCGGTGTTGCTCTTGCCGCCGATGCGGTTCATGGCAATGGCCAGATTGACGTGCGCCTCGGTGGAGATGGAACCCAGGCTCATGGCCCCGGTGGCAAAGCGCTTGACGATGTCCGCCGCAGGCTCCACTTCGTCCAGCGGCACGGCCCGGGCCGGGTCGATCTTCAGCGCGAACAGGCCGCGCAGCGTCATCTGGCGCTCGCTCTGGTCGTTGATGATGCGGGCGTATTCCTCGAAGCTTTCGTAGCGGCCCGCGCGGGTGCTGTGTTGCAGCTTGGCGATGGCGTCGGGCGTCCACATGTGTTCCTCGCCGTTGGCCCGCCAGGCGTATTCGCCGCCCGCGTCCATCAGCGGCTGCAATGCCGGGTTGCGGGCATAGGCGGCACGGTGGTGGCGCAGGGCCTCTTCGGCCACGTCGAAGATGCCGATGCCGCCGATCTGGCTGGCCGTGCCGTGGAAGTATTTGTCCACCAGCGCCGCGCTCAGGCCCACGGCCTCGAAGATTTGCGCCCCGCAGTACGACATGTAGGTGCTGATGCCCATCTTGGACATGATCTTGGACAGCCCCTTGCCCACGGCCTTGATGAAGTGCGCCTGTGCCTTTTCCGGCGTGGTGCCCAGGCCGGGGGCCATCTGCGCCAGGCTTTCCAGCGCCAGCCAGGGGTGGACGGCTTCGGCGCCGTAACCGGCCAGCACGGCGAAGTGGTGTACCTCGCGGGCGCTGCCGGTTTCCACCACCAGCCCGGCAGAGGTGCGCAGCCCTTCGCGCACCAGATGGTGGTGGATGGCGGACAGCGCCAGCAGTGCCGGAATGGCCACGCGGTCGTCGCGCATCCCCCGGTCGGTCAGGATGAGGATGTTGCTGCCCGTCTGGATGGTCTGCACCGCCATGGAGCATAGCGAGGCCAGCCGTGCCTCGATGCCGTCGGCGCCCCATTGCGCGGGGTAGGTGATGTCGATCTCGCAGCTGCGCAGCTTGCCGCCGGTGTGCAGCTCGATCTGGCGCAGCCGCGCCATGGCGTCGAAATCCAGCACCGGCTGGCCCACTTCCAGGCGCAGCGGCGGGTTTACGGCGTTGATGTCCAGCAGGTTCGGGCGCGGGCCGATGAAGGACACCAGCGACATCACCACCGCCTCGCGGATGGGGTCGATGGGCGGGTTGGTCACTTGCGCGAACAACTGGCGGAAGTAATGGGTCAGCGGCTTGCTGCGCTGCGACAGCACGGCCAGCGGCGCGTCGTTGCCCATGGAGCCGATGCCTTCCTCGCCATTGAGCGCCATGGGCGCGAGCAGCAGGTGCAGATCTTCCTGGCTGTAGCCGAACGCCTGTTGCAGCGTGTTCAGCGCATCGGCTTGCAGGCTCGGGGCGCCGCCCTGGGTGGGGATGCCGTCCAGGCGCACGCGCACGTTGTCGATCCACTGCCGGTAGGGGCGGGCGTGGGCGTACTGGCGCTTGAGTTCGCCGTCTTCGATGATGCGGCCCTGCTCCAGGTCGATCAGGAACATGCGTCCCGGTTGCAGGCGCCATTTGCGCACGATGCGCTCTTCGGCAATCGGCAGCACGCCCGCTTCGGAGGCCAGCACCACCAGATCGTCGTCGGTGACGATGAAGCGGGCCGGGCGCAGGCCGTTGCGGTCCAGTGTCGCGCCGATCTGGCGGCCATCGGTAAAGACCATGGCGGCCGGGCCGTCCCAGGGTTCGAGCATGGCGGCGTGGTACTCGTAGAAGGCGCGTTGCTGCGCGTCCATCAGCGTGTGCTGCTCCCAGGCTTCGGGAATCATCATCATGATGGCCTGGGCCAGCGGGTAGCCGGCCATGACCAGCAGCTCCAGCGTGTTGTCGAAGGTGGCGGTGTCGGACTGCCCTTCCATGGTGATGGGGTAGAGCTTGGCCAGATCGGCGCCCAGCACGGGCGAGCGCATCACGCCTTCACGCGCCCGCATCCAGTTGAAGTTGCCCTTGACGGTGTTGATCTCGCCGTTGTGCGCCACCATGCGGTAGGGGTGGGCCAGTGGCCAGGAGGGGAAGGTGTTGGTCGAAAAGCGCTGATGCACCAGCGCCAGGGCGGACACCACGCGCTCGTCCTGTAAGTCCAGATAGTACTTGCCCACCTGATCGGCCAGCAGCAGCCCCTTGTAGATCACCGTGCGGCAGGACATGCTGGGCACGTAGTATTCCGCGCTGTGCGTCAGTTGCAGGCCGGTGATGCGGGCCGAGGCCGTCTTGCGGATGACGTAGAGCTTGCGCTCCAGCGCATCGGGCACCAGCACGTCGCCGCCCCGGCCAATGAACACCTGGCGCATGATCGGCTCGCACGAGCGCACGGCGGGCGATATGGGCAAGTCGGTGTTCACCGGCACGTTGCGCCAGCCCAGCAGCACCTGGCCTTCGGCCGCAATGGCGCGTTCCAGCTCGCGCACGCAGGCCTGGCGCGAGGCCGCTTCCTTGGGCAAAAACACCATGCCCACGCCGTATTCGCCGGGCGGCGGCAGTTGCACGCCCTGGCGGGCCATCTCGGCGCGGTAGAAGGCGTCGGGGATTTGAATCAGCAGACCCGCGCCGTCGCCCATCAGCGGGTCGGCGCCGACGGCGCCCCGGTGGTCGAGGTTTTCCAGAATCTGCAACCCCTGCGCCACGATGGCGTGCGAGGCCTCGCCCTTCAAATGAGCGACGAAGCCGACGCCGCAGGCATCGTGTTCGGCATTGGCGTACAGGCCCTGGGCGTGGGCGCTGTGGATTTCTTCGGGGGTCGGTAAAACCGTCTGGGTCGTCTCGGTCATAGCAGGGCCACTTTGTTGGTACGAAGGGAAAAGGGTTCTTCCCGTAGTTAGCAAACACCGTGCCAGGTTGAAGAATCGGCCACGTCCCCCTGTGACTGCACGCATGGCGTGCGCTGCGGTGCCGCCGTGCCCCATGCCATGCACCAAAAAAGAGCGCCCATGCCCGATATCGGGCATGGGCGCTGCACTGCACTGTTCATCAGGCGTTCAGAGCATCCTTAATGAACATAGGCCCGTTCGCCGTGCGTGGTGATGTCCAGGCCGCGGCGCTCGTCTTCTTCGGAGACGCGCAGCCCCACCAGCAGGTCCGCTGCCTTGAAGCACAGGAAGGAGGCCACCGCGCACCAGACGATGGTGACGATCACGCTCTTGAACTGCACCCACACCTGCGCGGCCATGTTGAAGCCCTCCGGCTCCACCCCGCCCAGGCTGGCGGCGCAGAACACGCCGGTCAGGATGGCCCCCAGAATGCCGCCCACGCCATGCACGCCGAAAACGTCGCACACGTCGTCCGCTTTCAGCAGGCGCTTCAGGCCCGAGACGCCCCACAGGCACAGCGGCCCGGCGATCAGCCCCATGACGATGGCGCCCATCGGCCCGACAAAACCTGCTGCCGGGGTAATCGTCACCAGCCCGGCCACCGCGCCCGAGGCCGCGCCCAGCATGGAGGCCTTGCCCTTGTGCAGCCCTTCCGCCGCCAGCCAGGCCACGGTGGCCGCGCCGGTGGCCAGGATGGTGTTGATGAAGGCCAGCCCCGCAATGCCGTTGGCCGCACCGGCCGAACCGGCGTTGAAGCCGAACCAGCCCACCCACAAGAGCGACGCGCCCACCATGGTCAGCGTCAGGCTGTGCGGCGGCAGCGCTTCCTTGCCGAAGCCGATGCGCTTGCCCGCCATGTACGCACCCACCAGCCCGGCGACGGCGGCGTTGATGTGGACGACGGTGCCGCCGGCAAAGTCCAGCGCCCCGTCCTCGGCCAGCAGGCCGCCGCCCCAGACCATGTGCGCCATCGGGATGTAGCTCAGGGTGAACCACAGCACCGAGAAGATCATCACGGCGGAGAACTTCATGCGCTCGGCAAACGCCCCCACGATCAGCGCCACGGTGATGGCGGCAAAGGTGGACTGGAAGGCGACGAACACGTATTCGGGAATCGTGTCCAGCGTGGCCGAGAGCGTGTCCGGCCCGATGCCGGCCAGGAACAGCTTGTCGAAGTTGCCGTAGAACAGGCCCGCACCGCCGAAGGTCAGCGAAAAGCCGTAGATGGCCCACAGCACGGTGATCAGCGCAAAGATGGTGAACACCTGCGCCAGCACGGACAGCATGTTCTTGCCGCGCACCAGGCCGCCGTAGAACAGCGCCAGGCCGGGGATGACCATCAGGATCACCAGCATGGTCGAGGTCAGCATCCATGCGGTATCGCCAGCGTTGATGCCGGCAGCGGCCTCCATGGCAGGGGCGGCGGCTTCCTGGGCGAAGGCACCTGTCGCAGCAGTCAGCAGGCCCAGTGCGATGGCAGGGAGTGATTTTTTCATGTCAGTCTCTTGCAGAAAAGGATGGCTAAGGGGTGCTTTCAGTCGGAATGTCGGCGCGGACTAGAGGGCTTCGCGGCCGGTTTCGCCGGTGCGGATGCGCACGGCCTGCTCCAGTACGGTGACGAAAATCTTGCCGTCGCCGATCTTTCCGGTGCGGGCGGCGTTTTCGATGGCCTCGATGACATGCTCGACCTGGGTCGCATCGACGGCGGCCTCGACCTTGACCTTGGGCAGAAAATCGACGACGTACTCGGCCCCCCGGTACAGCTCGGTGTGGCCCTTCTGGCGGCCAAAACCCTTGACTTCGGTGACGGTGATGCCCCGGATACCCATGTCCGAGAGCGCCTGGCGCACCTCGTCGAGCTTGAAGGGTTTGATGATGGCGGTCACGATCCGCATGGTGCGCTCCTGTGCTTGGGTGAATGAATACCCTGGGATCAAGCACAAGCCATGCCAGAAATAAAAAATTTTGCTATTTTTGGTCTCTAAGGCTTATGTGGAAAGCGCTAAAAGCTCCTGTTTTTATTTTTCTTCAGGGCAGGGGCGCTGCTGCTTCGTCCAGTTATCGTGCGTGATCGCGGAGGCGTGCCCGCTTTTGATGCCTGTTTACTGTGTCTTGCAGAAACACGCTCATGTGTCTTCTTCGTCGTTGTCGCTGGCGGTAGAGGCTTCCAGGCCCAGCTCCTTGATCTTGCGCGTGAGCGTGTTGCGCCCCCAGCCTAGCAACTGGGCGGCGTCCCGGCGGCCCCCGCCGGTATGGCGCAGGGCGGTGGTGATCATGATGCGCTCGAAGGCGGGCAGCGCCTGTTGCAGCAAATCGCCCTGGCCCTGGCGCAGGGCGTTGCCGGCCCACTGGCCCAGGGCCTGCTCCCAGGCCGTGGCGCTGGCAGTCGCGTCCGTTGGTACGCCGTCGACTGCGGCCTTTGGGGCCTGCTGCACTTCCTGGGGCAGGTCGCCGATCTGCACTTCCTGGCTGGCGGCCATGACGGTGATCCAGCGGCAGACGTTCTCCAACTGGCGCACATTGCCCGGCCAGTCCCATTGCGCCAGGTGCTGCTGCGCCTGGGGCGACAGGACGCGCGGGGCCATGCCCAGCTCGCGGGCGCTTTGGTGCAGGAAGAAGGCGGCCAGGCGGGGGATGTCCTCGCGCCGCTCGCTCAGGGTGGGCAACTGGATGCGGATGACGTTCAGGCGGTAGAACAGGTCTTCCCGAAAGCGCCCCTGGCGCACCAGCGCCTCCAGGTTCTGGTGGGTGGCGGCGATGATGCGCACGTCGGCGCGGATGCCGGTGTGCCCGCCCACGCGGTGAAAGCTGCCCTCGGACAGCACGCGCAGCAGGCGCGTCTGCGCCTCCAGCGGCATGTCGCCGATCTCGTCCAGGAACAGCGTGCCGCCCTGAGCCTGCTCGAAGCGCCCCTGGCGCTGGGCGGTGGCGCCGGTGAAGGCGCCGCGCTCGTGGCCGAACAGCTCGGACTCGATCAGGTCGCGGGGGATGGCCGCCATGTTCAATGCAATGAAGGGGGCGGCGCGGCGCGGGCTGTGGCGGTGCAGCGCCTGGGCAACCAGCTCCTTGCCGGTGCCCGATGCGCCGTTGATGAGGACGGTGATGTGCGACTGCGACAGCCGGCCGATGGTGCGGAACACCTCCTGCATGGCGGGCGCTTCGCCGATCAGCCCGTCGGTCTGGGCAATGGCCGGCACGGGCAGGTTCTGGCGGGCCTCGCGGGCGTGGATCAGGGCGCGGCGCACCAGGGCCACGGCCTCGTCCACGTCGAAGGGCTTGGGCAGGTACTCGAAGGCCCCGCCCTGGTAGGACTGGATCGCGCTGTCCAGGTCGGAATGCGCCGTCATGATGATCACGGGCACCTGCGGGCAGGTCTGGCGCACCTGGGCCAGCAGGCCCAGGCCGTCCATGCCGGGCATGCGGATGTCGGTCAGGATGACGCTGGGCGGGGCCTTGGCCAGCTTGCCCTGGACGGCTTCGGCGCTGTCGAACAGGCAGGTACTCAGGCCCGCCTGGGTCAGCGCCTTGTCCAGCACCCAGCGGATGGATTTGTCGTCGTCGATGATCCAGACCAGTTCATGAGGGGCGGACATGCGTGGCTCCTGCCGCAGCGGCATTGTTCGTGGGAGGGAAGGGCACCAGCACCTTGAAGATGGTCTGCCCCGGCTGGCTCTCGCACTCGATCAGGCCGCCATGCTGCTGCATGATGGCCTGGGCGATGGGCAGCCCCAGGCCGGTGCCCTGGGAGCGGCCCGTGACCATGGGGTAGAACACCGTCTCGCGCAGCTCGGCACCGATGCCGGGGCCGTTGTCCTCGATCTCCACCTGGCACAGCAGGGCGTGGCAGCGCGTGCCGATGGTGAAGCGGCGCAGCACGCGCGAGCGGATGAGGATGCGCGGCGGCGGGCCGTCGGCGGGCTGGCCGGGGGGCATTTTCGGCATTTCCATCAGGCACTGCACCGCATTGCCCATGATGTTGAGGAATACCTGGATCAGCTGGTCGGCATCGGCCCAGACCTCGGGCAGGCTGGGGTCGTAGTCGCGCACCATCTGTACGGCGTCGCCTGCTTCGGCCTGCAAGATCAGGCGCACGCGCTCCAGAATCTGGTGGATGTTCACCCGCGCAAAGGCGGGGGGCTGGCGGGCATCCAGCATCCGGTCGGCCAGGGCACGCAGGCGGTCGGCCTCGTGGATGATGACTTCGGTGTATTCGCGCAGCGGGGCGCTGTCCAGCTGGCGCTCCAGCAGTTGCGCCGCACCACGGATGCCGCCCAGCGGGTTCTTGATTTCGTGCGCCATGCCGCGCACCAGGGCGCGGGTGGCCTGGTTGGCGGTGAACAGGCTGTCTTCGCGGTTGCTGTGGATTTGCCGATCCAGCGGGTGCAACTCCACCAGCAGCTGTCCGCCGCCTGCGCTGCCGGGGGCCGCGCCCAGTGCGGCAGGCAGGGGGGTGACGGTGTAATCGGCCACGGCCAGCTGCATTTCGCCGGTGCCCAGCAGCCGTGCCTCGCGCTGGGTGTAGGGCTGCTGGGCGTGCAGCGCCAGATCCAGGCTGGCGGCGGCGCTGCCGTCGGCATCGTCCAGAAAGGCGGTGAACGCCTGGTGGCGCAGGCGCGGCAGGCCGGTGGCCAGCAATTGCTCGGCCGCGTGGTTGGCGTACTGGATGCGCAATTGTGCATCCAGCAGCAGCACTGCGGTGGCCAGATGCTCCAGCAGTGGCGCCGGCCCCGGTGCAGTGCCGGCGGCGGTGAGGGGGGCAGCAGCGGTGTCGTTCACGCCTTGTCAGTTCTTGTGGGAAGGACGGGTGCCGCTGCCGTCAGCCGTTACAGGCTGTAGTACAGGTCGAACTCGACCGGGTGTACGGCCTGGCGCAGGCGGGTGACCTCGTCCATCTTGCAGTCGATATATGCCTGGAGCATGTCTTCGGTGAAGACACCGCCTTCCAGCAAAAAGCGATTATCCGCCTTGAGCGCGTCCAGCGCCTGCGCCAGGCTGTGCGCCACGCGCGGGACGTTGGCGGCTTCTTCCGGGGGCAGGTGGTAGAGGTTCTTGCTCATCGCATCGCCGGGGTGGATGCGGTTGCGGATGCCGTCCAGCCCGGCCATCAGCAGGGCCGAGAACGCCAGGTAGGGGTTGGCCAGCGGGTCGGGGAAGCGGCATTCGATGCGCTGCGCCTTGGGGCTGGAGGTGTAGGGGATGCGGATCGAGGCCGAGCGGTTGCTGGCCGAGTACGCCAGCATTACCGGCGCTTCGTAACCGGGCACCAGGCGCTTGTAGCTGTTGGTGCCGGGGTTGGTGATGGCGTTCAGGGCGTGCGCGTGGTGGATGATGCCGCCGATGTAGTACAGCGCCAGCTCCGACAGGTTGGCGTAGCCGTCGCCGAAGAACAGGTTCTTGCCGTCCTTGAACAGCGACTGGTGGACGTGCATCCCCGAGCCGTTGTCGCCGACCAGCGGCTTGGGCATGAAGGTGGCGGTCTTGCCGTGGGCGTGGGCGGTGTTGTGGATGCAGTATTTGAGGATCTGCACCTCGTCGGCCTTGCTCACCAGGGTGTTGAAGGCCACGCCGATCTCGCACTGCCCGGCATTGGCCACCTCGTGGTGATGCACCTCGATCTTCAGGCCCATGGCCTGCATGGCGCGGCACATGGCGGTACGCACGCCGTGCAGCGAATCGACCGGCGGCACCGGGAAGTAGCCGCCCTTGACGCGCGGGCGGTGGCCGGGGTTGTGGCCGTCCATGTCCTGGTTGTTCGCCCAGGCGCCTTCGGCAGAGTGGATTTTGAAGCTGGCGCTGTCCATCTGCGACTGCCATTGCACCGAGTCGAAGATGAAAAATTCCGGCTCCGGCCCGAAGTAGGCGGTATCGGCAATGCCGGTGGAACGCAGGTACAGCTCGGCCCGGCGGGCGATGGAGCGCGGGTCGCGGGCGTAGCCCTGCATGGTGGACGGCTCCAGCACGTCGGCCCGCACGATGACGGTGGGTTCCTCGGCGAAGGGGTCGAGCACGGCGGTTTGGTCGTCGGGCAGCAGCACCATGTCCGAGGCTTCGATGCCCTTCCAGCCGTGGATGGACGAGCCGTCGAACATCTTGCCGTCTTCAAAGGCGTCTTCCTGCATGGCCTCGGCGGGGAAGGTGACGTGGTGTTCCTTGCCCAGCGTGTCGGTAAAGCGCAGATCGACCCAGCGGGCATCGTGTTCTTGGAGGAGGGAGTGGGTTTTCAGTGACATGGAGGTGCTTCCGTTGGTGAGGGGATGACGCCCCGTAAAAAGCAATAACCGTGCCATGTTTGCAAAAATTGGTGCGGATGCGTGCCAACCGGCCAGCGCCCGCCTGTTTCCGCCCGCGCCGCAGGCACGCGCCCTGCCTGCCGATGCCAGTTGATGGTGCAGCCGGGTGCTGGCCGGGTGATTCATTGCAGTGCATCCACCGGCGGCCATGCACCAAGTTGAGGCAGCGGCGGTGCCCACGGGTGCCCGGTAGGCGCTTCTTGTGTGAAGATGGCGGCCATGAGCAAAGCCTTCACCAAAGAACCCGACGGGCAGCTGGACGGCGACGATGACGATCTGCCCAGCCTGCCGAAAATCCCCGCCGGCAGCAAAAACTACATCACCCCGCAGGGCTACGCCGTGCTGAAAGCCGAGCTGCTGGCCCTGATTGACGAGGAGCGCCCCAAGGTGGTGGAAACCGTGCACTGGGCGGCCAGCAACGGCGACCGTTCGGAAAACGGCGACTACCTGTACGGCAAGCGCCGCCTGCGGGAAATCGACCGGCGCATCCGCTTTCTGACCAAGCGCCTGGAAATGGCCGAGGTGGTCGATCCCAGCGTCCACGCGGGCAGCGACCAGGTGTTCTTCGGCGCCACCGTGACCTATGTGGACGACGAGGACGTGCAGCGCACCATCACCATTCTGGGCATCGACGAGGCGCAGACCCGCCAGGGCCAGGTCAGCTGGGTGGCCCCGGTGGCGCGGGCCCTGCTCAAGGCCCGGGTGGGCGACGAAGTGCCGCTGCCCACGCCCGCCGGGGTGCGGATGCTGGAAGTGCTGGCGGTGGAGTACCCGCAGGCCTATAAAAAGTGAGCTGCTTCCGCTGATAAACAAAGGGATTCAAGGTGAAAAATACCTGAATCCCTTTGTTTATCAGCGGAAGCAGCTATTTTTTATATCTTCAAGGCGCCAACACCCGGCTACAGCTCAACACCACGGTATTGCGGCGCAGCGCCCGCAGCGCCGTCTCCAGCTGCAACTGGTCATGCACCGCAACGGTAAAGCGCAGCACGGTGGTCTGCATGGCCGATTCGTCCTCGATGTCCACGCGGCGGATATCCACGTCGGTATCGGCCAGCACCTGCGTGATGCGGGCCAGCACGCCCCTGCCGTTCTGCACCGTCAGAGTGATATTGGCGTTGTACAGGTGCCCGGTGTTGGCGTCCTCGCCCCATTCCACGGCAATCTGGCGCTCGGGCTGGCGTTCCAGCAGGTGCTGCGCTTCGGTGCAGTCGCTGCGGTGTACGTGCAGGCCGTCGCCGTGGCCCAGGTAGCCGGTGACGGCATCCCCCGGCACCGGGGTGCAGCACGGGGCGTAATGGGTGGCGGCGCGGTTCTGGTTGTCCAGGATGACGCTGCTGTGCGGCCGCGTGTTCTGCGTGAAGCGCTGCTGCGTCAGCAGCAGGGCGTCGGGGCGCTGGCCCTGGTGCAGCAGGTAGGAGGTGATCTGCTGCGCCACCAGGGTGGCCACCTGGCGGCCCAGGCCGATGTCCGACAGCAGCTCGGTCTGGGTCTGGCCGGGTTTCAGCACCGCCTGCCACAGCGCTTCCAGGGCGTCCTCGTCGGCGGGCAGCTCGGCAATGCCTTCTTCGCGCAGGGCCTGGGCCAGGAGCTGCTCGCCCAGGGCGGCCGATTCGGTCTGCGCCACGGTCTTGAGGTGGTTGCGGATTTTGGAACGTGCCCGCCCGGTCTTGGCAAAGTTCAGCCACATCGGGTTGGGTTCGGCGTTCTCGTCGAGGGTGATCTCCACCACGTCGCCGCTTTTCAGCGCCGTGCGCAGGCTGGCCGCCTCGCCGTTGATGATGGCCCCGGTGGCATGGTGGCCGACGTTGCTGTGGATGGCGTAGGCAAAGTCGATCGCCGTGGCCCCGTGCGGCATGGAGAACACCTTGCTCTTGGGCGTGAAGACGTAGATCGAATCGGGAAACAGATCGACCTTCACGTTGTCCCAGAACTCGCTGGCATCGCGCGTTTCGTTCTGGATGTCGAGCAGCGATTGCAGCCACTTGGTGTTCAGCGCCTCCTGCTGGCCTTCGGATTTGTAAAGCCAGTGCGCGGCCACGCCCGCCTCGGCCACGATGTGCATCGATTCGGTGCGCAGCTGGAACTCGATGTTCACCCCCGACGGCCCCACCAGCGTGGTGTGCAGCGACTGGTAGCCGTTGCTCTTGGCGATGGCGATGTGGTCCTTGAAACGCCCCGGCACCGGCTTGTAGAGCTGGTGCAGCACCCCCAGGGCGGTGTAGCAGTCGGTGGTCGTGGGCAGGATGATGCGAAAGCCGTAAATGTCCGTCACCTGCGCAAAGCTCTGGTGCTGGCGCTGCATCTTCTGGTACAGGGCGAACAGGGTGTTCTCGCGCCCGGCCAGGCGGGCCGTCAGGCCCAGGCGCTCGAAAATGGCCTGCACTTCGTTGTGCACGCGCTGCACCAGGTCGCGCCGGCGCGAGCGCGATTTGCCGATGGCCTTCTCCAGCGTGGCATAGCGCCAGGGGTGCAGGTGGCGGAAGGACAGGTCCTGCAACTCGCGGTAAGACTGGTTCAGCCCCAGGCGGTGGGCGATGGGGGCGAAGATTTCCAGCGTCTCCGACGCAATGCGGCCCCACTTGCTGCGCGGCATGTCGCCCATGGTGCGCATGTTGTGCGTGCGGTCGGCCAGCTTGATGAGGATGACGCGCACGTCCTTGGCCATGGCCAGCAGCATCTTGCGAAAGGACTCGGCCTGGCTTTCCTCGCGGGTGTTGAAGTGCAGCTTGTCCAGCTTGGTCAGGCCATCGACCAGCTCGGCCACCGTGTCGTCGAACTGCTCGCGTAAATCGTCCTTGGTGATGCCGCAGTCCTCCATCGCATCGTGCAGCAGGGCGGCAGACAGCGCCTGGGCGTCCAGCTTCCAGTTGGCACAGATGCCGGCCACGGCAATCGGGTGGGTGATGTACGGGTCGCCGCTGCTGCGCCACTGGTTGCGGTGGGCCTTGTCGGCAAACTGCCAGGCGCGGCGCACCATGCCGACGCTGGCACTGTCCAGGTAGCCGAGAAAGCCCGACAGGTGCTCGAAATGCAGGGCCGACACCTCGGCAGCGGCCCGCAGGCGCTCGGGCTCGGGGAGATCCTTGGGGATGGGAATGGAAGGGAAGGACGATGTGGTGACAGCCGCGTTCATAGGCCAAATGTAGCGTGAGAAAACAAGCCTGCGCAAAGGTGAAAAAAAGCACCGCAGTGCGGTGCTCTTATTCTCTGCGGTAATGCAGGAGGCCGGTACGCAGGTTTGGGCCTATCCCGGAACCTTTTTCAGCATTTCAATGCCCACCTTGCCCTCGGCAATTTCGCGCAGGGCGGTGACGGCCGGCTTGTTCTGGCATTCCACCTTGGGGGTGTGGCCCTGGCTGAGCATCCGGGCGCGGTAAGTGGCGGCCAGGACGAGTTGGAAACGGTTGGGGATCTGCTCCAGGCAGTCTTCCACGGTAATGCGTGCCATTGGCAGGGTACTCCGGCAAATAGGATTAGAGGGTGAGGTTCAGCGAAGTAAAGACATCCGGGCGCAAACGGCGCTGGCTGACGTACTTCAGACGCTGGGCGTGGATGATGGCTTTCAGATCAAACAGCGCAGTTTCGAATAACTCGTTGATTATAACGAAGTCGAATTCCTTGACCTGGGCCATTTCGGTGGCAGCGTTTTTCAGGCGCAGTTCGATTACCTCGGGCGCATCCTCGCCCCGGTTTTCCAGGCGCGAGCGCAGCTCTTCCCAACTGGGCGGCAGGATGAAGATCAGCACGGCCTGGGGGAAGGCGGTGCGTACCTGCAGCGCCCCCTGGTAGTCGATTTCCAGCAGCACGTCGTCGCCGTTGGCCAGGCGGTCCTGAATGCCTTTTTTCGAGGTGCCGTAGCGTTTGCTGTGCACGTTGGCCCATTCGATGAAGGCATCGGCAGCGACCATGGCGTCGAATTCGGCGTCGGAGGCGAAGAAATACTCGCGGCCATGCTTTTCCTGGCCGCGCGGAGAGCGCGTGGTGTGGGAGACCGAGGGGTAGACCCGTGCGTCAAACGAGCGCAGGGCCTTGACCAGGCTGGATTTGCCGGCCCCGCTCGGGGCGGCAACGACAAACAGGTTTCCAGGCAGTTGTTGCATACACAAGAGGTGCAAAGCGGCGATTGTCTTTGAAAAAGGGCGCCTGTGGCGCCCTGAGGGTTTTGCTGCGCCGTGCGGGCGCGGGTTATTCGATGTTCTGCACCTGTTCGCGCATCTGCTCGATCAGCACCTTCATGTCCACGCTGATGCGGGTCAGCTCCAGCGTGGCGGACTTGGAGCCCAGCGTGTTGGCCTCGCGGTGCAGTTCCTGAATGAGGAAGTCCAGGCGCTTGCCGATTTCGCCGCCTTTTTTCAGCAGGCGCTCGATTTCTTCGAGGTGGGCGCCCAGGCGGTTGATTTCCTCGGCCACGTCGATGCGGATGGCAAAGGCAGTGGCTTCGGTCAGGGCGCGGTCCTGTGCCGCTTCGGGCGGAATGTGTCCTTCGGTCAGTCCCATGGCTTCCTGCCAACGCTCCAGAAAGCGCTGGCGTTGCTGCTCGACCAGTTGCGGCACCAGCGGTGCGGCCTGGGCGGCCAGGTCACGCAGTTGCGCGATGCGGTCAAGCAGCATCCGTGCCAGGCGCTTGCCCTCGCGGGCGCGGGCGTCCAGCAGGGCGGCAATGGTTTCTTCGGCCAGCGGCGGCACGATGCTGGCCCAGTCGGTCTGCGCGGTGGTGTTGCCGCCGGCCAGGCGCAGGGCGTCGGCCACGGTTAGGGCCTTGGCACCCGGCAGCCACGCCTGCACTTGCTCCTGCACCATGCCCAGGCGCTGCAGCAGCGCGGCACTGGGCTGGGGCAGGCTGGCGCTGGCATCTTGTTCGATGGCGGCCCGCACTTCGACCTTGCCACGCTTGAGGTGGGCGGTCAGCAGGGTGCGCAGGGCGGGTTCCTGGGCCCGCAGTTCTTCGGGCAGGCGAAAGGTCAGATCCAAAAAACGGCTATTGACGGTGCGGATTTCCAGCCCCAGGCGCAAAGGAGATGCAGCGGGCTGTGCATCCGGAGAGTCCGGCGCCAGCTGGGCGCTGGCGTATCCGGTCATGCTGTAAACTGGCATTACCTTTTGTCTCGGGTTGCTTGCAATGCCGGGGATTATCCGGTTTCTGTGCTGCCTGCGGGGTGTCCCGGCGCAAAAATGACGACTAAACCTAAACCTGCCGCGCTGCCGCCTGATACCGTGATCGGGGACTATCGCATCGTGCGGCGGCTGGCAGCCGGGGGGTTTGGCGTGGTGTACCAGGCCCGGGACGGGCAGGGGCAGGAAGTGGCGATCAAGGAATACCTGCCGGCGGCCCTGGTCACGCGCGACGCCGGGCAGCGGGTGCCCCAGGTGGCGCCCGAGAAGCTGTCCCTGTACCGCCTGGGGCTGAAAAGCTTTTTCGAGGAAGGCCGGGCGCTGACGCAGATCTCCCACCCCTCGGTGGTCAGCGTACTCAATTTCTTCCGCGAGAACGAGACGGTCTACATGGTCATGAACTATCTGCAGGGTGCTTCCCTGCAGGAGTACGTCCTGCTGGCCCGGGGGCGCAAACAGCCCAAGGTGCTGCGCGAATCGACCATCCGCTCGCTGTTCGACGAAGTGCTGCGCGGCCTGCGCATCGTGCATCAGCACAAGATGCTGCACCTGGACATCAAGCCGGCGAACATCTTCATTACCGACGATGATCGGGCCGTGATGATCGACTTCGGCGCGGCCCGCGAAGTGCTCAACCAGCAGGGCAACTTCGTGCGCCCCATGTATACCCCCGGCTTTGCCGCCCCCGAGATGTACCGCAAGGGCGGCGGCACCATGGGGCCGTGGACGGACATCTACGCCATCGGCGCGTGCATTTACGTGTGCATGACCGGGCAGGCGCCGCCGGACGTGCCCAAGCGCCAGGGGCAGGATTCCCTGCCCACGGTGCTGGCGCGGCTGCGCGGTAGTTATTCGGACAACCTGCTGGAGCTGGTGCAGTGGGCCATGGAGCTGGAGGCGCTGGGCCGCCCGCAATCCGTGTTCGCCCTGCACAAGGCCCTGACCCACGACACCGAACGCCGCTATACCCCGTTGACTATGGCCGAGCGAGTGCGTCTGCAATTAGGGTCGCTGATGGGCCAGGGGCCGGGCGGGCTGTCCTTGCATTCATCGGCGCTGCAGTCACCGAAAGCACCATGAAGTTTTCCGTTTTCCAACTCAGCCGCCGTGGTGGCCGCGCCACCAATGAAGACCGCATGGGGTACTGCTATACCCGCGAGGCGGCGCTGTTCGTTCTGGCCGATGGCATGGGTGGCCATGCCGAAGGCGAGATTGCGGCGCAACTGGCCTTGCAGGCCATGGCGGCCGAGTTCCAGCGCCAGGCCACGCCCCGGCTGGCCGATGTGCCGGGCTTCCTGCGCCAGGGCCTGATGCTGGCGCACGAGCGCATCCGGGCCTATGGCCGGCACAAGCGCATGAGCGATGCACCGCGCACGACGTTGGTGGCGGCGGTGATCCAGGAAGGGCAGGTCAGCTGGATCCACTGCGGCGATTCGCGCCTGTACTGGGTGCGCTCCGGGGTTTTGCAGGCCCGCACGCGCGACCATTCGTATGCCGAGATGGATCGCAACGGCGCCTTGAAGCTGGCGCACAAGATTCTCAACCGCAACGTGCTTTACACCTGCCTGGGGGCCGAGACGGCGCCGGTCGTGGACCTGGCCGGGCCGCATACCCTGCAGCAGGACGACCGGCTGCTGCTGTGTTCCGATGGCCTGTGGGACGTGCTGCAGGAGCATGTGCTGCTGCAACGCCTGAGCAACTCCCCGGTGCAGAACGCCGTGCCCGCGCTGGTCGATGCCGCCTTGCAGGTGGCGGGCAGCAAGAGCGACAACGTCACCGCCCTGGCCGTGCAGTGGGAGCAGGACGAGGCCGAACCGGCGGCCATCGACACGCAGGACAGCGACGGGGCCTTTGCCTCGACCATCCAGTCGCTGCAAGACCTGGAGGGCTTCGACGTCAGCCTCGACGAAGCCGAGATCGAACGCAGCATTGCGGAAATCAACGCCGCCATCCGCCGCTCGGCAGGGCATAAAAAAGTGTAGACAGACGCTTTGGGGATTTGCGCTTTGGCGCACACTCAAGGCTTGTTTCTTCTCAAAATAAATAGCTTGAAGCGCTTTTTCATAAAGCGTTAGAGCCCGATTTCTTATGAAAATAGTTTTGGCTTCCAACAACCGGGGCAAGCTCGACGAGCTGCAGGCCATGTTTGCCCCTCTGGGCGTGCAACTGGTTTGCCAGGGCGACCTGTTCAGCGGCGAAGCGCCCGAGCCGCATTGCACCTTTGTGGAAAACGCCCTTTCCAAGGCCCGCTTTGCCGCCGAAAAAACCGGCCTGCCCGCCATTGCCGACGATGCCGGGCTGTGCCTGGACGCCTTTGGCGGCCTGCCGGGGGTGGACACGGCGTATTACTGCACCCAGTTCGGCTACGAAAAAAACGACGCCAACAACGTGCAGGCCGTGCTGGAGCAACTGGCCCCCCATGCCAACCGCAAGGGCGCGATGGTCAGCACCCTGGTGGGCGTGCGCCATCCGCGTGACCCCGAGCCGCTGATCGCCGTGGGCCGCGTGGCGGTGGAAATCGCCCCCGAGCGCCGGGGCAGCGGCGGCTTCGGCTTCGACCCCGTCCTGCTCTTGCCCGCGCTGGGGCTGACCTTTGCCCAGATGCCGCCCGAGCAGAAAAACCGGTTCAGCCACCGGGGCCGCAGCAGTCGCCAGATGATGGAACTGCTGCGCACCAGCTGGCTGGCGTAAGGGGCACGACCGATGACGCGCACGGTAGAGATTGCCAGCCATGCCGCACTGGGCCAGGCGCCCCGGGACATCCAGCACTACATGCGGGCCGGCACGCTGCAACTGAGCGCCCTGCCGCCCCTGACCCTGTACGTCCACCTGCCCTGGTGCCTGAAGAAATGCCCGTACTGCGATTTCAACTCGCACGGGCTGGACGCGGGGCACACGCTGCCCGAGCAGCGCTATATCGACGCCCTCATGGCCGACCTGGAAGCCAGCCTGGGCATGGTCTGGGGCCGCCCGGTCTACAGCATCTTCATCGGCGGCGGCACGCCCAGCCTGTTCAGCCCCGAGGCCATCGCCCGGCTCATCAGCGGCCTGCGGGCGCGTCTGCCGCTGGAAGCGGGCTGCGAGATCACGCTGGAGGCCAACCCCGGCACCTTCGAGGCGCAGCGCTTTGCCGCCTTCGCCCGGGCGGGCGTGACGCGCCTGTCCATCGGCGTGCAAAGCTTCGACGACCGCTTTCTGCAGGCGGTGGGGCGCGTCCACAGCGCCGCACAGGCCCGCGCGGCGGTGGCCGAGGCGGCGCAGGCGTTCGAGACGTTCAACCTTGATTTGATGTACGCTCTGCCCGGCCAGACCCTGGCCGACCTGCAGCGCGATGTGGACACGGCGCTGTCGTTTGCGCCGCCGCACCTGTCGGTGTACCACCTGAGCATCGAGCCGAATACTTACTTCGCCAAGCACCCGCCCCGGCAGCTGCCCGAGGACGACACTGCCTACGAGATGCTGGACGCCATCACTGCCGCCACCGCCCAGGCCGGACTGGAGCGCTACGAAGTGTCCGCTTACGCCCGCCCGCGCCACCAGTGCCTGCACAACAGCAATTACTGGCAGTTTGGCGATTACCTGGGCATTGGCGCCGGGGCGCACAGCAAGATCAGCTTTGCCCAGCGCATCACGCGCCAGGTGCGCCTGCGCGACCCGCAGCGCTACATGGATGCCGCCCTGGCCGGCCGCCCGCTGGCCAGCGACGAGGACGTGCGCCGCAAGGACTTGCCGTTCGAATACATGCTCAACGCCCTGCGCCTGCGCGGCGGTTTCAGCCTGCCGGACTTCACGGCCAGCACCGGCTTGTCGATCAACGGCATCGGCCCGGCGCTGGAGCAGGCGCAAAGCCTGGGACTGCTGGAGCGCCACGGCAACCAGGTGCGGCCGACCGAGCGCGGGTTCGACTTCCTGAGCGACCTGCAAGCCCTGTTTCTACCAAAAGAGTAGCTTTTTGCGCTGGATATATAAAGATTTCAGGATTGATTTACCTTGAAATCGTTTTGTTATCAGCGGAAACAGCTATGTATATTCAACCGCAGGTGGCGCTGACGATGCGCCCGGTGGCATCGACCTCCAGGTTCAGCCGCTCGGCATTGAACTCGCGCGTGGCCGGGGCGCCGACGTTCAGCACCCGCACCATGTACGCCCCGGCCTGCACGCGGGCCTGGGCGACGTTGTTTTCCGTATTGGTCTTGCCCACGGCCCACTGCGCGGCCTGGGCGTTGCAGCGCTGTTCCGGGCGCTGGGGTTCGCGGGATATCTGCGGCAGCGTGCAGGCGGTCAGGGTGCCGGTCAGGGCCAGCAGCAGGGTCAGGGGCAGGCGCATGGGGGAATCTCCTGGGGTTCAACACGTTCCTGCACCATAGCAGCCCGGCAAGGTAACCAGGGGCTGCAGCCGTGAGAACCTGTTGTTTAGAACGTGCTTACGATCTTACGGACGCAGCTCCAGCACCTTGGCCGGCAGGCGCTGGGCCTGGAGTATGCGCTGGGCCCGTTCGGCCTCGGCGCGGGTATTGAACGGCCCGGCCCGCAGGCGCGTCAAAGTGCCCTTGTTGGTGGTGCTGCTGAAGCTGACCACGGGCAGACCGGCCTGGCGCACGCGTTTTTCTGCGGCAGCGGCATTGGTCAGCTCTGCATAGGTGCCGATGCTGACGAAGAAGCGCCCAGGGGCGCTGGCCTTGCTGGCTGGGGGCGCGGTGCGTGCGGTGGCCGTGGCTGTTGCTGTGGCCGAAGGGCGCGGCGTGGAGGTGGGCGTTGCCGTTACCGGGGCGGCGACCGGTGCAGGCGTGGCGGGCACCGGTTCGGCGGGGGCATCTTCCCGGGCGGTGGTTTCAGGCTTCGTGGGTTCTGCCGACGGCAAGGGGGGCGGGGCAGCAGCAGCGATGACTGTGGGGGCGGCAGGATCGGGCGGGACCGCAGATGGCGTCTGTAGCGTGTCGGTGTCCGAAGGAACCGGCAGGGCGGCAGGCGCCGTCGCTTCGGTGCTGCGGGCGGGAAAGTGCAACTGTGGCGGCCCGACCTGGGCCTGTGCGGGGGGCGTGGACGGGGTGGCCGGCAGCGCGACCAGGGTTGCCAGCAGCACCCACAGCGCGATCTGGCCGATCGCTGCCAGCGCCCACTGGCGCCGGTTGCCGGCCTGGCGTTGCAGCACGGCGGTGGCTTCGGCCAGGGTGGGCGATTGTTCCAGCGCCGCGATGGTGTGCTGGTGTACCAGGCGGTAATACCAGCCGTTGCCCAGAAAGCCCGGCACGCAGCACAGCCCGATGACCGCCAGCAGCCCCAGGGTGGCCTGCACCTGCAGGGGTAGGGAGCGCAGCGCTTCCAGCCGCCACAGGGCGGCCACGGCCAGAGCCACTGTCGCGTACAGCCCCGCTGGCCGCCACAGGCCGCGCAGCAGGCACCAGCCCAGGGTGCAGAAGGCGGCGGCATGGTTCCAGCGGGCGGGGGTGCGGCCCAGGGTTTCGAAGTGGACAAAAATGCGCTGGTAATACGCCGTGGACAGCGGGCCGATGGCGTGCTGGTACAGCCGGGGCAGCAGCCCGGTGGCGGCGTCATCGGTATTTTTGGGAGGGATCGGCGCAGGCATGGGGGCAAATTGTGGCATGGCCGGGCGGCATTCCAATACCGGGGCGCCGTGCGGGCATGGCCGCTTCACTTTTACACTTGTGCCCTTTGCCTGCCGCGCCAGCGCGGTTTACCGTTTCAGAACAGAGAAAACACACCATGGGTATGCAGCAACATCGTTGGCAGTTCGTTCGCGCCGGGGGCGTCGATCAGGTCGTCATCCGCACCGGGGCGGACATTGCCCATCTGGCCGAGCTGGACCAAAAGCTCTGGGTCGCCCTGGCGTGCCCGACGCGCGGGGTGGAGTTCGACCCGGCCACCCTGGATGTGATCGACGACAACACCGATGGCCGCATCCGCGCCCCCGAGCTGCTGGCCGCCTGCCAGTGGGCCGTGGCGCACGTGCGCGACCCCGAAGTGCTGGCCAGCGGTGCGGACGTGCTGCAACTGGACAGCATCCATACCGCCAGCGACAGCGGCGCGGCCATGCACGCCGAGGCCCGGCGCATCCTGGCGCTGGCCGGGCAGGCCGACAGCAGCACCATCACTCTGGCGCAGGTGCAGGAGCGGCTGGCCGATCTGAGCGCCATGGCGCTCAATGGCGACGGCATCCTCAACCCCGCCAAGCTGCCCGCCGATGCGGTGGACTTGCAGGCGCTGGCCCAGCGCATCATGGATGCCTACGGCGCCAGCACCGGCTGCGACGGCGAGCCGGGACTGGCCCAGCCTGCGCTGGAGCAGTTTTTTGCCGACGTTGCTGCCCTGGCCGACTGGCAGGCCCAGGCGCCCGCACAGTGCTGCGGGCTGGAGAGCCCCGCGCAGGTCTGCGCTGCCGCCCAGGTGCTGAGTGCCGTCCAGGCCAAGGTGGACGACTTTTTTGCCCGCTGCCGTTTGGCCGCCTTTGACGCCAAGGCGCTGCAACCCCTCAGCCCCAGCGAGGAAGGCTACGCCACCCTGGGCCAGCAGGCCCTGAGCGCCGGGGACGCGGCCATTGCCGCCCTGCCGCTGGCCACGCTCGATGCTGCTGCCGTACTGCCTTTGACCGAGGGCATCAACCCCGCCTGGATCGAGGCCGTGCAGGCGCTGCACGCTCAGGTCGTCACCCCGCTGCTGGGGGAACAGACCGCGTTGTCCTGGGCGCAGTGGCGGCAGGTCTGCGCCCAATTGGCCCCGTGCCAGGCGTGGCTGGCCGCCCGCCCGCAGTCGCCCGTCGGCGATCTGCCGCTGGAGGAAGCCCAGGCGCTACTGGCTGGCGACAGCCAGCAGCGCCTGCAGGCGCTGATCGACCAGGACAGCGCCGAAGCGGCGCACAGCCTGGAGGCAAAAAACCTGGAAAAGCTCATCCGCCTGCAGCGTGACCTGCTGGCGCTGCTGAACAACTTCGTCTCGTTTTCCAGCTTCTACAGCCGTGCCGGGGCTATGTTCCAGGCCGGCACGCTGTACCTGGATGGCCGCAGCTGCGAGCTGACCGTGGACGTGCAGGACACCGGTGCCCATGCGGCCCTGGCCGGGCTGGCCAAGACTTTTCTGGCCTACTGCGAATGCCGCCGGGGCGACGAGGTGCGCCACATCGTCGCGGCGTTCACTGCCGGCGACGTGGACTTTCTGTTCGTCGGGCGCAAAGGCATTTTTTACGACCGCCAGGGCCAGGATTGGGATGCCCGCATCACCACCCTGATCGAAAACCCGACCAGCATCGGTCAGGCGTTTTTCTCGCCCTACAAGAAATTTTTGCGCTTCATCGAGGAGCAGGTGGCGCAACGCGCCGCCAGCAAGGATGCGGCCATCACCGAAGGTCTGCAGGCCAAGGCCGCCAGCCTGGCTGCCGGTGCGCCGCCCGCCGATGTGCCGAAGAAAACCGACGTGGGCACCGTGGCCGCCATCGGCGTGGCGTTGGGGTCGATCAGCACCGTGCTGGTGGCGATTCTGTCCAAGGTGCTGGAGCTGGGGCCGTGGATTCCCCTGGCGATGCTGGGTCTGGTGCTGGCTATTTCCGGCCCGAGCATGTTGATCGCCTGGCTGAAGCTGCGGGAACGCAGCCTGGGGCCGATTCTGGATGCCAGCGGCTGGGCCATCAACGGGCGCATGAAGATCAACCTGCCCCTGGGCCGTTCGCTGTCGCAGCAGGCGCAGGTACCCGCCAACGCGCACCGCAGCCTGTACGACCCCTATGCGCAGAAATCGCCCGCCCGCTGGTGGCTGGCTGCTGCGCTCGTCCTGCTGCTGGCGGGGGGGGCCTGGAGCCAGGGCTGGCTGAATGCCTGGCTGCCGCAGGGCTGGCAGCCGACCCCGGCAGTCGTTGCCGAGGAGCAAGCGGTGGAAGCCGCCGCTGCTGAGACGGCAGAAGCGGCAGAAGCCGTGGCGCCCGCTGCCGCCGAAGCGGGGCAGTGATTCAATCCGTCAATCCGCAGTGGCGGGCGCTGCGGGCAGCAGCGGCGCCTTCCATTGCAGCAGCTCGGCCAGCCGCTGCACGACCCAATGGGCTTCTGACGGGGACAGGCCCGCATCCGGGCCGCTGATGGCGCCGTGCAGGCCCAGCAGCACGCCTGCCTCGTCGCTGTGGCCGCCGTGGTACAGGCTTTGCGCCTGCTCCACCAGGGCGCAGGCCAGGTCTTCGCACAGTTCGTAACGCGCCAGCACCGTGCTGGCCGGGTGCAGCAGGCGCCCGCTGCGGTGGCGGAACAACTGGCTGAAGCTGGGCGGAATCTCGATCTGGTTGGTCATGGCGCGGGCTTTCTCGATCTCAATTTCAATCGGGGACGAACAGCCGCACGAAGCGTTGCAGATCCGCTTCCAGCTCGCAACTGACCACCTGGCCCATGCGGCCATCGCTTTTGCGCTGGGCGCTGAACAGGGTGGCCTTGCCGGTGAAATCGAAATCCGGCAGATGAATCAGCGTGTACGGGTGCGGCACGAAGTGGGCAAAGGCAAACACCACGCGGTGTTCGTTGCGCGGGCTGGGGTAGAGCAGGTACTCGGGGGTATCGATGGTGAGGGTGGCCATGGGGCAAGCTCGGCAGACGGAGGGAAGGCGCGGTGCGCTGGTGCCGGATTGTCGTGGCTTTGCCGTCGGCCTGCCGGGGACTGCGACAATGGCGGGCATGTTCAGCGTCTGCATACAAACCGAAGATTTCGATGTTTCCACCGAGCTGGCCGCCCTGCACGCCCGCAATGCCCAGGTGGGCGCGGCCTGTGTTTTCGTCGGCCTGGTGCGCGAGCGCAATGCGGGCGATACCGTCGCCAGCATGGAGCTGGAGCATTACCCCGGCATGACGGAAAAAAGCATCGCCGCCATCCTGGAGCGTGCCCGGGCGCGGTTCGGCATTCTGGCCGCCCGGGTCATCCACCGCGTCGGCCTGTTGCAGCCGCTCGACCAGATCGTCCTGGTGGCCGTGACCAGCGCTCACCGGGGCGAGAGTTTTGCTGCCTGCGAGTTCATCATGGATTACCTGAAATCCGAGGCGCCATTCTGGAAAAAGGAGCTGACACCGCAGGGCGCACGCTGGGTTGATGCCAGAACCAGCGATGAATTGGCGCTGGCCCGGTGGGAACAGCTATGAAAGCAGAAGCTGTCTGGCAGCGCCTGTCGCCCGTCGTGCTGCTGCGGGCTTCGGTGGGCGTGGCGGTGCTGACCATCGTGCTGAAGATGGGCGCCTGGTGGCTGACCGATTCGGTGGGCCTGCTGTCGGATGCGCTGGAGTCGTTCGTGAACCTGGCCGGGGCCATGTTCGCCCTGCTGATGGTGACCATTGCCCAGCGCCCGGCGGATGCCGACCACCCCTTCGGGCACAGCAAGGCGGAGTATTTTTCTTCCGGTTTCGAGGGCATTCTGATCATCGGCGCGGCGCTGGCCATCATCTGGGCGGCCATCCACCGCCTGCTCAACCCGGTGCCGCTACAGGCGCTGGGCTGGGGCATCGGGCTGTCGGTCGTCAGTTCCGTCTTCAATGGCGTGCTGGCGGCGGTGATGCTGCGCTCGGCCAGGGTCCACAACTCGATGGCGCTGCAGGCCGATGCCCGCCATCTGTTGACCGATGTCTGGACTTCGGTCGGCGTCGTCGCCGCGCTGATTGCCGTGCCCCTGACGGGTTGGGTCTGGCTGGACGGGGCGATCGCCATCGTCGTGGCGCTGAACATTCTGAAAGAGGGCGGGCACCTCATCTGGCAATCGTCCCAGGGGCTGATGGACGAAGCCATCGACCCCGAACACCTGCAGGCCGTGCAGACGGTGCTGCAGCGGCACACCGGGGTGCAGGTGTATTTCGATTCCCTGGCCACGCGCAGCGCCGGGCAGCGCAGCTTTGCCCAGGTGCATATGCACGTGCCGGCGCAGTGGACCCTGGGCAAGGCCGCCCGCCTGCGCCGCCAGGTCGAGGAAGACCTGATGGCCGCCGTGCCCGGCCTGCACGCCACCCTGGAAATTCTGCCGGTCGGGATGGAAACCGCCCTGGAAGCGCACGAGCATCAGGCCGCTGCCCGGCCCGAGGGGCCGGTTTAGACCGATCTTCGGCCATCCGCGAAGGCTCAGGCCGACGTTGCCAGCGGCAGGCGCAGTTGCAGTTGCAGGCCGCCCAGGGGGGACATTTGCGCCTGCACGCTGCCGCCGTAGGTCTGCGCCAGCTCCTGCACGATGTGCAGGCCCAGGCCGGTGCCGGGACGGTTCTCGTCCAGGCGCTGGCCACGCTGGAAAATCTGCTGGCGCTGCGCGGCATCGGGGATGCCCGGGCCGTCGTCATCGACGGTGATCAGCAGCCAGTCCTCCTGCCCGCTGCAACCCACCGCCACCTGGCGGTGCGCCCATTTGCCGGCGTTGTCCAGCAGGTTGCCCAGCATTTCGAACAGGTCTTGCTCCTCGCCCTTGAAGCGCAGCGGCGCCTCGGGGGCTTCCAGGCCGAAGTCCAGCGCCGGGTGCAGGCGGGCCATGGTGCGCAGCAGGGCCGCAATCGCCGGCTGCACCGGGCAGGCCAGCCCGGTGGCGCGGATGGCGGCGCTGGCCCGGGCGCGGGCCAGGTGGTAGTCCACCTGGCGGCGGGCGCTGGCGGCCTGCTCCTGCACCAGTTGGCCCAAAGGGCTGGTATCGCCCGCAGCGGCGTTGGTGAGGATGGATAGCGGCGTATTCAGCGCATGGGCCAGATTGCCCGCCTGCGTGCGGGCACGTTGCACCATGTCGGCATTGCTGGCCAGGACGTGGTTGAAGGTCTGCACCAGCGGGGTCAGCTCCTGCGGGTAGTCGCCTTGCAGTTGCTCTGTCTTGCCCGAGCGCACCGCCATCAGGGCGCGGCGCAGTTGCTGCAAGGGCCGCAGCGCCAGTTGCAACTGCACGACTGCCGCCAGCAGCAGGCCGCCCGCCAGGGTGCCCAGGCTGACGAGCAGCATGGTGGTGAAGCTGTGCAGCGGTTCGGCCAGCAGGCGCTCGTCGGCAGCGACGGTGATGCGCAGCGTGGGTGCCGCATCTTCCGGCAGGTGGATGTGGCGGCTGACGGCCAGCAGCGTGGTGCCTGCGTCCTGCAGCGTGAGGACGCCATAGCCGCGCGGGGTGTGGGAATGCCATTCGGCATCTTCGGGCAGCGGCAGCACCTGGTCCCACAGGGAGCGCGAGCGGGCCACGGCCATGCGCGGGGCGGCAGCGCCATCGTTCAGGCTGTCGATCTGCCAGTACAGGCCGGACAGGGGCGTGGTCAGGCGCGGGTCGGTGACCAGCAGCGGCACCTGCAGCCGGCCCTGGGCGTCGCTGCGCACCGCGCCGCTGAGCTGGTTGAGTTGCAGCACCAGCTGGTTTTGCCATTGCTCGCGGATGTGGGCTGCGAACAGATCCCGCAGCCCCCAGCCTGCCGCCAGCACGGCCAGCAGCACCCAGGTGAGCGTGCCCAGCAGCAGGCGCAGGCGCAGCGAATAGGGGGGGCGGGGGCCGGTTGTCATGCCGCAGCGGGCGTTTCGGCCAGGCGGTAGCCCATGCCGCGCACGGTTTCGATGCTGCCCGGGGGCAGTTTCTTGCGCAGCCGGGCGACGAAGACCTCGATGGTGTTGGAATCGCGCTCGCTGTCCTGGGGGTAGAGGTGTTCGGAGAGCTGGGTGCGGGTCAGCACCTGCCCGGGCTGCTGCATGAAGAGCTGCAGCAGCTTGAATTCATGGCTGGTCAGGTTCAGCGGCGCCTGGTCGACCCAGGCGCTGGCCTGGCGGGTATCCAGGCTGATGGGGCCGCACTGCCACAGGGCGCTGCTGTGCGGCGTCAGGCGCCGCAGCAGGGCCCGCAGGCGGGCCAGTAGTTCTTCCATGTGAAACGGCTTGGCCAGGTAGTCGTCCGCCCCGGCGTCCATGCCGGTGACTTTCTCGTGCCAGCTGCTGCGGGCCGTCAGGATCAGCACCGGCATCGTGCGCCCCAGGCTGCGCCAGCGGCGCAGCACGGTCAGGCCGTCGATGATGGGCAGCCCCAGGTCGAGGACGACGGCATCGAACGCCTCCACCTCGCCCAGCCAGGCGGCTTCCTGGCCGTCGCTGGCGGCCTCCACCGTGTGCCCGGCCGTCGTGATGGCGGCCACCAGCTGGGCCTGCAGGGTGGGTTCGTCTTCTACGACCAGGATGCGCATCAGTGTTTCCGGCGTTGCTGTACGTAGATGACTTTACCGTCTACGGCGTCCATTTTGATTTTCAGCACGGTGCCGTCGGTCTGCAGCAGGCGGATGTCGTAGACGAACTGGCCGCGCTCGCTTTCAAACTCCAGCTCCACCACCTGGCCGGAGTATTCCTTCTCCACCTTGTCCAGCACCGTGCGCAGCGGCAGCACCTTGCCTTGCTGCAGGGCCTGGCGGGCCATTTCGTGGTCGTGGTCGTCGAAGTCGGCGTGGGCCGTGGGCAGGGCGCTGCCCCACAGGGCCAGCCCCAGGCAGGTGCTGCTCAGGGCCAGGGTCAGGGTACGTGTGTTCATCGTGTATTCCTTTCAAAGTGAACCATGGCGCTGTTTGTATCTGGATCGGCCTGAACGAATGCTGAACGGCGCCTTCAGCTTGCGTTCAGGCCGGCTCCGCCATTATCGAGAGACATTACAGGGTTTACCCGTAAAAATATGGCAATGCAAAGGAACACGATCATGCAGATGAAAAGAATTTTCTGGGCCTGGGCGGCCATGCTGACTTTGGCCTGGGCCGGGGCCACCTGGATGGGCTGGAACAGCCCGCCCGATGTGCCGGGGGCGCTGTGGTGGCAGATGCGCCGCCACGGTATCTACCTGACGGGGGTGTGGAGCATGGGGATGATGAGCCTGATCATGCTCCTGGCCCTGCGCCAGCCGTGGCAGGAGCGCTGGGTCGGCGGCATGGACCAGGTGTACCGGCTGCACAAATGGGCGGGCATGGCCGCCGGAGCAACGGCGGTGATGCACTGGGCACTGAAGGAATACACGGGCGGCTGGATCAAAACCGCCTGGGGTACCGGCGGCAAGCCTGTGCGCGATGCGGTGCTGGCCTGGGCCACGGACTGGCGCGGCCTGGGCAAGGACGTGGGCGAATGGGCGTTTTACGCCCTGGTCGTCTTCATCGTGCTGACGCTGTGGCAAAAGCTGCTGCCCTACAAGCCGTGGCGCAAGCTGCACCGGGCCATGCCGGTGCTGTATCTGGCCTTGGCCTTGCACACCGTGGCGCTGACGCCGCTCACCCTCTGGGCGGCGCCGATGGGGCCGTTGCTGGCCGTGCTGCTGCTGATCGGCAGCGGGGCTGCCGTGTGGTCGCTGGCGGGCAGGGTGGGGCAGGCCCGCAGCTACGCCGCCCGTATCGAAAGCGTGCGCCTGCTGGGCAGCCAGCCTGGCATCGCTCCGCTGGAAGTGCTTTGTGCCCTGCCTGCGCACTGGCCGGGGCACCGGGCCGGGCAATTCGTCTTTGCCCGGTTCGATGCAGAGGAGGGCCACCACCCCTTCACCATTGCCAGCGCCCCCGATGCCTGTGGCCGCGCTGCCGATGGGGCGGCTCTGGTGAGGCTGGTCATCAAGCCGCTGGGCGACTACACCCGGCACCTGCACCAGCGCTTGCAGCCGGGGCAGACGCTGCGTATCGAAGGCCCCTATGGCCATTTCGATGGCCGGGGCGCTCCGGCCCGCCAGCAGGTGTGGATTGCGGGCGGCGTGGGCGTCACCCCCTTCATCGCCTTGCTGGAAGCGCGGCAGAGCGCTGCCGTGGCGGACGGCCTGGCCCCTGTCGCCATGCACTACTGCACCCGCGATGCCGCGCAGGACGGCCTGCTGCCGCGCCTGCAGGCGCTGGTTGCCAGTGCCCGGCCTCCGGTGGTGCTGACCGTGCATGACGCGGCGCAGCAGCAGTTTTTGTCGCCGCAGGATTTGCTGCGGTACGGCAGTGCCCTGGATATTTGGCTGTGCGGGCCGGCGGGGCTGGGGCGGGCGGTGCGGGAGCAGGCCCGGCAGCAGCGGGGGTGGCACATGCACCAGGAAGCATTTCAGATGCGGTGATTATTTGTTTTGATAGCTTCTTCCGCTGGATATAAAAGGGTTTTAGTATTGAAACTATCTATGTTTCTTTGTTTGTTGGCGGTAGCAGCTATTGTTTTGTTTTTTGGTGCTGCTGGCCGGGACTCGCCCCGGCGGGCGACCTCCTTTCTTGCACGCGCAAGAAAGGAGGCAAAGAAGGCGTGCTGCGCAGCTTGGCGCCGTGGAACTCGCTTTGCGCCCTTTGGGCGCTCCGCTCGGACAGCCACGGCGAGTCAGACTGGAGGCGGCTGGGGTTGTATTGGTGCTGCGCTCTTACGGACGCGCTGTTGGGTGTGGCTTCTTCGCTTGCTGCGCAGCTTCAGAAGCGTGAGGGGTTTTGTTTTTTAGTGCAGGGTGGGGGTGCCTGGCTGGGCGGGGGGCTGGATGCGGAAAAAACCGGTGCCTGCGCTGCCTCGGCCAATTTCTTCTTCCGTTGCTTCGCGCACGGCTTCCACTTTCAAGTGCAGGCGCAGGGCGATCCCGGCCAGCGGATGGTTGCCGTCCAGCACCACGTGTTCGGGGTAAATATCGGTGACGGTGTAGAGCGCGTCCTGGGGCGCTGCGGGGTTGCAGCCCTGGGGCAGGGCGTAGCCCTCGAAGGTCATGCCTTCCTCCAGCTCGGCGGGGAACAGCTTGCGCGGTTCCAGAAAGATCAGCGTGTCGATGTAGTCGCCAAACGCTTCTTCCGGCTCCAGGTGCAGTTGCAGCGTATCGCCCACGGTGTGGCCTTGCAGTGCTTCTTCGATGCGTTTGAGCAGGTCGTCCCCGCCGACCAGGAACTCGACCGGCGCATCCAGCACGTCCAGCTCGTCGCCCAGGGTGTCCTTCAGGGTCCAGGTCAGGGCGACGACGCATTGTTCGGTGATGTTCATGGTCATGGATTTGCAGCCTTGCGCGGCCAGCGCCGCAGAATGGAAAAAGAAAGACCGCCTGCACGGGCGGGCGGTGGATGGGGCAGGATTTTCCCATGCCTGCGCGTGCTGAGGGGGCGGTGCAAGAAGGCGGGTCTGTCCATAGGACAATAGGCGCCGTTTTCCTCCATTCAGAACGACGATTTCATGGACACCTCACTTCCTATCGCCCTGCTGGGCGGCATCTCGCCCGACAAATTCATGCGCACCTACTGGCACAAAAAGCCGCTGCTGGTGCGCCAGGCCATTCCAGGCTTCAAGCCGCTGCTCGATCGGGCCGAGCTGCTGGAGCTGGCCGGGCAGGACGGTGTGGAGTCGCGCCTGGTACGCCAGTTGGGCGGCGGGCAGTGGAGCCTGGCCCACGGGCCGTTTTCGCGCCGTCGTTTGCCGCCCTTGAAGCAGCCGGGCTGGACGGTGCTGGTGCAAGGGGTGGATTTGCACGTTCAGGCCGCGCATGAACTGGTGCAGCCGTTTCGCTTCATCCCCGATGCGCGGCTGGACGATTTGATGATCAGCTTTGCCACCGACCAGGGCGGCGTGGGGCCGCATTTCGACAATTACGACGTGTTTCTGCTGCAAGCCCACGGCAAGCGCCGCTGGCGCATCGGACGGCAGAAAAACCTGAGCCTGCAACCGGACGTGCCTTTGAAAATCCTCACCCACTTCGAACCGGAGGAGGAATACGTGCTGGAGCCGGGCGACATGCTCTACCTGCCCCCCATGTGGGCGCACGACGGCATTGCCGAGGGCGAGTGCATGACCTATTCGGTGGGCTTTCGCTCCCCCAAGCAGGACGAGCTGGCACGCGAACTATTCCTGCGCCTGTCCGATGCGCCTGACGAGTGCCCCAGGGACGTGGTCTACAAAGACCCCAAGCAGGCGGCGGTGGCCAACCCCGGCGCCATTCCTGCCCCCTTGCTGGATTTCGCCCGCACGGCGCTGGAAAAAGCCCTGGCCGAGCCCTTGGCGCTGGAGCGTGCCCTGGGCGAAACCTTGAGCGACCCGAAACCGGGGGTGTGGTTCGAGCCGGCGCAGGACTTCGGCTTGATCGAAAACGTGCGCCTGAACCAGCGCACGCGCATGTTGTACGACGCCCGGCACATCTTCATCAATGGCGAGAGCTATCTGGCCGAAGGCCGCGATGCCGAGCTGATGCGCCAGCTGGCCGATACCCGGCAGCTGTCTTTGAAGGAAGTCCAGCAGCTCAGCGACGATGCGCTGGAGCTGCTCTCCTCCTGGGTGGACGCGGGCTGGGCGCACAGCGAGGCCCCATGAAAGCGGCGGGAACGCAAAATAATTTCAAAATTGTGTAAACCGCCCCCTGGGGATTAGCGTTAAAGGTTACAGATTCAGTTGTGCTAAATCAAAATTCGGCTAGAGTAGCCCCGGTTTCTCACTG
This sequence comes from Comamonas nitrativorans, assembly GCF_042654765.1. Lineage (NCBI taxonomy): Bacteria > Pseudomonadati > Pseudomonadota > Betaproteobacteria > Burkholderiales > Comamonadaceae > Comamonas > Comamonas nitrativorans. Next base: position 19,497 of record NZ_JBHSEW010000012.1, on the reverse strand, counting down.
AACTAGCGTTTCGCTCTATTGACAACAATCCCTTGAGAGAGGTGTTTTCCATGAAAAAGTCTGTTCTTCTCGCTTCCATCATCGCTGCTGCTGCTCTGGCTGCTTGCGGCCAAAAAGAAGAAGTGGCCGCTCCTGCTGCGCCTGCCACTGAGCAAGCTGCTCCTGCCGAAGCTGCACAAGAGGCAGCCGCTGAAGCCGTAGACGCAGCCAAAGAGGCTGCTGACCAAGCCGCCGCAGCCGCTACCGACGCTGCAGAACAAGCCGGCGACAAAGTGGAAGCTGCTGCCGACGCAGCCAAAGAAGTGGCTGCTGATGCTGCCGACAAGGCGGAAGCCGCTGGCGATGCCGCCAAGGAAGCGCTGGACAACGCTGCTGACGCCGCCAAAGCTGCCGCCGATGCCGCTGCCCAAGCTGCTACCGACGCCGCCAAATAATGCCTTCGTCCCCGCCAGGGGATAAACGCCAAAAACCCTGCTAATACCTAGCAGGGTTTTTTATGGCCTTTGCAGAGCGCTTCGCTCCCGCAGTTCGCACCTCCAGAGGGGCCAAGCGCCCGTAAAAAAGCCGCTGCCTGGGCAGCGGCTGGTGGGGCAATACCTGCACATTGCTGTGCAGCAGTCAGGCGGTGCCCGCCCCAGGCTTATTTCATGTCGTCGGCCAGTACACGCACAATGCTTTGGGCGACTTGGGCCGTTTCCGGCTGGCCCTGGGCGTTCAGGACGACCACCTGGCTGGTCTGCCCTTCGCTGCGCACGGCGATCTGGTACTGATGGGGTTGGTTTTCGGCCTTTTTCTTGCTGCCGAATTTGCGGCTGAACCAGCCCTGCTTCTCTTTGGAGGTCTGGGGCTGGTTGGCCGCTACATAGCGCACGTAGTACAGGCCTTTGCTGCGGTCGCGGTCTTCCACGGTAAAGCCGGTGCGGTCCAGGGCCACGCCGACAATGCGCCAGGCGCGATCGAACGGCTCCTGCACGGCCAGCGCAGGCGCATCCCCGACGGTGATGATTTGCACGGCCCGGGAAGCGCTGCCCTGGGCAGTGGCAGAGGCGACCAGCGCCTTGGATTGTTCCTCGCTGGTGCCCAGCTTGATCATCAGGCGGCGCAGGAATTCGGTTTCCAGCTCCGGATCGGCGGGACGGGGTTGCCAGATGGTGGAGTCTTTCTGGCTGGAGGTGTAGACCTCCTCCATTCCCCGGTGGGAGATGAAGATCTCGGTTTTGCCGTCAGGGCGGCGCTCCAGGCGGGTGCGGAACTTGTCGCGTTCGCTGGTCGAGTAGAGGGAGTCGAATACCTTGCCCAGGGTCTTGCGCAGCACGTCCTGGGGCAGTTTGGCGCGGTTTTCCGCCCAGTCGGTCTCCAGGATGCCCAGGTCGGGCTTTTCCTGCTCCAGGTTGAAACCATGGTCGAGCCAGAATTCCCGGGCCGGTTCCCACAGCTGGTCGACCGGGCGATCGACCAGCAGCCAGCGCTTGTCGCCTTCGCGCAGGATTTGCACGTCGCCCACTTGCAGGGGGGCTGCCCGCTCCACGGCGAGCACCTGGTTTTGTCCGGCTTGCAGCGCCAGGGCAGAAACCGATTTGTCCTGGGTGGTGGTGTAGCGCGTGTCTTTGGAAAGCTGGGTCAGATCCGGTGGGACTTCCAGCGTGCTGGCTTTTTTGGCGCTTTTGTAATCGATCTTGTCTTCCTGAATGACGGAGCAGGCCGATAAAGCCACGGCCAGGCCAATCACGCCAGCACGGGCAAGGGGGTGTTGCACTTTCACGCGAAATTCCTTGGGTAATGTCCTGAAGGGAGCGCCACTGTAATCAAAAAATGGCAAGGCGCGAGTTTAGAGCAAGCCGGCGTCCTGCAAAGCGGCTTCCACCAGGGGATGGTTCTGGGCGGTGAATGGCGTCAGAGGCAGGCGCATGGTGTCGCCGCAGTGGCCCATGCGGGCGACGGCCCATTTCACCGGGATGGGGTTGGATTCGACGAACAGGCTGCGATGCACCGGCATCAGGCGACGCTGGATGGCCATGGCGGTATCGCGGTCGCCGGCGATGGCGGCCTTGCACAGCGTACTCATCAAACGGGGCGCGACGTTGGCCGTCACGGAGATATTGCCGTGGCCGCCGCACAGCATCAGCGCCACGGCGGTCGGGTCGTCGCCGGAATACACGCCGAAACCGGCGGGAACCTCGCGGATCAGCCATTGGGCGCGGTCGATGTTGCCCGTGGCCTCCTTGACGCCGATGATGCTGTCGATCTGCGCCAGGCGCAGCACGGTTTCGGGCTGCATGTCTGCCACGGTGCGCCCGGGGACGTTGTACAGCACGATGGGCAGGTCGCCCACGGCCTCGGCAATCGCCTTGTAGTGCTGGTAAATGCCTTCCTGCGTAGGCTTGTTGTAGTAAGGCACGACCTGCAACTGGCTGTCGGCCCCGACTTTCTTGGCGTATTGCGCCAGAGCAATGGCTTCGCGGGTGCTGTTGCCGCCGCAGCCGGCCATGATGGGCACGCGACCGGCGGCCTGTTCGACGGCCACGCGGATGATTTCGCAATGTTCTTCCACCGTGACGGTGGGCGATTCGCCCGTGGTGCCGACCACGCCGATGCAGTCCGTGCCTTCGGCGATATGCCAGTCGATGAGTTTGCGCAGGGCGGGGTAATCGACGCTGCCGTCTTCAAGCATGGGGGTGATCAGGGCAACGATGCTGCCTTGCAGGGCGACGGTGGGTGTGCTCATAAACGGTTCTGCGCTTCAGGAAAAGAGACGAAGGGACATTCGAAGGGACATTAAAACGTCCATTTTAGCGATCTCAGGAGGGGGATTTTTTCGTCATTTTTTGCCGTAAAAGGCAAATTTCTGTTTAATCCGACCGAAAAATAAGTCAAAACGTCAGGTGGGTACCAAAGGCTGCACCAGGGGCGCAGATGCGTCTTCTGCCGGGCGGATGGCGGCAATGCGCTGGACGACGCGCTGCGCCCCCGGGGTCGGAATCAGTCCGTGTTCGTAGGCCACGATGTGCCAGCCGTGGCACAGCTGGAGCAGCTCTCCGGGTTGCAGCAGAAATTCGGGCCGTGCCGGATGCCCGTAGGCTGCATTGCCATGGGCAAAGGTTTCGTACAGCAGCACCCCGCCCGGGGCAACGCAGGCCCGCAATTGCGGCCAGTGCGCCCGCCACAGGTAGTTGGTGACGATGACGGCGTCGAACTCCCGCCCGGCCAGGGGCCAGGAGGCCGTCTCCAGATCGGCGCAGAGCAGCTCGCCGATGCCGTGCAGCGGCGCCAGTGCGGCGGCATTTTTGTCCACGCCCGTCAGCTGGTGCCCCAGTGCGGCGAAGTGGCGCAGGTGGCGCCCGGCTCCGCAGGCCAGATCCAGCACCCGGCTGCGGGGAGGCAGCAGGTGCTGCCAGCGCAGCAGCCATTCGGAAGCCTGGTTCGGCATGGTCATGGTGGAGGGCCGGCTGTCAGGGGTGTTCCGCCGCTGGAACCGGACGCAGGCGATCCACCACCGTTGCTGCAGCGCCGGCGGCCAGTACCGGCAGTAGCCAGCCCAGACCCATGTCGGCCCCGGGCAAGGCCAGCAGGGCATCGGGGATGAGGGCGTGCAGGTTGGCTGCCTTCAGGCCGTCGATCAGACCGAGGAGCAGGGCCACCAGCAGCGCCGGAACAAACACCCGACGTGGGCTGCGCCACAGGTGGTTCAGCAGGTTCAGCGCCACCAGGGCGATGGCCACGGGGTAGATGGTGTAAAGCGCGGGCACGGCGATGGCGATGAGCTGTGCCAGCCCCAGGTTGGCGGCGCCCAGGGAGAAGGCGCTCACGATGAACACCACCGCGCGGTACGACAGCGGCAGCAACTGGCTGAAATACACCCCGCAGGCGCTGACCAGGCCGACGCCGGTGGTCAGGCACGCCAGCAGGATCACCGTGGCCAGCAGCCACAGGCCGGGGGCGCCGAAGGTGTGTTCGACATAGCGGGTCAGCACCTGCACGCCGGTGCTGGCATCGGCGGCCAGATGGGCGTTGTGCGCCCCCAGGTAGACCAGCGAGACATAGACCAGCCCCAGGCCCAGGGCGGCAATCATGCCCGCTGCAATGGCGTAGCGGGTGTGCAGCCGTGGATCGCGGATGCCCTGGCTTTTGACGGCATTGACGATGACCACGCCAAACACCAGGGCGCCCAGTGCATCCATGGTCTGGTAGCCCTGCAGGAAGCCCTCGGCCAGGGGATGCTGCATATAGTTGCCCGTGGCGGCAGCGAGCGTGCCCGTCGGCAGGAAGAAGGCCGTGCCGCCCAGAATGGCCAGGGCCAGGATCAGCACCGGGGTGATGATTTTGCCGATGTTGTCCATCAACTTGCCCGGATACAGCGAGAGCAGCAGCACCAGTCCGAAATAGATGCAGGTAAAGATGAACAGATTGGCCGGCGTATCGCCGACAAAGGGGGCAGCCCCCATGGCAAAGGACACCGTGGCCGTGCGCGGCGTGGCGAACAGGGGGCCGATGCTCAGGTACACCACTACGCCCAGGGCGATGCCGGCGGTCTTGCCCAGGGGGGCGGTCAGCGCAGGCATTCCGCCGCCGACCCGGGCCAGGGCGACGACGGTGAGCAGTGGCAGTCCCACGCCGGTGAGCAGGAAGCCCCACGCTGCAGGCCAGAGCTGTACCCCGGAGGACAGCCCGACCATCGGGGGAAAGATGATGTTGCCGGCGCCCAGGAACAGGGCGAAGGTCATGAAACCGAGGGCCAGGATGTCCCCCGTCTTGAGATGCGAAGTCATGGAACGCGATTGTGTCAAAAAAATTGCATATATGACTTCAATATTGATCGAAAAATTGATATTTATGGGATAAATAAAAATTTTATTGCGTATTTTGTCTGCTGAGCCGCTATAGCACGCTGCGCAGGCGTGCCGCGTAATCCTGCAGCGCGGCAGGGCCGGGTTCCTTGCGCGGCCAGGTCAGGGCCACGCCATCGCCTTCGTGGCGCGGTACGACGTGGATGTGAAAGTGGCGTACCGTCTGGTCGGCCACCGCGCCGTTGGCTTGCAGCACGGTGATGCCGTCGGGGTTGAAAGCGGCCTGAATGGCGTGTGCCATGCGCTGCGCGGTCTGCATGACGGCGCCCGCTTCTTCGGCGGTCAGTTCCAGCAAGGTGACGGCGTGGCGCTTGCTGGCCACCAGCACATGGCCGGGATTGACCTGGCCCAAATCCATGAAGGCCAGGGTCAGATCGTCTTCATACACCTGGGCGCTGGGAATGGTGCCCGCCACCAGCTTGCAGAAAATACATTCGCCGGGCGGCGAGGGATCGACAAACATGGGCATTCAGGTCTCCTTTATGAGTGGCAGGGGGATTTTTTGCCCCAAGCATAGTGGCGCTACGGGTAGAGTTCAGCCTTTGTCAGAAGAATCACACCACTACTGTGGGGAAGACAGCGCATGAGCATCAAAAGCGATAAATGGATACGCCGCATGGCCGAGCAGCACGGCATGATCGAACCCTTCGAGCCGGGCCAGGTGCGCCAGGCCGACGGGCAGCGCATCATCAGTTACGGCACCAGCAGCTACGGCTACGACATCCGCTGTGCGCGGGAATTCAAGGTGTTCACCAACATCCACAGCACCGTGGTCGATCCGAAGAATTTCGACGAAAAAAGCTTTGTCGATTTCGAGGGCGACTACTGCATCATCCCGCCCAACAGCTTCGCCCTGGCCCGCACGGTGGAGTATTTCCGCATCCCGCGCGACGTACTCACCGTCTGCCTGGGCAAAAGCACCTATGCCCGCTGCGGCATCATCGTGAACGTCACGCCCTTCGAGCCGGAATGGGAAGGCTACGTGACGCTGGAGTTTTCCAACACCACCCCGCTGCCCGCCAAGATCTACGCGGGCGAAGGCTGTGCCCAGGTGCTGTTCTTCCAGGGCGACGAGCCGTGCGAGACCAGCTACAAGGACCGCAACGGCAAATACCAGGGCCAGCACGGCGTGACCCTGCCGCGTGCCTAAATTGTTGAAGGACCTGCCATGAAATGGGAAGGCAACCGCCAGTCGGACAACGTGGAAGACCGCCGCCGCAGTGGCAGCGGGGGCGGCGGTTTGGGCGGGCGCTCCATCGGCATCGGCACCATCGTCATCGCCCTGGTCGGCTGGGGCGTGTTCGGCATCAATCCCCTGACCACCATCGGCCTGCTCTCGGGCGGCGATGCGCCGCAAACCTCGCAGACGCAGCAGGCCCCGGCCCAGCGCCCGCCGCAGGACGACCGGCAGGCGACCTTCGTCGCCACCGTGCTGGCCTCCACCGAAGACGTGTGGGGGCAGGTCTTCCAGCAGGGCGGCGCACGCTACCAGCCGCCCAAGCTGGTGCTGTTTCGCGGCAGCACGCCCACGGCCTGCGGCATGGGGCAAAGCGCGATGGGGCCGTTCTACTGCCCCGGCGACCGCAAGGTGTACCTGGACATGGAATTTTTCGACACCATGAGCCGCCAGCTGGGCGCCCCCGGCGAATTTGCCCGTGCCTACGTCATCGCCCACGAAGTGGGCCACCACGTGCAGACCCTGCTGGGCGCCACCGCCAAGGTCGATAGCCAGCGTGGGCGCATCAGCCCGCAGGCGCAGAACGCCCTGTCCGTGCGCCTGGAATTGCAGGCCGACTGTTATGCCGGGCTGTGGACGCAGCACTCGCAGCAGGCGAAGAACTGGCTCAGCCAAAGCGACATCGCCGCCGCGCTGAACGCCGCCACGCAGATCGGCGACGACACCTTGCAGCGCCAGCAGACCGGCACCGTGCGCCCGGAAACCTTCACCCACGGCAGCAGCGCCCAGCGCGTGCGCTGGTTCGAGCGCGGCATGCAGGCACGCAGCGTGCAAAGCTGCGATACCTTCGGCGCCCAGCAGCTGTGATGCCTGCCGATCATCAATTTGATAGCTTCTACCGCTGATATTTAAAGGATTCAAAACATGAAACATGCTGAAATCCTTATCTTGTCAGCGGAAGAAGCTATCGTAAAAATATCCAACAGCTCTTCACCACCGACCGCTCTCCCCGTTTTCCACCCCCGCCCAGGCGTACAGCGGGAGGCAGTGCGACAATCGCGCCCTACATGACAAGTTCTACCAGCTCTTTTTCCCAGCTCTCCCTCGCTCCCGCTTTGACCCAGGCCGTCGCCGAAATGGGCTACGAAGCGATGACCCCGATTCAGGCCCAGGCCATTCCCGTCGTGCTGACCGGCAAGGACGTCATGGGCGCGGCCCAGACCGGCACCGGCAAAACGGCGGCGTTTTCCCTGCCGCTGTTGCAGCGCCTGCTGCGCCACGAGAACGCCTCGGCCTCGCCCGCCCGCCACCCGGTACGCGCCCTGGTGCTGCTGCCCACGCGGGAGCTGGCCGATCAGGTCGCCCAGCAAATTGCCCAATACGCCAGGCACACCAAGCTGCGCAGCACCGTCGTTTTTGGCGGCATGGACATGAAGCCGCAAACGGCGGAATTGAAAAAAGGCGTCGAAGTGCTGGTGGCCACGCCGGGGCGGCTGCTCGACCATATCGAAGCCAAGAATGCCGTTTTGAATCAGGTCGAATATGTGGTGCTGGACGAGGCCGACCGGATGCTGGACATCGGCTTTCTGCCCGATTTGCAGCGCATCCTGTCCTACCTGCCCAAACAGCGCACCACCCTGTTGTTTTCCGCGACGTTTTCGCCGGAAATCAAACGTTTGGCGGCCAGCTATTTGCAAGACCCGGTCACCATTGAAGTGGCCCGCCCGAATGCCACCGCATCGACGGTGGAACAACGCTTCTACAGTGCCCACGATGACGATAAACGCCGCACCATTTGCACCGTATTGCAGGAGCGCGGCATTCGCCAGGCTTTCATTTTCTCGAACAGCAAACTCGGCTGCGCCCGTTTAACCCGTGCCCTGGAGCGTGACGGTTATCGTGCTGCCGCCCTGCACGGCGATAAAAGCCAGGACGAGCGTTTGAAAGCGCTGGAAGCCTTCAAACAAGGCGAGGTCGATCTGCTCGTCTGCACCGACGTGGCCGCGCGTGGCCTGGATATCAAGGATGTGCCCGCCGTGTTCAACTACGACGTGCCTTTCAATGCCGAAGATTATGTGCACCGCATTGGCCGCACCGGCCGTGCTGGTGCCAGCGGGTTGGCGGTCACATTGGTCGCGCCCAGCGATACCCGTTTGGTGGCGGACATCGAGAAGCTCATCAAAAAGAAAATTGCGGTAGAAACCCTGGATTTACCCCCGGCGCGTTCGCGCCAGCGCAGTTATGCCCATGGTGAGCGCGATACTGATAATGGCGCCGATCGGGGCGGGCATTTTGCCGGCCGTCCGGTGCGGGGCGCCCGGCCAGTGCGGATGGCCCCCCCGGACCCGTTTTTCGATCGCCCTTATGAAGCCCCCAGCGTGAATGACGCCGCCCCGGCATGGGAGAGCAAGCCCGCGCCGACCAGTACGGCCCGTCAATTAAAAGCCAGGCGAAAACTGCCCGCCTTGTTCAAGCCGGCCGGCAGCGTTTAAATCCCTGGGGCCTGCGCTTGCGGGCAAGCCCATTGGTGCAATTGCCGCTGGGCAAAATCGGCCATGGAAATCTCCAGTGCCGATAGCTTGCCACCCCATACGCAGCCCGTGTCCAGGGCCATCAGTTGCGGCTCGTTGCGCAGCCCCAGCGTGGACCAGTGGCCAAAACCGACGATGACCTCCTGCGTACGCCGCTGCGGGCAGTCAAACCACGGCATCAGCCCTGCCGGAGCGGCGCTGGCCGATTCCGAACTGCTGAAATCCATCACCCCTTGGGCACTGCAGAAACGCAATCGCGTCAGCGCATTGACAATCGTGCGCAGCCGATCCATGCCCGTCAAATCATCGGCCCATGCTGCCGGAGTATTGCCATACATTTGCTGCAAAAACGCGGCCCGTCCTGCCCCGCCCAATTGCGCTTGTACCTCCTGGGCGTAATCCAGCGTGTTTTGCAGGCTCCACTCTGGCAATACCCCGGCGTGGACGAGTAATAGGTCCTGCCCCCGGGCGCTGCGCAAATGCCGCGCCAGCGGCTGCCGGGCCAGCCAATCCAGCAGGATGTCCCGGTCGGGGGCCTGCAAAATCGGCGCCAGGGTATCGCGCCGCCCTGGCGAACGTACGCCCTGGGCGCAAGCCAGTAAATGTAAATCGTGGTTGCCCAGCAACACCTGAATACTGCCCTGCATATCGCGGCAGTAGCGCAGCGCCTGCAGCGATTGCGGGCCGCGATTGACCAGATCGCCCAGTAAATAGGCCGTGTCGGTGTGAGGAGAAAATTCAATCTGTTGTAAAAGTTTTAGCAAACAGGTGTGACAGCCTTGCAGGTCGCCGATGAGATAGGTTGCCATATATATTTAATTTGCGATCACCGAAATTATTTACTTATAATTCGGTCACCATTTTGAAAGGATGTTTAGATCATGAGTTCTTACAAGGAATTGCTTGAGCAGCGCCGCGCTCTGGAATTGCAAATCGAAGAAGCCCGTCGCCGCGAATTGGCTGATGCCGTGGCCAAGGCGCGTGCCCTGGTGGTGGATTATGGTCTGACCGCAGACGACATTTTCCCGCCCGCCCGCGGTGGCCGCAGCAGCAGCATCCAGGGCACAAAAGTCGCTCCCAAGTACCGCAATACCGCGACTGGCGAAACCTGGACCGGCCGTGGCAAGCCGCCAAAGTGGATTCAGGGCCAGGATCGCGATCAGTTCCTGATCCGTGACTGAAACGTGCCGAAAACGGTACCATCCCCGGAACACCCAGGAAACCCGCTTCGGCGGGTTTTTTGTTGCCGGTGCCCCATTTCAGGCCCGGGTTTACCAGGACAATCCCGCCCATGGATGGTGCAAAGAAACAATTATTGATTGCCGGTGGCGGTATTGCCGGTATGGCCGCTGCCCTCGGGGCGACCCATGCCGGGTGGGATGTGCGGGTCTTTGAACGGGCGGCGCAGTTCTCCGAGGTCGGCGCCGGGGTGCAGCTGGGCCCGAATGTGGTGCGGCGGTTGCAAGCCTGGGGATTGCAGACTGCGTTGCAGGCCGTCTGCGTTCAGCCCCAGCGCTTGCGAGCGCACAGCGCCCGCAGTGGGCAGGCGCTGGCCAGTACCTCCCTGGGCGCCAGCATGGTGCAGCGCTACGGCGCCGCCTACGTCACCATTCACCGGGCCGATCTGCACCAGTTGCTGCTGCAGGCCGTGCAGGGGCGCGATGGGGTGTTCATCAACAGTGGCCAGCCGGTGGCGGAAATTCTGGGCACGGAGGGGGCAGTCACCATCCGCACCCAGGGCTACCCCTGTGTGGAAGGCGATGCCCTGTTGCTGGCCGACGGGGTGTGGAGCCAGCTGCGCGGCGCGGTGCTGGGCGACCACAGTCGTCCCCGGGTCAGCGGCCACCTGGCGTACCGCGCCTTGATTCCCATGCAGGATGTGCCGCCTGCCTGGCGCACGCACGAGGTCAACGTCTGGCTGGGGCCGCGCCTGCATGCCGTGCATTACCCGGTGCGCCGGGGCGAGTTTCTGAACCTGGTGGTCATCGTCGAAGGCCCGGCGCCCGAGGACATGACCAGCTGGGACCATGCCGCCAATGCCGCGGCGCTGGCCGCCGCCCTGGCCGGCAGTTGCAGTGCCCTGCGTGATCTGGCGGGGTGCGTGGCGGCCAGCGGTGGGCAGTGGCGCCTGTGGCCGCTGTCCGATCGCCCGCCGCTGACCGGCCCGCAGGGCATGGCCCGGGGGCTGGTGGGCTTGATCGGCGATGCCGCGCATCCCATGCGCCCGTACCTCGCCCAGGGCGCAGGCATGGCCATCGAGGATGCTGCCGAGTTGCAGCGTGCCCTGTCCATGGCCGATCTGGATGTGGCCACCCGCCTGCGCCGCTACGCCCTGAACCGCTGGCAGCGCAATGCCCGCGTACAGGCACGGTCGATTCGCAACGGCGAGATTTTTCATGCCACCGGGGTGATGCGCTGGGGGCGCGACAGCGCCATGCGCTTGCTGGGCAGCCGCCTGATGGACGTACCCTGGCTGTACCGGGGCGATGGCGCCTGCGCTACCGGCTGGTAGCGTCGGCCCGTGCCAGCAGCGGCGATACCGGCAAGACCCGAAAGGCCAGCGAGGCCAGCGCCAGCCAGGCGGCAATCGTGCATAGCACCACGCCGTAAACGTCCCAGCCCAGGGTATTGGCCCAGGTGGCGACCACCCCGGTCAGCCACTGCATGGCTGCCACGCCCAGAAACATCGCCATGGTGAACAGGGACAGGGCCCGCCCCGTCAGCGCTGCCGGGTAGGAGGCCCGCACGTCCGCATACTGCAAGGGCGCGTAGCCCGAGAGCAGGCCCATCAGCAGGATCAGCACCACGCTGGGGGTGCCCCAGGGTGTCCAGGCCAGCACCACGAAGAACCCGGCCAGGGCCAGCGAGGCCCGGCCCAGCCACTTTCTGCGCCGGGCCACGCCCGGATCGAGTCGGCCAAACAGCCCGGGGGCGAACAGCGAGATCAGCGATACCCCCAGCGCCACGTTGCCCGCTTCCACCAGGGAAAAATCGAAACGCCCCATTAGCAGCGGCCCCAGCCATAGCCCGCGCAGGCTCAGAAACGCCGCGTAGCAGGACATGCCCAGCACCACGATGCCCCAGGTGTGCGGCAGGGCGAAGAGCTGGAAAAAGCGCAGCAGCGCCTCGCCCCAGCCCTCCTGGCTGGGCGGCGGGGCATGGGGTGACGGCGGTTCGTGCACCAGGCGGTAAATCAGCGCCCAGGCCAGCAGGCACAGCACGGCCAGCACGAGAAAGCCGATGCGCCAGTTCCAGGTCTGCACCACCCAGGCCAGGGGCGTGCCGGTAAACAGCAGCCCCAGGCCGCCGCCGCCCAGGCACAGGCCCGAGAAAAAAGCGAAGCGTTCCGGCGGAAAGTGCCGGGCCACGAACAGGGTGCAGACCAGAAAGGCCGGCGAGCAGCCCACGCCGATCAGCAACTGCCCCAGCATCAGCGCGTGGTAGCTGGGCGCCAGGGCCGACAGCAGGGCACCGGCCACGGCCAGCGGCAGGGCGCAGACGATGGTGCGGCGCAGGCCGAATTTGTCCAGCGCGATGCCCATCAGCAACTGGGCAATGCCGAAGGACAGGCCGAACAGCCCGGCAAACGCGCCCAGGTCGGCATTGGTCAGGCCAAACTCGGTCTGTAATCCGCGTGCCAGCGTGCTGGTGACGGTGCGAAACGCCTGGCTCAGGGCGAAACCGGCCAGCAGGGCCAGCAGCATCGGCCACAGCGGGCGGTGGCGTTGTGCAGGCGGCGGGACGGCGGGGGGCGTGGAGGGAGTGGAGGAAGGCATGGTCACAGCGCCCAAGCCTAACCAGCGCCGCAGGGGAGCCGCCAACGTGTCTCAGCGGGGGGCTCGGCGTTGTTCAGAAGGTGATGGTTGGGGATTATGAAAACAGGAGCTGTTACCGCATTGTCTACAAGCATTTCATACTTAATATTATTTGAAATGCTTTATATTCAAGCGCAAGCAGCTACTTTTTATGACGCAGCCAGTAGATTGCCGCCAGCAGCAGCACCCAGGGCAGGCCAAAGGCCAGCGTCAGGCGAAATTGCGGGGTAAACGCCGTGGTCACCAGCACCGCGCCCATCAGCACCGCGCCCAGCAGCGTCAGCCACGGAAAGCCCCACATGCGAAACGCCAGGGGCGCCAGCCCCTCGCGCTGGCGGCGGGCGCGGAATGCCAGGTGGGTGACGAACACCATGAACCACGCCAGCATGGCGCCGAACATGGCGATCGACATCATCCAGACGAAGGATTCCTTGGGCCAGAAGGCATTGATGAACATCGCCACGGCCACGCCCAGGCTGGAGACGAGGATGGCTGCCACCGGCACGCCGCTGGCATTGGTGCGGCCAAAGCGCGTGGGCGCCTGCCCGGCACGCGCCAGGCTGAACATCATGCGCGAGGTGGTGTAGAGCTGGCTGTTCATGGCCGACAGCGCCGCCACCAGCACGACGAAATTCAGCACCCCGGCGGCATAGGGGATGTGCGTCAGCTCCATCACGCGCACGAAGGGGCTGGTCTGCGTGGCCGCCTCCGTCCAGGGCACGATGGCCAGCATCAGCGCCAGGGTCAGCAGGTAGAACAGCACCAGGCGCAGCACCGTGGTCTTCATGGCCTTCTGCACGGCGCGTTCGGGCTGCCGGGCCTCGCCAGCGGCCACGGCAATCGCCTCCACGCCCAGATAGCTGAACATGGCGACGATCACGCCCAGCCACATGCCGCCCACGCCCTTGGCCCAGAAGCCGCCGCCCGCCTGGTAATTTTCCAGGCCCATGCCCGGGGCCGGGGCGCCAAACACCACATAGCTGCCGATCAGGATGAAGGCGACGATGGCCGCCACTTTGATGGCGGAAAACGCATATTCCACTGTGCCGTAGACCTTCACGCTGCGCAGGTTCACCCCCACCAGCACGGCCGAGAACACGCCCACCCAGACCCATTGCGGCACGTCGGGGAACCAGTAGGCCATGTAGATGCCCACGGCGGTCACCTCCATGCCTACGGCCAGCACCAGCGCCGCCCAGTAGGCATAGCGCAGCACGAAGCCGACCATGGGGCCCAGGTAATACTCGGCATATGCGCCGAACGAGCCGGACGTGGGGTGCGCCACCGTCATCTCGCCCAGGCAGCCGATGAGCAGCAGGGCGATGAATGCGCCGATGGCATAGCTCACCAGCACCGCCGGCCCGGCAAAGCCGATGGCAAAGGCGCTGCCCATGAACAGGCCCGTGCCCACTGCGCCGCCGATGGCGATCATCACCATCTGGGCGCTGGTCAAATGCTGTTGCAAGCCACGTTCGCGCTGCTGGATGTCCTGAAAGCTGGCCATATGCCTGTCCCGTCCCGTTCCGTTGTTCGAGCAAAAGCGGGAAGTATCCGCGCTATCGCTGCCGACGATGGCGGACATCGCAAATTTTTAGAACGTGTTTTTCACCCGATGTCCGGGCCGCCCCGGGCGTAGCGCCCCGGTGTCAGCGCATGGTGGGCCTTGAAGCTGCGCTGCAAATGGGCCTGGTCGGCAAAGCCCATGGCATGGGCCGCCTCGGCCAGCGCCATGCCCTGGGCCAGCAGGCGGCGTGCGCCGTTAAGGCGCAGATTCAGCCGGTAGGCGCCGGGCGTAACGCCGGTAGCGGCCTTGAAACGATGGATGAAGCGCGACGCACTCATGCCGCATGCCTGCGCCAAAGCCTCGACGCTGGCAACCGACTCGGGCTGCTGGTGCAGGCAATGCAGCGCCTGCTGGACAGCCGCATCGCTGGCTGCCACCGGCAAAGCTGCAGGCTGCGCGTGCTGCCGGAGCAACTGGCGCAGTAGCGCAGCGCCGCCTGCGGCATCGCCCGTCCGCAACGCCTGGCACAGCGCCTGGATGGCAGTGCGGCTGGCTGCATCGCGCACGGCCCGCCGGGTAAAACGCAGCGGCCCGCCGTCTGCCGTGCATTGGCCGTGCAGCCAGTCGGCCTGCACGTACACCATGCGGTACGACCAGTGCGTGACCTGCTGCGGGTTGCAAGCGTGCCAGGTGTCCGGCTCGATCAGCACCACGTCGCCCGGGGCCAGTGCCTCGGTGCCGCCAGGATGCTGGAACAGTGCCGTGCCGGTATCGACGATGCCGAAGGAATACTCGGCGTGCATGTGCAGCCGGTAGCAGTGCGGCGATTGCTGGCTGACCCGCAGCTCGGCCCAGGGCAGGGCCGGATGGCGGACGAACTGGTGCGTGGGTGCGGGCATGGCGGCGATCATGCCAGCATCCCCAGCACGCTGGCCAGCAGCACAGCCGCCAGCGCCCGGTGCAGCAGGCGTGTGCGTTGGGGCGTGCCCAGCCAGCGCACCAGTGCGCGGCCCAGCAGCGCCCAACAGCCCACGCCGACCAGGCAGGCCAGCAGGGAAACGGCGCACAGCATGGCCAGGGCATAGGGCACGCCGGGCGATGGGGGCAGGGCGAACACGCCCACGGCAGACAAGGCGAACAGCCAGGCCTTGGGGTTGAGCGTCTGCACCGCCACGCCCTGGCCAAATGCCCGCCAGGGCCGCAGGCTGCCGCCCCCGGGGGCCAGGGCGCCGCCGTCTGCCGGGGCGCTGGCCAGCTTCCAGGCCAGCCACAGCAGGTAGGCCGCGCACAGCCATTGCGCGGTGCGGGCCAGCCGGGGCAGGGCCAGTGCCAACTGCGCAGCAAACAGGCCCATGCAGGCCACGATCAGCGCATAGCTCAGGCTGGCGCCCAGCACGTAGCCGAAAGCCGGCAGGCGCGGGCCACGGCTGCCGTGGTGCAGCGCCAGCACGTTCACCGGGCCGGGGGTGATAGCCCCGGCCAGGGCAAAGCCGACCATGGCCAGCGCCGTGGTCAGGACAGGGGAAAGGGAAGATGTCAGTGCCATGGCCACGCACTGTGCCGAGGCCGGGCGGCCCTGTATTGAACGCAATTGCGCGACTGCACACCCGCGCAGAGAGCGTAAACAGGTTCTCAGTGCGGCTGCTCCAGCGGCGGCAGATGGTGGCGCCGGCGCACCCGGTTGCAGGCGTCCGACCCCGCCGCAAATTCCCGGCAGGGCGAGGGCCGCCATTCGTAGATGCCGCAGGCCACCTTCTCGCCCACCGTGCCGGTCAGCGCCGCACAGCGCGGGCGGGCGTAGTCGGTGCCGCGCAGGCGGCACAGGGTGTCGGTGATCGGTTCGGCCAGGCCTTGCGGCACGCGCCCGCCGTATTCCTGGGTTTCGTGGATGGAGAAATCCACGCGCAGCGTGGCGCAGCAGGCCCCGCAGGCAAGGCAGGGGTGGGGCGGTTTGGAAGACGGGGCGTGAGGAGTCGTCATGCCGCTTCCTGCCAGTGCGCCACGTCGGCTTCTTCCAGCGGCGGCAGGCCGAATTTGGCACGGGTGTCGTGGCAGCCGTAGCTGGCAAAGGGAAAGTCGCGGCAGGGGCGCGGGCGCTGTTCGTAAATGGTGCAGCCGATGCAGTCCGGCCCCAGGTCGGACAGGTTCCCCAGGGCCACGCAGCGCACCGGGTGCTGGCCCGTGCCGTTCATGCGGGCGCGGTTGCCGCCTGCTTCATGGGCCATGTGGTCGGGCACGGTGCCGCCCATGGATTGCAGTTCGTAAATGGAAAATTCCACCCGGTAGTTCTGGCAGCAGACGCCGCAGGTCACGCAGGGGTGCAGGTCGGAAGTGGACATGGATGCACGCGAAAAAAGAGAGCAGGGTTCGATAGGCGAAAAACTTTCGGGGCCGCAACGCTCTGCCAGCGCATACAAACGCCAGGCACAGCACGGCCCGCAGCCAGGAAGGCTGCATGGGCAGGGAAGAAAGGAAACTAGGTGTGGCCCAGCAGGTAGCGGGGCGTTTTCAGGAGGTGGCTCCAGGCAATGGCCTGTTCAGCACCGTGGGATGTTATGAAAAAAAGAGCTTCTTGCGCTGATGGACTATGGTTTTTCATGATGTTTATCTTGGAAAACCTTGTGCTATCAGCGAAAAAAGCTCTTTTTTTGAGAGTGGTTGAGGCGCGGCTTACCCAGGCAACTGCCCCAGCAAAAGGTACTCCATGAGTGCCTTTTGCACGTGCATTCTGTTTTCTGCCTCGTCCCAGACGACGGACTGCGGGCCGTCGATGACGTCGGCGGTGACTTCCTCGCCCCGGTGCGCGGGCAGGCAGTGCATGAACAGGGCGTCCGGCCTGGCGGCGGCCATCATGTCGGCGTCCACGCACCAGTCGGCAAAGGCCTTGCGGCGTTCTTCGTTTTCGGCTTCGTAGCCCATGCTGGTCCACACGTCGGTGGTGACCAGATCGGCGCCCTGGCAGGCGTCGGTCGGGTTGCTGAAAATCTTGTAGCAGCCGGCGCGGGGCGTGCGGCCACCAAAGGCCAGTTTTTCATCGACTTCGTAGCCGTTGGGCGTGCTCACATGCACGGTGAAACCCAGCAGGTCGGCCGCCTGCAGCCAGGTGTTGGCCATGTTGTTGCCGTCGCCCACCCAGGCGACCACCTTGCCCTGGATGGAGCCGCGCTGCTCGATGAAGGTGAAGATGTCCGCCAGGATCTGGCAGGGGTGAAACTCGTTGGTCAGGCCGTTGATGACGGGTACGCGCGAGTGCGCGGCAAAGCGCTCGATCTTGTCCTGGCCGAAGGTGCGGATCATCACCAGGTCGGTCATGCGGCTGATGACGCGGGCGCTGTCCTCGATCGGCTCGGCGCGGCCCAGCTGGCTGTCGCCGGTGGTCAGGTGGACGACGCTGCCGCCCAGCTGGTACATGCCTGCCTCGAAGCTGACGCGGGTGCGCGTGCTGGCCTTCTCGAAAATCATCGCCAGGGTGCGATCGACCAGGGTGTGGTGCTTTTCGTAGGCTTTGAACTTCTTCTTGATCAGTGCGGCGCGGGTGAGCAGGTAGTCGTACTCGGCGGCGGTGAAGTCGGAAAATTGCAGATAGTGTTTCAGGGCGCTCATAAATTTCCTTTGTTAAGCGGCCAGCAGCGCCTGCACCAGGGGCTTGAGGCGGGCCACGATCTCATCGGCTTCCGCGGTGGTGAGGATCAGCGGCGGGGCCAGGCGCACGACGGTGTCGGAGGTGACACTGAGCAGCAGCCCGGCCGCGGCAGCCTGGCCGATCAGTTCACCGCAGGGTTTGTTCAGCTCCACCCCGATCAGCAGCCCCTGCCCGCGCACGTCCAGAACGCCGGGCAGGGCGCCCAGTTGCGCCTTGAGCTGCGCTTTGAGGTGTTCGCCCACCCGGGTGGCGTTGGCCAGCAGGGCGTCTTCTTCCATGATGCGGATGGTTTCCACCCCGGCCCGCATGGCCAGCGGGTTGCCGCCAAAGGTGGAGCCATGGTTGCCCGCCTGCAACACCTGGGCTGCGGCACCCCGGGCCAGGGTGGCGCCGATCGGCACGCCCGAACCCAGGCCCTTGGCCAGCGTCATCACGTCGGGGACGATATCGGCCCACTGGTGGGCAAACCACTTGCCGGTGCGGCCCATGCCGGCCTGCACCTCGTCCAGCATCAGCAGCCAGCCGTTGGCATCGCACAGCGCACGCACTTGCTGCAGGTACTCGATACGCATGGGGTGCAGGCCGCCTTCGCCCTGGATCGGCTCCATCATCACGGCCACGATGTTGGGGTTGCCCTCGGTCGCTTCCACCAGGGCCGTGTAATCGTTGGGGGCGACGCGAATGAAGCCGTCGAGCAAGGGGCCGAAGCCGTTGCGCACCTTGGGGTTGGCGGTGGCGCTCATGGTGGCGAACGAGCGGCCATGGAAGGCGTGGTCGTACACCACGACCTGCGGCAGGGCAATGCCCTTGTCGACCCCGTATTTGCGGGCGATCTTCAGCGCGGCCTCGTTGGCCTCCAGGCCGGTGCTGCAGAAAAACACGTTGTCCATCTGCGTGCGCTCGGTCAGGAGCCGGGCCAGTTGCTCCTGACCGGGGACGTGGTAGTAGTTGGAGGTGTGGATCAGCTTGGCCACCTGATCCTGCAGCGCAGGCACCAGCTTGGGGTGGTTGTGCCCCAGGGTATTGACGGCAATGCCGGCCAGCGCGTCCAGATACTCCTTGCCGTTCACGTCCCAGACACGGCAGCCCTGGCCGCGCTCCAGCGCAATCGGCACACGGCCATAGGTGGGCATGACGTGGGGGGAAGCAGCCTGGGTCGTGGCGGTCATAGGAACATCTCCAGCAGGAAAGCGGTATTGCGCAAACCGGTAGCGCATCAGCCCGCGTAAAAGGCAGTGATTCTAGGGCTTCTCACCCCCCTGCAAGGCGCGAGGGTGCCCTTGGCCTATTTAAGGGCAACCGGGCTTCACTCTTGTATAAGAGTTAAAATAGCACGGTAAACACAACCTTCGCACGTCTGGTTTGAGGCGTGCTCTTTTTTTGATCATGCCGATGGCCTTCGAGAACTCCAAAGAACTATTTATCCAGGGCGTGACGCTGCAGGGCAAGACCTTTCGCCCCAGCGACTGGGCCGAGCGGCTGGCCGGTGTCATGAGCCGGTTTCGTCCCGGCGGCGCCCAGCCGGGCTGCCACCTGGGCTATTCGCCCTGGTGCATTCCCACCACGATGAGCGGCGTCAAATGCGTGGTCGTGCGCTCCGAGCTGCGCGAGCATGAGCCCATGGCCTGGGATTTCGTGCTGAACTTCGCCCGCGACAACCACCTGCAGGTGGTCGAGGCCTGCCTGCTGCCGGACGAGAAATAGGCCGCTTCGTCCGCAGCCCTGGTTGCTATTTTTGGAGATGACCGCCGCCAGGCGGTTTTTTTCTGCGCCTGCTTGGCATGACCCGATGCCCCGCTCTGATTGCCAGAGAATCATGGCCCGAGTCATACCCTTTAGATCGTGAACACGTTCTTAGAACGTGTTTACGATCTTTTTGCCCCCGACAATCCTTGGGTGAAAAGAAAGCCGTACCCAAGCGACATCAGTCGAGAGAAATTTGCCGAGATCGAGCCGCTGTTGCGCAGCGTTCGACGCAGCACC
>NZ_JBHSEW010000011.1:76366-130973 GCF_042654765.1 Comamonas nitrativorans | reverse complement strand
AGGATAACGGGATTGACCTGCAGATTGTGAAGCTGCCCGAAGCGAAAAAAGGCTTTGTGCTGCTGCCCCGGCGCTGGGTGGTGGAGCGCAGCTTCGGCTGGCTGGCGAGGTTCCGCAGGCTCTCGCGAGACTATGAGCGACTGCCCGAAGTGCTCGGCGGGCTGCATTTCCTGGTCTTTGCGGTGCTCATGCTACCCGCCGCCGCACGGGTACTGGCTGGTGCGGGAAGTTCATAACACGCTCTAGGATTTTGCGGAGGCTCCAACCTTTGAGAAAATGGAGCCACCACGAGCAATCAAACTAAGTTTTCCCCCGAAGTCCGGGAACGCGCCGTACGCCTGGCGCAGTAACACCGAGGCGATTATCCGTCGCTGTGGGCGGCAATCCAATCCAAGACGATGGCACCTGACGCATACCGTGGAAAGAGCTCTGCCATGATATATGGTGTCTTCACCACCTGATCAACATTGACAACCGGCTGACACTGCATAGCCGGTTATCAATTTCCGAAAGCTTCAGATAACGAGAACTGTGGCGCGTCCAGGTCTTCTACGTTAGTCTGTAATTTCTGGCTTTCGGATTAAGGGCGATAGCGGGTACCAATCATCGACCTGAAAGCAGCGAGGCATCAAGTGTATCAGCCTGTGCGGCAAAGTCTTTGGGACGACATTTCTGAAAGGTTGTCAGGTTGGCGA
Source organism: Comamonas nitrativorans (assembly GCF_042654765.1). Classification (NCBI taxonomy): domain Bacteria; kingdom Pseudomonadati; phylum Pseudomonadota; class Betaproteobacteria; order Burkholderiales; family Comamonadaceae; genus Comamonas; species Comamonas nitrativorans. Next base: position 130,278 of record NZ_JBHSEW010000011.1, on the reverse strand, counting down.
GCTTCCAGCGCAACGCGGGCAACTGGTCGGCGTGCGGGCATTGCAACAGCGGCCAGTCGGGTTCGGCGCGAGCCAGTCCGCTCAGGAACTGCCGGTGGGCGGCGCTCAACCGCCGTGGCAGTTCCTGGCGTAGTTGGGTTCGGGTTTCGAGCAGAACCTCAAGTGGGCAGTCCACTTCAGTCATGCCCACGAAAGCGCGTTCATATTCGGCCGCGATGTCCTTGTCGTTGCCGAACAGCACTTCATGGGTGGGTCGGTTATGCCCTGCCAGATAGACCACGAAGCACTCCACCATAGAATCGCTCAGGCCTCCGCTCTGGAACAACTGCCAGACGTCGAACAGATCCCGCGGGTGCTGGCGATCCAGGGCGGCGACCAGCTTGCCTGCATAGAGTTCGTCCGGGGCGAGCACCGGCACCGCAAACTCAACCCCAAACAGATCGCCAGTGCGGGCACTCAACGGCCTGCGCTCGATGGGCAGCACCGTGCCACGGAACACGACATTGACTTCGACCTTGACCTGGCTGGTTTCGTTCTCGACGATCAGCTTGGTGTCGCCAAGGTCTTTGCTGCGGATCAGCCTTGTCTGTACGCCAAGGCGTTCGACACGCTGCGCGATGGCTGCCAGTTCCTGGTTGATATCCTCTAGTGCCTGATCACGTGGAGTCTGCCAGGGGCGGTACACCACATCTATATCCACCGATAGGCGGGGTATATCTCGCAGGAACAAATTGATGGCAGTGCCACCCTTCATGGCGAAGATGTCGTTATCGAACACGTCGGGCGCGATGTTCAGCAACAGGCGGACGGTGTCGGCGTAGTGTTTATCCATGAGGGTTCAGGCTCAACAGGGTTCCGTCATCCAGCCGGCTCATCCAGCGGCTGGCACTGCCGGAGCGTACCGGGTATTGCGCCAGTAGCTCATCCACGTCAATAACGCCGGTTTCCCGCGCCCAGGTAAGAAATAGGCGCACGGCCTTGACGCTGGTGCAACAGGCCAGCAACCGTCCGAGCACATCCCTGCGCGGTGAGCGCAGGCCATCGAACAGGTTGCGGGATTCTTCGAGGCTTTCCCGTGTGCCGGTGTCGTAGAGCAGCTCCAGCACTGCGCGTTCGGGCACTGCCACCCGAAGTCCAGCAGGCTGTCCGGGTGGTGTGTGCAGGGTTTTGCTGGCGAGGTCATCGTTGGGCCAATCGAACAGCCTTGCATTGACGTAACGCGCAGGAAACCGTGTGGTGAACCAGGCAGGCAACGCAAAGCGGGCCTCGCCCCAGAGCACCAGGGTTTCTCTGGGGGCCAGATTGTGCCGAACCCCTTGCAACGCCAGGGCGCTTTTGCCGCCAACGTGCAGCCCGGCGACCCGCTCTTGCAGAAGCCGCAATGCACCGCTGGCGTCAAAGTTGTCGTTGGGATAAGCATAGACGCCGTGCCCAAGGCGCACCAGCCAGCCGCTCTCGGCGTAGTGAGCGGCCAGTTTGGGGGACACGCCGAAGGTTTCAAGCATCGGGAGATCGAACGGTGCTCCCCGAGGAAGTTCCGCCTGCAGGTGTTTGATTATTTTATGTCGCAAATGTTTGATCATGTTGGAAATATACGTCAAAATTTAATCAACCGCCACTGGGTTTGATGGATTTTTCTCTAAAATTCACCCCGCAGTGGAATTTAACGATTAAATCTAATCACAACCAGCTAAATTGAAAAGCGCAGCTAAGATAGGCCCACCGCGCCACTGACGACGTGCCAAGATTGGAAGGCAATTCCGCCTATTCTTCCGGCCTGATTCGAAGGCAAAGATCATCGTTCATGCTTAGATCAACGCTGCATCAGCGGGCAGCATGCAAGACATCTGCCTCAGCAATGACGACCGATGCGGTTTGGCGGGATACATCATGGATGCCAGCGGAAGCCACTGGATGCATGCGGACAACCGACGTTGACGTTGCGAAATAGTTAGTCCACAATCTAGTCCATCCCGTCACTCTGGATGAAGTTAATTTTTTTCAATCAATGAGTTATGGCTTCGTCATGGAGCCCGTTTCCCGCTCCAAATAAAAGGGAGGCATATGCCTCCCTTTTTCATATTTCCTTGGCTTGAAAGCTCAAGCATGGCTGTAAAAATCAGGTAAGCTTTACTGCTTACATGCACAGCTTAAGGTGAACGTGGCCTCGGTGGTGAAATTGGTAGACACCGCGGACTTAAAATCCGCTGCTTCCTGGATAAGGGGCGTGCCGGTTCGACCCCGGCCCGAGGCACCACTGATTTGACGATGAATCGCTATAACACCCCCTTTGAAATTCATGTGCATGGTCAAGTGGCTTTGCGTCCGGACGTTACGTTCGCGCAGCTGCAAGAGGCACTGAAACCCCTTTGGTCCTACGCGGGTGCCCGCTCCTTGCGCGATGGTGCTGCCAGTGCGTACGAGGAGGAGCCTGGCATCCTGTTTGACAGTGCTTCGCACACCGTGCAGATGTGCTGGACGGTTTCCGGTGCCGAGGATTTCCGCTATGCCCTGGATGATTTGTGCATGGGGCTGAACGAACTGGCGCAGGATGGCGCGGCGATCGAAGTGACGTTCTATGATGCCGAGTTCGACGAGGAAGAAGCGGCAGAGGACGAGCAGTCACGCGACGATTTCGTGATGCTGTTCGTCGGCCCGACACCGGCGGCGATCATGAAGGTGCAGCGCGATATGCTGGTGCAGGACGTGATCCACACGATGGAGCGCCACTTCGATGCCTCTGAGCTGGCGGGGGTGGTCGGGGAGATCGACAAGCTGTTCGCGCAACGGTTCGATAACCTGGTCAATTCGCTCGATCTGGGGCGCCAGCCCCCCCGGGGCGGGCCGCGTGGCGGCAGCGGTGGCGGGCGTCGGCCCCGGCATCTGCATTAAGCAGGGCTCTTGGGGCGTCAGGCCGCGCCCTTGAAGCCCAAGGCTGTGGAAATTTGATGGGTGCAGGCCTTGAGCCTGGGAATCCATCCTTCGTCCAGGCGGTCTGCCGGGGCGGAGATCGACAGGGCAGCGACCAGTTTGCCCTGGTCGTCGTAAATGCCGCTGGCCATGCAGCGCACGCCCAGTTCCAGTTCTTCATTGTCGTAGGCGACGCCGGTTTGCCGGATTTTGGCCAGTTCCCGCTCCAGTTGGGGGAGCTGAGTCAGGCTGTTCTGGGTGTTGCCCGACAGGCCGGTGCGCATGGCGTAGGTGCGCACATTCTGAGGGTCGTCAGCGGCCAGGAAGAGTTTTCCGTTCGAGGTCAGGTGCAAGGGCGCATGGCCGCCGATGGCACGCACCACCTGCATTCCCGAGCGTTCGCTGTAGGCCCGTTCGACGTAGACGATTTCGTCGCCCTGGCGGATGCTGAGATTTACCGGTTGCTGAATTTGCTTGTGCAGCAGGCGCATCAGGGGCAGGGCCGCTTCGCGCACGCTCAGGCGGGCCTTGACCAGGTTGCCCAGCTCCAGCAGGCGCATTCCCAGGCGGTACGTACCCGCCTCGGGGCGATCAACGAAACCGCCCGAGGTCAGATCGTTCAGGATGCGGTGGGCGGTGGAGGGGTGCAGTCCGGTTCTTTCGCTGATTTCCTTGAGGGCGACCGGCTCCTCTTTGGCAGCCAGAACGTCAATGAGTGTGAACATGCGTTCCAGCACCTGGACGCTGGGCTTGTTCGGAACCTCGTTATCGTTTTTCTTCATGTGAAATAGGGAAGCAAATGGGCCGCATTCTAGCCCTGCTCCCACGGGAAATTACCCGGTGTGCGCTTGCCACTGCCCGTTACGCAGAATTTCGTGCGGTGCGAAGGCCTGCTTGTAGCGCATCTTGGGGCTGTCCTGAATCCAATAGCCCAGGTACAGGTGCGGCAGGGCCAGGCTGCGGGCCAGCTCGATTTGCCACAGGATGCCGAAGGTGCCGTAACTGGCCTTGGCGTGGTCGGGCTCGTAGAAGGTATACACCGCAGAAATGCCATCGGCGATCAGGTCGATGATGGCGACCATCGCCAGGGCGTTGTCTGCCAGGGGATCGCGAAACTCCACGATGCGGCTTTCCACCTGGCTGTCGAGCAGGAACTGGCGGTATTGCTCCACGCTGTCGCTGTCCATGCCGCCGCCTGGGTGGCGGGCGTGCTGGTAACGCTGGTAGAGCGCGTAGTGCGCCGGGTTGTAGTGCAGCCTTTGAACGCTGGCTTGCAGATGCTGGTGCTGTTGCCAGGCGCGGCGCTGGCTGCGTGTAGGAGTGAATTGCGGCACCAGGATGCGCAAGGGCAGGCAGGCCTGGCAGTTGCGGCATTGGGGGCGGTAGGTAAAGCTGCCGCTGCGCCGAAAACCCTGGGTAACCAGGGCCGAGTACGTGGCGGTGTCGATAAGGTGACTGGGGGCCGCCACAAGGGAGCGGGCCTGCTGCCCGGGCAGGTAGCTGCAAGGGTAGTCGGTGGTGGTGTAGAGCTGGAGAGTGCGGGTGAATGGCTCGGTGGTCATACGCTAGGTGTCAAGCGTAGCCCAGAAAGAGGGGTCGAAAGTCCAATCCAGCGCCGGTTGCTGCTGCTGGGTCTGGGCGATGCGCAGAAAGTCGGCCCGGGGCATTTCTGCCGCCCCCAGCGACGCCAGGTGCGCCGTGGCCTGCTGGCAGTCGATTTGCGGGGCGCCCTGGCTGCGGCACAGGGCCACCAGGGCGGTCAGGGCGATCTTGGAGGCATCCCGGGCGTGGGCGAACATCGATTCGCCGTACACCGCCCGGCCCAGGGCAACGCAATACAGCCCGCCGACCAGCTTGCCATCCACCCAGGTTTCCACGCTGTGCGCCAGCCCTTGGGCGTGCAGGGCGCAATAGGCGTCGATGATGCCGGGCACGATCCAGGTGCCGTCCTGCCCGGGGCGGGGGGTGTGGGCGCAATGCTCCATGACCTGGCGAAAGCTGTGGTCGATGCGGATTTCGCATTGCGCCGTGCGGCGGAACTGTGCCAGGGTTTTGCGCAGCGACCGGTGCAGGCGGAACTGCGCTACCTGCAGCACCATGCGCGGATCGGGCGACCACCACAGCGGCGGCTGACCGGCGCTGAACCAGGGAAAAATCCCTTCCCGGTACGCCGCGTGCAGGTGTGGCGCATCCAGCACCGCGCCGGCGGCCAGCAGTCCGGGCAGGGGCGTGTCCGGCCCCCAGGCCTGGGTGACCGGGGGAAAGGGGTCGTGGGCAGTAAGCCAGGGCAGGGGCGGCGGGGCGGCGGTCACATTCTCGATAGATGAAAAAAAAGCCAGACAAATCGTAATCTGTCTGGCTTTGTTTGGCTCCCCGACCTGGGCTCGAACCAGGGACCTGCGGATTAACAGTCCGTCGCTCTACCGACTGAGCTATCAGGGAATATTCGGTACATATCAAAAATCTGGCTCCCCGACCTGGGCTCGAACCAGGGACCTGCGGATTAACAGTCCGTCGCTCTACCGACTGAGCTATCGGGGAAGAAACGCGATTATAGGCACAGATTTTTCAATGTTGCAAAAAATCGCGGATTTTTTTCTATTGCGGCGCGGCGGGCGGTTCCGGCCTGCGCCATAGCCACAGCAGCACTGCCGCCATGCAGGTGCTGGCCAGCATCGGCGCCCACCAGGGGCGGGCCAGCCACCACAGGATGGCCGCGCTGATGGCCATGGTGATGGCGGCGCTGTGCTTGGCGCGGCGGCTGACGTAGCCGCCGGCCTCCCAGTTGCGCAGCATGGGACCGAACAACGGGTGGCGGTGCAGCCAGGCGTGGATGCGCGGGCTGCTGCGGGCGGCGGCCCAACTGGCCATCAGGATGAATACCGTGGTGGGCAGACCGGGCAGAAAGACCCCGGCAATGCCCAGCCCCAGGCACAGCAGTGCAAAAAGGCGTAGCAGCCAGCGCATGATGGGGCTTGAATGGCTGGTGCTGGCGGGCACAAACTGTTGCGGAGCCTGCGGTGGGCGGTAGGGTTTTTTGGGGCGTGGCGGCTTGCTCGGAGCCAGGGGCGGCTGCCGAGCCTCCCAGGCCGGCAGGGCGGCATGGATGAGCGCCGGGGCATGGGCATCGTTGGCGGCGTAGCGCACTTGCGCGGGGCCGAGTTTTTGCGCTGCCCAGTTGCTGGTGCTGGTGCGTTTGGATTTGGTGAAGCTGCGCTCCAGCACCACCGCCATTGCCGCCCGCACCCCGGTGTTGTGGCCGAAGCCGTGGCGGCGAAAAACCTTGTCCAGATCGAGTATGTTGACCGGCTGCACCCCCAGGCGCCGGGGCAGGATGCGCAGGTCGTTGTCCAGCCCGAAACCGGCCTTCAGGATGGTGGGTGCGGCCAGCACCTCGCGGGCCAGCGCCAGCGCCTGGGGGTGGCGCAGTTGCAGCACCCAGGCGGCCTGCGGCGTGGCGAACTGGACGATGTGGGGGCCATCGTCGCGCTGCCCGGCCTGGAAAACGGGCTTGCTTTCGGTATCGAAGCCCAGAGCGCTTGCCGCCAGCAGAACGGTGCGGGCCTGGGCGAACTGCGCGTCGGTGCCCGGCACGTAAATGGCACTGTCGGGCAGGGGTGTCCAGGGGGGGAGCAGGGCGCTATCGGCCTTGCTGGGGGCAATACGGCGAGGCATAGGGACGCCATTATTGCAGCGCCAGCACCATGCAAACGGTCGTGCCCTGGCCGGGGGCAGGCGTTCTGCCCAGTCGGCCGATGCGTGCGCCCATGCTGCGTATTCCCACGCCCTGGCCGATGGCTGCACCGCCCTCAATGCGCATCACCAAAGACCTTGTCATGAACGGTGTAGGAAACCCGCTGTGTTCATTGAAAACATAGCTTTTTTCGCTGGTAAATAAAGGTATTCAGACATTTTTGATGCTGAAATCCTTTATTGATAAGCGGAAGCAGCTCTCAAATATTAAGCTTTCACCCCGGGCCGCGCCCGGTAGAACTGCATGGGTTGTTCGCGCATCTGGCGTTCGTGCTGGTGCAGGACGGATTTTTTCATCTTGCCCACCACGTGCATTTCGCAGGGCTTGCAGTCAAAGACCAGCTTGAGCTTTTCCTTGCCGTTGATGAGGTGCAGCGGCTCGGCCTTGATGGTGCCCTTGACGCCGATCACGCCCTTGGCCTGCTTGGGGCACAGGCTCATGGAAAAGCGCACGCAGTGCTTGGTGATCATCAGGCTGACCTCGCCTTCTTCCTCTTTGCTTTCGTAGGCCGCGTCGATCACCTTGACACCGTGCCTGACGTAGAAGTCGTGCGCCTTGTGGTTGAAGACGTTGGCCAGATAGGTCAGCGTGTCCTCGGGGAAGGGCACGGGCGGCTGCACCGGCACGGCGCGGGGCAGGCGGGCCAGCCCCTGGGCGCGGGCGGCTTCCAGGGCGGCGACGGCTTCGCGGCGCAGCGCGTTCAGGGCCGAGGCGGGCACGAACCAGGGCTGGGTCAGGTGCAGGGCGATGTCGTGCGCGGCAAAGATGGTGGCGCCAAAGCGGCCCAGCTGCTCGCGCAGCGTGGCCTCGGCCCGGGCGGCATCGGTGGCGCTCTGGTGTTCCTGCACGATGTGGGCGTGGCCGGTAAAGCCGTCTTCGTCGGTCAGCGTCAGGGCGAAGCCGTCCGGGGTTTCCGTCAGGCTGGCCCACAGGCCGATGCGCCGGTCGCTGGATTTTTTCTCCAGCGTGCGGTTCCAGTCCATATCGCGGTTGCGGTTGATTTCCAGCCCTTTGCGCAAGTCCTTGAAGCTGGCCAGCGCATCCTTGGGGAAGACGCGCCAGATGCCTTTTTGGGCGTGAACGCATTCGGCGCGGTTGATATGCACGCCCACCAGCTCTTTTTGCAGGTCGTAGTAGCACAGGCCGTCGCCGTTGTGCAGTTGGGTGGTTTTGTCGCCGGTTTCCAGCTCGAACCATTTGTCGCCGGTTTGCCCAATCCGGGTGACCCAGCCGATGGCGCGGCCCGGCGTCTTGGGGGTGTCGAAGGCGCCGATGTCGATCTGGCGGCCATGCACGAAGTAGTCGGTGAACTCGCGGTTGAAGTTCTGGTCCGGGTCGGGCGTGAAGCTGAAGGTGGTGCGGCCCGAGGCGGCGCGGGTGAACTCGCCTTGTTCCACGATCTCGTCCAGCAGCTTGCGGTAATGGGCGGTGATGTTCTTCACATAGCCCATGTCCTTGTAGCGCCCCTCGATCTTGAAGCTGCGCACGCCCGCGTCGATCAGCGCCCGCAGGTTGTCGCTCTGGTTGTTGTCCTTCATCGACAGCACGTGCTTTTCGTGCGCAATGATGCGGCCCTGGCCGTCCAGCACCTCGTAGGGCAGGCGGCAGGCCTGGTTGCAGTCGCCCCGGTTGGCGCTGCGCCCGGTGTGCGCGTGGCTGATGAAGCACTGGCCGGAATAGGCCACGCACAGGGCGCCGTGGACGAAGAACTCGATCGTCGTGCCGGGTTGGAGTGCATCGCGGATGGCGGCAATCTGCCCCAGATCCAGCTCCCGCGCCGGGACGATCTGCGAGAAGCCCGCGTCTTGCAGAAAGCGGGCTTTTTCCGGCGTGCGGATGTCGGTCTGCGTGCTGGCGTGCAGCTGGATGGGCGGCAAGTCCAGCTCCAGCAGGCCCATGTCCTGCACGATCAGGGCGTCGGCCCCGGCCTCGTACACCTGCCAGGCCATGCGCCGGGCGTCTTCCAGCTCGTCGTCGCGCAGGATGGTGTTCAGGGTGATGAAGATGCGGCTGTGAAACCGGTGCGCGTGGGCGATCAGGCGCTCCAGGTCGCGCACGTCGTTGCCCGCCGTGGCGCGGGCGCCGAAGGCCGGGCCGCCGATGTAGACGGCATCGGCGCCGTGGTTGATGGCCTCGATGCCGATGTCGGCATTGCGGGCGGGAGCAAGCAGTTCAAGCTGGTGGGGCAGGAGAGACATAGGGCGCGGATTATCCCTGCGTGGCCCGGAGCGTGCTGGGCGGGGGAATCGCCAGGGCTGCTGTGGCAGCGAGGCGGGCACTACACCTAGTAATATTTGAAACGTATTCACAAACCCTGGCGCCGAATCTCGCAGCACACACTCATGGCCTTCATCGAATTCAGTACCCGTCACTACCTTCCGCACGAGCGCCTGGATGCCACGCGGGAAACCTGCGCCGCCATGGCGAACATGGCCCCGGATATTTCGGATGACGGCACTCTGGACCTGTCCATGCGCATCCGCCTGCTGCCCGGCGTGGCCGTGGCGGCTTTCGAGAGCTCTCCCCTGAGCGTCACCCGCACCGCCCGGCAGTTGGCCGATGGCAACGACGATGTGCTGCTGTTCCTGAACCCCGGCGGCCCGGGGCATACCGGCAGCGCCTGGACGGTGCGCCAGCGCGGGCTGGGCCACCAGGACGAAATGGTCTGCGCCACCGATTCCGGCTGCATGGCCCTGAACGAGCGGGCCGGCACCACCAGCTTCCACCACCCCAACTCCCGGTGCCTGCTGCTGGCTTTTCCGCGCGAGCGCCTGCTGCCGCAGCTGGCCGACGTGGACCGCGCCCTGCGCCAGAACCTGGCGGATTCTCTGCCCTTGCGGCTGCTGGCCCGGCAGGCGCTGGAGCTGACCCGCTCGTCCGTCCACGCCAGCGACACCAGCGATGTCGAGCGCCTGCGTGCCAGCGACCAGCTGCTGGACTTGAGCGCCCTGGCCCTGGGCGCCACCCCCCAGGCGCAGGCCCGCGCCAGTGCACGCGGGCTGCGGCAGGCGCGGCTCAAGGCCATCCAGGCCGATCTGCGCGTGCACTGCGGGCGTGGCGATCTGTCGCTGCAATGGGTGGCGGCCCGCCATGGCATTTCCCCCCGCTACGTGCGGGGGCTGTTCGAGCAGGAGGGCATCGCCTTCAGCGACTACCTGCTGGAACTGCGCCTGCAACGCGTTGTCGAGCAGCTCGCCAGCCCCCGGTACGCCGGGCACACGGTCAGCGCCATTGCGTACGACGCCGGTTTCAACAACCTCTCATGGTTCTACCGGGCCTTCAAGCAGCGCTTTGCCGCCGCTCCCAGCGATATGCGGCATCTGCACGGGCAGCAACTCTCCGTATAAACCCGAACCGCAATCTGCGGCCGCCGTGGCGCTGAGTGGAGGTGCCTTGCGCCGTGCCCGCCTAGCCTTGGCGGCATGGCAGCAGCAAGTATTCCATCGTCCCGTTTCGACTCCGCCCAGACCGCCGGGGAAGGCCGTTTTGCTGCGTGGCAGGAGGTCATCGGCGTCGTCTTTGACGTTGCTCCGCTCTCGCGCGAGGGGCTGGAGGGCTTTCAGGCCAGCGTTCATGCCAGTCACCTGGGCCAGTTGCTGCTGGTGGAACACAGCTTTGGCGCACAGCAGTTTTCGCGCCGCGCCGCTCGCATCGCCCGCGACGGGCTGGACCATTACCTCGTGCAGTGCTATCACCAGGGCGGCTTCGTCGGCCAGTGCGACGGCGAGCAGGACATCCAGGTGCGTGCGGGCGACATCGCCGTCTTTGCCCTTGACCGCACCCAGCACACCCTGGCGCAGGCCTCGCGCGGCGTCTCCCTCATCGTGCCGCGCACCCTGGTGGACGACGCCTTCGGCCACGCCACCCCCGACCTGCATGGCCGCGTGCTGGGCGCAGGCAACCCGCTGGGCGGGCTGCTGGGCGACCACGTGGCCTCCCTGCAACGGCACCTGCCCGCCGTCACCCAGGCCGACACCCCCGCCCTGGCCCAGGCCACCGCACACATGCTGGCCGCCTGCCTGCGCCCGGACAAAAACACCTGGGGCCAGGCACAGCAGGCGCTGGAGGCCGTCACGCTGGAGCGCATCCAGCAGCACATTGCCCGGCAGCTGCGTGTGTCCAACAGCGCCGCCCTCACGCCCCAGGCGCTGGCGGACGCCTTCGGCATCTCGCGCAGCCAGCTCTACCGCCTGTTCGAGCCTTTGGGCGGCGTCGCCCACTACGTGCAGCGCAGGCGTTTGCTCAAAGCCTTCCATGACCTGACCCACCCGCTCAAGCGGCGGCTGCGCATTGCCGAAATCGCCGCCCGCCTGGGCTTTGTGAGCGAGGCCCACTTCAGCCGCGCCTTTCGCGCCGCCTTCGGCGTCACCCCCAGCGATGCCAGGGCCATGGGCCAGACCGCGCAGACCCAGGACAGCCTCCGCCTGCCCCCAGAAGCGGCCCACATCGTGACCGAATACACCCACTGGATTCAAGGGCTGTAGGCGCACGCCTGCAAAGGCCCGATGGTGAAACGCCCAGGCAAATACCGCGAAACGCACAGTCAAGCCGGGCGATTGACCACCATCAAGAATCACCGTCAGGGTGGGCCAGCGTCCGCCAACAACTTTTTTTTGAAACTACACCAGCCCCGCCATGCCCCACCATCCGACCGTCGCCCGCCGTAGCCCCTCTGCCCACCTGGCATCCAGCGCCTTGCTGCTGCTGACGGCCGCCGCTGCCCAAGCCCAAACCGCCCCCACCATAGACGCAGGCAGCCTGCAACGCGAAGCCGAGCGCAGCCTGCAAACCCCGCCCAGCGCCGCCCCCGCCCCCCAGGCCGCCCCCGCAGCCAAGCCCATGCCCGCAGATGCCAAAGCTACCCGCGTCACCGTGCGGCACATCGTCATCGAAGGCGCCAGCCTCATCCCCGTCGAAGAACTCGACGCCCTGGTCGCACCCCACATCGGCCAAAGCCTCACCCTGGCCGAACTCGAACACGCCATCCAGCAGATTGCCGAGCATTACCGCCAACAAGGCTGGTACGCCCGTGTCTACCTGCCCCAGCAGGATGTCACCAACGGCACCGTCCGCATCCAGATCCTGGAAGGGCGCTTTAGCGGCAGCACCCTCCAGCAAAGCGGCAGCCGGGCCAACGCCGATGCAGTGCAAGCCCTCATCACCCACCGCCTGCAAGCCGGGGCGCCCCTCTCATCCGCCGCTCTGGAACGCGGCCTGCTCCTGGCCAACGACCTGCCCGGTATCGCCGCCACCGGCACCCTGCAAGCCGGACACAACCAGGGCGACACCGCCTTGGCCGTCAACATCCAGGACACCCCCTTCATCACCGGCGACATCGGCCTGAACAACCACGGCATCCAATCCACCGGCAGGGCGCAAGCCACCGGCGGCCTTGCCCTCAACAATCTCACCGGCAGCGGCGACCAACTCGCCCTGCGCCTGCTGATTGCCCAAGACATCCGCAGCGCCGTCGCCCGCTACAGCCTGCCCCTAGGCCACAGCGGCCTGCGCCTGGCAGCCCACGCCAGCACCCTCGACTACGACCTGGGCGGCACCTACAAAAGCCTGGACGCCGAAGGCAAAGCCCACACCGCAGGACTCACCGCCACCTACCCCCTCATCCGGCAAGCCGACCGCAACCTCAGCGCCAGCCTCGGCTACGAACACCGACGCTACAACGACAACATGCTCGGCCAGGCTCTGCGCCGCCACAAACTCAACGCCCTCACCGCAGGACTGAACGGCGACATCCGCGACAACCTCGGCGCAGGCGGCATCACCTGGGGCGGTGTGCAACTGACCACCGGCAGCCTCAACATCCGCAACATCGCCGGCGACAAAACCGCTGACGCAGCCACCGCCCAAACCCACGGCAGCTACACCAAACTCGCCTGGAACTTAAGCCGCCTGCAAGCCCTCGCCCCCACCTGGCAAATCCAGGCCAGCGCCAGCGGTCAATGGGCCAACGGCAACCTTGCCAGCAGCGAACGCATGACATTGGGCGGCCCCAACCAAATCCGGGCCTACCCCGTCAACGAAGCCAGCGGCGACCAGGGCATCCTCATCCAGCTCGAACTGCAAAAAAACTTCGCCCCCAGCTGGCAAGCCATCGCCTTCTACGACGCAGGGCACATCCAGCAACACAAAAACCCCTGGGCCAACTGGAACGCAGGCAGCAGCCAACCCAACCGCTACACCCTGCAAGGCGCAGGCCTGGGCGTCAACTGGCGCAGCACCGACTGGCTCATGAACGCCAGCGTCGCCGCCCCCATCGGCAGCAACAAGGGGGCCACCAACGGGCGCAACAACGACAACAGCAAAAAGAGCAGCCCGCGTGGCTGGGTCAGCTTGACGCGGTTGTTCTGACGGAAATCCCCCAAAAACATCAAATACAGAAGCTTTTACCGCTGTTAAATAAACGATTTCAGCAACAAAACAAACTGAAACTCAGCAATAACCAGAGGAACAAGCTACCAAAACCTTTATTCCTCCAGAAAGCCCGCCATGAACCACACCTACCGCCTCGTCTGGAACAACGACACCCAGCGCTACGTCCCTGCGCCCGAATGTGCCAAGGGCAAATCCAAATCCAAAACCTGCAAGGCACTGGCCCCGGCAGCCGTGCTTTTGAGCGCTGCCTTTGCCATGCCCGTCTGGGCGCAGGTGCCCCCGGCCAATGAACTGCCCACGGGCGGCAACGTGGTATCCGGCAACGCCACCATCAGCCAAAACGGCAACCAGATGACGGTGGGCCAGGGCAGCAACAAAGCCATCATTGACTGGACAAGCTTCAACATCGGCAAGGATGCCGCCGTCACCTTCAACCAGCTTGGCCGTGATTCCATCGCCCTGAACCGCGTCACCCAGGGCGATGCCAGCCAGATTCACGGCCAGCTCAACGCCAACGGGCAGGTGTGGCTCATTAACCCCAACGGCGTCGTATTCGGTGCAGGCAGCAAGGTGGATGTGGGCGGGCTGGTGGCGTCCACCATGAACATTGCCAACGACGACTTTCTGAACGGCAACTACAAATTCAGCAGAAATGGCACAACGGGCAGCATCACCAACCAGGGCGAGCTGACGGCCAAGGATGGCGGCAGCATTGCCCTGCTGGCCCCAACCGTCAGCAACGACGGCATCGTCACCGCCCAACTCGGCAGCGTCGTCATGGCCGCAGGCGACCAGATCACCCTGCAAGCAGGCGCAAACGGCCTGCTCAACGTGCAGGTAGACCCGGCCACCATCCGCACGCTGATCGAAAACAAGCAACTCATCGTGTCCGATGGCGGGCAGGTCATCATGACCGGCAAGGCCGCAGACGCATTGGCCGCTAGCGTGGTCAGCAACACCGGCACCATCCAGGCCAACACGCTGCAAGAGCGGGACGGAAAAATCCTGCTGATCGCCGACATGCAGCACGGCGAAACCCAGGCTGCTGGCAAGCTGGAGGCCAAGTTCATCGACACCAGCGCCGCCACGGTCAGCATCGACAAGAACCTGAAAGTCAACACAAACGGCGGCGAATGGCTGATCGACCCGGTGGGCATCACCATTGACGCAGGCAAGGCCGGCGCCATCCAGAACGCGCTGGGCAGCGGCAATGTGACTGTTTCCACCAGCAACAACGCGGACAACACAGGCTGGAATGGCGGAACCAACGGCACGGGCAGCGACAAAGGCGACATCCATGTCAATGCGGACATCAGCTACAGCGCCAACAAGCTCACGCTGAATGCCGACCGCAACATCAACCTGAACGCCGCCATCAACGTCAACGGCAGCGGCACGCTGGCGCTGAACTACGGCGGTACGCAAGGCAGCAGCAGCGCCACCCCGGCCACAGGCAGCAGCATCAACGCCAGCTTTGGCGCAAACGGCGGCTTTGCGGGCAAGGTTAACTTTGCACAATCTGGCGCGGGCCGGCTGGACATCAACGGTAGCGGCTACAGCGTCATCAAGGATGCGGCGGCTTTGCAGGACATGAACAGCGGCCTGTCCGGCAAATACGCCCTGGGCGGCGATGTGGATGCCAGCGGCATCAACAACTTTGCGCCGATTGGCGGCGCCAGCAACAGTTTTACCGGTGTATTTGACGGCCTGGGCCACACCATCAGCGGCCTGACGATAAACCGCAAGGGCCAATACTATGTGGGCCTGTTTGGCAATACCAGCAATTCCCTATTGCGCAATGTGGGGTTGGAGGGCGGCAGCACCACAGGTGGGCCATACACCGGCGGACTGGTGGGCAACAGCAACGACAGCAGCATCAGCCACAGTTACGCCACCGGCAGCATCACGGGTGGGGAATACACCGGCGGGCTGGTGGGCAACAGCGACAACAGCAGCATCAGCCAAAGCTATGCCACCGGCAGCACCATGGGTGGTGGACACACCGGCGGGCTGGTGGGCGAAAGCTACAACAGTAGCATCAGCCAAAGCTACGCCACCGGCAACACCACGGGCACGGGCATGGGCATCACCGGCGGGCTGGTGGGCAACAGCTACGGCAGCAGCATCAGCCAAAGCTACGCCACCGGCAGCACCACGGGTCGGGGCGCAGCATCCGGTGGGCTGGTGGGCTTCAGCTTCAGCAGCAGCATCAACCAAAGCTACGCCACCGGCAGCACCATGGGTGGGATCCACACCGGTGGGCTGGTGGGCGACATCTACGGTGACAGCAGCATCAACAACGCCTATTACGCCACCACCGATGCGGATGGCAAGGCCATCAACCAGGGCGCTGGATACAACACCCTCGGCACCGCCAGGACCTACGCACAGCTGACGGACGCCAGCACCTATGCCGGTTGGGACACCAACATCTGGCAACTGCAACTGGGCGGGCGCGGCGCGGCGGTGGAGGGGTATGAGACGGGCAGGCTGGCCTTCCTGAAAAACGTCACCCGCGCCCAGGATGTGCAGAACACCACCTGGTTCGACGGCGGCTGGGGCACGGCGGCTGCGGCCTACGGCATTGCCAACTGGGGGCAACTGTCGAATATGGGCCTGCTGCTGGACAAGCACTACCAACTGAACAACGACCTGGACAGTACCACCAGCGGCTATGCCCAGCACGCCAGCGCCACGGCCAACGGCGGTGCGGGCTGGCAGCCGATTGGCGACAACAGCACGAACAGCAGCGCCAGCCGCTTTACCGGAATCTTTGACGGCCAGGGCCACACCATCGGCGGCCTGACCATCAACCGCCCCGGCCAGGATAGAGTGGGCCTGTTCGGCTATACCTCCACCGCCACGCTGCGCAATGTGGGGCTGGTGGGGATCAAGATTGTGGGCCGCAGCTATGCCGGTGGGCTGGTGGGCTACGCCTACAACGGCAGCATCCGCCACACCTATGCCACCGGCGAGGTCGGCGGAGTCGGCGGTCGGGTCGGCGGCCTGGTGGGCGGCGCTTACAACGGCAACATCAGCCAAGTCTATGCCACCGCAAAAGTCAACGGCAGCAGCTATGTCGGCGGGCTGGTGGGCTACCTGGACGGCGGCGGCAGCAGCATCAGCCAAGCCTATGCCACCGGAGAGGTTGTCGGCACAGGCAACAGTGTTGGCGGGCTGGTGGGCATAGTGCTGAACGGCGGCAGCATCAGCCACGCCTATGCCACTGGAAAGGTCAGCGGCAGCAGCCAGCTCGGCGGGTTGGTGGGCTCCCGGAACGACGGCACCATCCAGAACGCCTATTACGCCACCACCGATGCCGCAGGCAACAGCACCGGCAACACGGCGGGCGGGGGCGTGGGTAGTGTGGGCAAAACGTGGCTGGAACTCGGCAGCGCCAGCACCTACAGCGGCTGGGCAGGCGTTGGCGCCAACTGGGAAATTCTGGGTCGCGGCGCGGCGGAGGAAGGCTATGAAATAGCCCTGCCCTCGCTGATCGGCGTCACCCGTGCCGAAGATGTGACGCGCAGCACCCTGTTTGCCGACGGCTGGGGCACGGCGGACAGCGCCTATGGCATTGCCAACTGGGGGCAACTGTCGAATATGAGCCTGCTGCTGGACAAGCACTACCAACTGAACAACGACCTGAGCAGCAGCACCAGCGGCTACGCCCAGCACGCCAGCGCTACGGCCCATGGCGGCCAGGGCTGGCAGCCGATTGGCGACGACAGCACCCCCTTTACCGGCAGCTTTGATGGCCAGGGCCACACCATCGGCGGCTTGCACATTGACCGCCCCAGCCAGGATTACGTGGGGCTGTTCGGTGAAACCATGACAGCGAGCGTGCAACAGGTCGGCCTTATCGACGCGCAGGTCACAGGCCGCGATTACGTGGGCAGTTTGGTGGGCTTCAACGGCAACAGCAGCAACATCAGCCACAGTTATGCCTCCGGTGGTGTAGTGCAAGGGCATGGCAATGGCGTGGGTGGTTTGGCAGGATTCAATGCTTTTGACAGCAGCATCGGCCACAGCTATGCCAGCAGCGATGTACAAGCCACCAACTCTTTCTGGGTCGGTGGCCTGGTGGGCAGTAACCTGGATGGCAGCACCATTAGCAACAGCTACGCCACAGGTGCGGTGACAGCAGGCAGTTCCTGGTACGTAGGTGGCTTGGTGGGGGAAAACGATGGCTCCACCATTGCGCAAAGCTATGCCACTGGTCTGGTAGCAGGCGGTAGGGCGCTGGGCGGTCTGGTGGGCAGCAGTTATGACAGCAGCAATGACGGCGACAGCGAGAACGACAGGGACCGCGTTGACAATTCGTACTACGCCACCACCGATGCGGCAGGCGACATCATCCATAACAACGGTGCAACAAACAAAGGTTGGGGCGGCAATGCCCATGGCACAGGCAAAACGCTGAACGAGCTGAAAAACCTTTCCACCTTTGCGGACTGGGGTGCAGACATCGACGACCAGGGCGGCACGGGCGCTGTCTGGCGCATCTACGAAGGCCAAAGCGGCCCGCTGCTGCGCAGCTTTTTGAAGCAAGTCACCGTTACGGCGGATGCGCTCAATGCCAGCCCCGTCACCTACAACGGCAATGCGGTCAGCGTGAGTACCGGCTATACCCCCAGCGACCCCGGCGCAGCGCTGGACGGCAGCCTGGCCTACACCACCAGCAGCAAGAATGCGGGCGACTACAGCACAACGGCGGGCACGCTGGCGCTGGGCGGACTGTATTCGGGCCAGCAGGGCTACGACATCAGCTACGCCAATACCGATGCCAGTCTGACCATCGACAAGGCCGAGCTGACCGTGACCGGCACCACCGTGGCAGGCCGTACCTACAACGGCAGCACCGATGTACTGGCCCAGACCGCAAAAGGCACCGTGACCGTGTTCGACAACGATCAAGTCACCCTGGGCGTGACCAGCGCCACGCTGGACAGCAAAAACGCAGGCAGCCGCACCGCAACCGTGGCCTATGCGCTGACGGGCGGCGACGCAGGCAACTACACCGTCAGCGATACCGCGCACAACGTTGCCATCGAACGCCGAGCGCTGACCGTCAGCGGCATTACCACCGACAGCAAAATCTACGACGGCACGACCGACGCCACCGTGCGCACGGACAGCGCCGTGCTGGACGGGCTGGTAGCAGGCGACGATCTGCACGTGAGCGCCACCGGCCAGTTTCACGACAAGCGTGCAGGCACAGCCAAGACCGTCACCCTGACCAGCAGCTACAGCGGCGCTGACCGGAACAACTACGACATCACCGGTCAAGCCGACACCACCGCCGACATTGACCGCAAGGCGCTGACCGTCAGCGGCATTACCGCCGACAACAAAACCTATGACGGCATGACCAATGCCACCTTGCGCGGGGACAACATGGTGCTGGACGGGCTGGTGGCGGGCGACGACCTGCACGTTATCGCCACAGGCCAGTTCAGCGACAAGCACGCAGGCACCGACAAGACCGTCACACTGACCAGCGGCTATGCCGGAATCGATGTGCTCAATTACGCCATCACCAATCAAGCCGACACCACCGCAGACATTGACCGCCGGGTGCTGACCGTCAGCGGCATCACCGTTGACAGCAAAACCTACGACGGCACGACTGACGCCACCGTGCGCACGGACAACGCCGTGCTGGACGGGCTGGTGCATGGCGACGATCTGCGCATTGACAGCATCACCGGCGTGTTTGAGGACAAGCACGCGGGCACCGGCAAAAAGGTCATCCTGAGCAGCAGCTACGTCGGTACTGATGCGGGCAATTACGCCATCACCGGTCAAGCCGACACCACCGCAGACATTGACCGCCGGGCGCTGACCGTCAGCGGCATCACCGCCGACAGCAAAACCTACGACGGCACCACCAACGCTACCGTGCGCACGGACAGCGCCATGCTGGACGGGTTGGTGCATGGCGACGATCTGCGCATTGACAGCATCATCGGCGTGTTTGAGGACAAGCACGCGGGCATTGACACTGGCACTATCAAGACCGTCATCCTGACCAGCAGCTACAGCGGCGCTGACCGGAACAACTACGACATCACCAGCCAAGCCAGCGCCACCGCCGAGATTGAGCGCAAGGCGCTGACCGTCAGCGGCATTACCGCCGAGCGCAAAACCTACGATGGTACGACCGACGCCACCGTGCACACGGACAACGCCGTGCTGGATGGGCTGGTGGCAGGCGACGATCTTCGCGTTGTCGCCACTGGCCAGTTCAGCGACAAGAACGCGGGCACCGACAAAACCGTCATACTGACCAGCGGCTATGCCGGAATCGATGTGCGCAATTACGCCATCACCGATCAAACCGACACCACCGCAGACATTGACCGCCGGGCGTTGTTTGTCAGCGGCATTACCGCCGACAGCAAAACCTACGACGGCACGACCGACGCTACCGTCCACACCAGCGGGGCGCAGTCTGCTGGTCTGCTGCATGGCGACGATGTGCGCATTGACAGCATCACCGGTGTGTTTGAGGACAAGCACGCAGGCACAGACAAAAAGGTCATCCTTACCAGCAGCTACAGCGGCGCTGACCGGAACAACTACGACATCATCAGCCAAGCCAGCGCCACAGCGGACATCGACCGCAGGGCGTTGACCGTCAGCGGCATCACCGCCGAGCGCAAAACCTATGACGGCAGCACCGTTGCCACGGTGAACACGGGCGGGGCGCAATTCGACGGACTGGTGGCCGGTGACAACCTGACCGTTTCCGCCACCGGCGTATTCGACAGCAAGAACGCAGGCCAGGGCAAAACCGTCACGCTGACCAGCCGCTATGCCGGGGCCGATGCGGGCAATTACGCCATCACCGATCAAGCCGACACCACCGCAGACATTGACCGCAAGGCGCTGACCGTGACCGGCACCACTGTGGCAGGCCGTACCTACAACGGCAGCGACGATGTGCTGGCCCAGACCGCAAAAGGCATAGTGACCGTGTTCGACAACGATCAAGTCACCCTGGACGTGACCAGCGCCACGCTGGACAGCAAAAACGCAGGCAGCCGCACCGCCACCGTGGCGTATGCCCTGACAGGCGACGATGCAGACAACTACACCGTGGCCGACAGCACGCACAGCGGTATCGAGATCAGCCAGAAGGCGCTGACCGTAACTGGCACCACGGTGGCAGGCAAAACCTACGACAGCACTGCCACCGCCAACGTCACCGCCACCGGCACGCTGAACCAGGCGGAGGTGATCGACGACGACACCGTTACGCTGACCCAGGCCAGCGGCAGCTTTGCCGACAAAAACGCAGGCAAGGACAAAGCCGTCACCGTGCAATACACCCTGGGCGGTGCAGACGGCGGCAACTACTTTGTGGCCGACAACACCGACTTGACCGCCACCATCGACAAGGCCGAGCTGACCGTGACCGGCACCAGCGTGGCAGGCCGTACCTACGACGGCAGCACCGATGTGCTGGCCCAGACCGGCACAGGCACCGTGACCGTATACAGCGGCGACGACGTTACCCTGGACGTGACCAGCGCCACGCTGGACAGCAAAAACGCAGGCACCCGCACCGCCACTGTGGTCTACAAGCTGACAGGCACCGATGCAGACAACTACACCGTGCTGAACAGCACGCACAGTGGCGTGCAGATCAGCCAGAAGGCGCTAACGGTGGGCGGCATTACCGCCGACAACAAAACCTACGACGGCGGCACTGCTGCCACAGTGAACACCGGTAGCGTGCAGTTCGACGGACTGGTGGCCGGTGACAACCTGACCGTTTCCACCACAGGCCAGTTCAGCGACAAAAACGCTGCTCAGGGCAAAACCGTCACGCTGACCAGCCATTACGACGGCACTGACCGGGGTAACTATGCAATCACCGACCAGACCACCACCACGGCGGACATTGACCGCAAGGCGCTGACCATCAGCGGCATCACTGCCGACAACAAAACCTACGACGGCAGCACCTTTGCCACGGTGAACACGGGCGGGGCGCAGTTCGACGGGCTAGTGGATGGCGACGACTTGCGCGTTATCGCCACCGGCCAGTTCAGCGACAAGAACGCTGACCAGGGCAAAACCGTCACGCTGACCAGCCGCTACAGCGGGGTCGATGCGGGCAACTACGCCATCACCGACCAGACCAGCACCTCGGCAGACATTGACCGCAAGGCGCTGACCGTGGGCGGCATTACCGCCGACCACAAAACCTACGACGGCAGCACCGTTGCAATGGTGAACACGGGCGGGGCGCAATTCGACGGACTGCTGGCCGGTGACAACCTGGCCGTTTCCGCCACCGGCGTATTCGACAACAAGAACGCAGGCCAGGGCAAAACCGTCACGCTGACCAGCCGCTACAGCGGGGCCGATGCGGGCAACTACGCCATTACCGATCAGGACACCACCACAGCGGATATTGACCGCAAGGCGCTGACCGTTGCCGGTACCACCGTGGCCGACAAAACCTAT
The DNA here is from genome assembly GCF_042654765.1 of Comamonas nitrativorans. Classification (NCBI taxonomy): domain Bacteria; kingdom Pseudomonadati; phylum Pseudomonadota; class Betaproteobacteria; order Burkholderiales; family Comamonadaceae; genus Comamonas; species Comamonas nitrativorans. The sequence continues at coordinate 108,746 of NZ_JBHSEW010000011.1, read as the reverse complement.
GACGGCAATGCCCATGCCGATGTGCGCCTGGGCACCATCAGCGGCTGGGTGGGCGAGGAGCGCTTGAACATCAGCGTCAGCGGCACCTTCGATAATAAAAATGCCGGCACCGGCAAGCATGTCGATGTGGCCTACACCCTGAGCGATGGCGACAACGACGCCCTGGCCGGCAACTACCGCCTGACGGACGGCAACAGCTACACCGCCGATATCGAGCGCAAGGCGCTGACCGTGGGCGGCATCACTGCCGACCGCAAAACCTACGACGGCAGCACGGCAGCCACGGTGCGTACCGACGGGGCGCAGTTCGATGGACTGGTGGCCGGTGACAACCTGACCGTCTCCACCACAGGCCAGTTCAGCGACAAAAACGCCGGTCAGGGCAAAACCGTTACGCTGACCAGCCGCTACGGCGGGGCCGATGCGGGCAACTACGCCATCACCGACCAGACCAGCACCACGGCAGACATTGACCGCAAGGCGCTGACCGTCGGCGGCATCACTGCCGACAACAAAACCTACGACGGCAGCACGGCAGCCACGGTGAACACGGGCGGGGCGCAGTTCGATGGGTTGGTGGAGGGCGACGACCTGCGCGTTACCGCCAGCGGCGTATTCAGCGACAAAAATGCTGCTCAGGGCAAAACCGTCACGCTGACCAGCCGCTACGGCGGGGCGGATGTGGACAACTACGCCATCACCGACCAGACCAGCACCACGGCAGACATTGACCGCAAGGCGTTGACCGTCGGCGGCATCACTGCCGACAACAAAACCTACGACGGCAGCACCGTTGCAATGGTGAACACTGGCGGGGCGCAATTCGATGGACTGGTGGAGGGCGACGACTTGCGTGTTACCGCCAGCGGCGTATTCGACGACAAGAACGCAGGCCAGGGCAAAACCGTCACGCTGACCAGCCGCTACAGCGGGGCCGATGTGGACAACTACGCCATCACCGATCAGGCCACCGCTACGGCAGACATTGACCGCAAGGCGCTGGTCGTCAGCGGTATCACTGCCGACCGCAAAACCTACGACGGCAGCACGGTAGCCACGGTGCGTACCGACGGGGCGCAGCTCGACGGACTGGTGGACGGTGACGATCTGCGCATTACCGCCAGCGGCCAGTTCGGCGACAAGAACGCAGGTGTGGGCAAAACGGTGAACGTCACCGCCACGGTGGGCGGCACGGATGCAGGCAACTATGACGTGACGTTCAACCGCACCGCCCGGGCCGACATTGACAGGCTGGCAATCACCGGCACGGTCACGGCAGATGGCAAAACCTACGATGGCACCCTGTCTGCCGTGACGCACGGCAGCCTGTCCGGCGTGCTGCAAGGGGACGACCTGAGCGTTGCCAGCACCGGTGGCAGCTTTACCGACAAGAACGCAGGCCGGGGAAAAACGGTGAACGTCACCGCCACGGTCAGCGGCACGGACGCAGGCAACTACGACGTGACATTCAACCGCACGGCGCAGGCGGACATTGCGGCTAGGGCGTTGACCATTACCGTCCGCAACGCCACCAGGCCCGCAGGTGTCGCTTTGGCGCTGAGCGGCAGCATCGGCTTTACCGCCAGCGGCCTGGTGCAGGGCGAAACCGTCGGCAGCGTCACGCTGGACAGCGCCGGTGCCCCCGCCGATGCTGTGGCCGGCACCTACGCCATCGCGGCCAGCAATGCCGTGGGTGGTCATGGCTTCGATGCCGCCAATTACGACATTCAGTACGTGGACGGCAGCCTGACGGTGATCTCCCCCATGAACGGCGGCGTGATCTGGCGCCTGGCGCAGGGCCAGTCCGACCCGCGCCCGCACTGGCTGCAAGATGCCGCCAGCGTGCAAACGGCCAGCAGCGGCGTGCCGTACCTGACGCTGGCCCCTGGATTCATCCCCGTCCCGGGCGAAGAGTCGGCACGCGATTAAGAGCAGTGGCACCCTCTTGCCTGCTCTGAAAAGCACCGCTTTCAGAACGTGTTTACGTTTTTGGGGCGGTGCTTTTTTTGGTCGGTTGCAGGGCTGCCAGGCGTGCTGCCAATGAAAAAACGCTGCCGAACCGGGTGGCTCGCAGCGTTTAAATAAAGAGGAGGGTGACGAGCCTTGCTCCCGGCACTGGTTCTGCGGTTAGGGCTGCTTGGTTCCCCACCTGACCCGGTTGGCCACTTCCCCATGCGGGAAGGCCCGTCAGGGCGTGATTATAGACAGGTCGGCATTGGCGCAGCCCGTAGAATGGGCGGTTATGTCTTATTTAGTGCTCGCCCGTAAGTACCGACCGCGCAACTTCTCCGAAATGGTGGGGCAGGAGCATGTCGTGCAGGCCCTGACCAATGCGCTGACGCAGCAGCGCCTGCACCATGCCTATATGTTTACCGGCACGCGCGGCGTGGGCAAGACTACGGTGTCGCGCATTCTGGCCAAGTCGCTCAATTGCACTGGCGCCGACGGGCAGGGCGGCATCACCGCCACGCCCTGCGGGGTCTGCCCGGCCTGCACGGAAATCGATAGCGGGCGCTTTCCCGACTATATCGAGCTGGACGCCGCCTCCAACCGTGGCGTGGACGAGGTGCAAAGCCTGCTGGAGCAGGCCGTCTACAAGCCGGTGCAGGGGCGCTTCAAGGTCTTCATGATCGACGAGGTGCACATGCTCACCAACACGGCGTTCAACGCCATGTTGAAGACGCTGGAGGAGCCGCCCGAGTACCTGAAATTCGTCCTGGCGACGACCGATCCGCAAAAGGTGCCGGTCACCGTGCTGTCGCGCTGCCTGCAATTCAATCTGCGCCCCATGGCCGCGCAAACCGTGCTGGAGCATTTGCAGACCGTGCTGACGCAGGAAGGCGTGGCCTTCGAGCCCCAGGCGCTGCGCCTGCTGGCCCGGGGCGCCCGGGGCTCGATGCGCGATGCGCTCAGTCTGACCGACCAGGCCATCGCCTTTGGCAGCGGCCAGTTGCAGGAGGCCGCCGTGCGCCAGATGCTGGGCGCGGTCGATCGCAGCCATGTGTTCACCTTGCTGTCGGCTCTGGCTGCCGGCGATGGCCGCCAGTTGGTCGAAACCGTCGATACCCTGCGCGGCCATGGCATTTCTGCCGCCGGAACGCTGCAGGAACTCAGCGCCCTGCTGCAACGCATGGCCGTGCTGCAGGCGGTGCCGGGCATGGCTGGCGACCCTGCCGACCCCGATGCGCCGCAGTTGCAGGCCCTGGCTGCGGCCATGCCTGCCGATGAAATCCAGCTGTGCTACAGCATTGCCCTGCACGGCCAGCAGGAGCTGGGGCTGGCCCCGGACGAATACGCGGCGCTGACCATGGTGCTGCTGCGCCCCCTGGCGTTCAAGGCCCCGGCAGCGCCCGGCGCAGAAAGAAAAACGCTGATTGAGCCGCCTGCGCCCGCTGCGGCCATCGCTACCGCTGCGCCAGCCGCCGCCGTCGCTGTAGTAACCAACCCCGTGGCCGTGCCGCCGACCCTTGCGCCTGCGTCGCCAGTGGCCGATGCGCCCACGCTGGCCCCGGCAGCGGTGCCCGCCCCCGTTCCCGTCCCTGCTGCGCCCCTCACGGTGGCAGAAACTCCGGCACCACAGTTTGTTGCCGCAGCGTCTGCCCCTGTTTCTGCCCCTGCACCGTCCGCCAGCGAACCGCCGCCGTGGGAGGACATCCCTCCCGATGCCGGGTATGCCTCGGATGCCGATGGCGCAGCCGATGCGCCGATGGCGGCAGATATGGCAGCGGCAAGCCAGGAGGTTCCGGCTGCCGTTGCGGCGGCAGTACCGCAGCCGCCTGCCGATGCACCGGTGCCCGCCGCCGCGCCTGCCGAGCCGGTCGATGCCGATCGTGCGCTGGGCGATTTCTGGCACGACTGTGTCAAGCAACTGATTGCCGCCGAGACCATTACCGCCCTGGTGCGGGAGCTGGCCTTGCAGGCGCAATTGCTGGCGCGTGCTGCCGATGGCTGGCGCTTGCAGGTGCCGCGCACCTCTTTGACGCAGGAGCAGACCGTGCAGCGCCTGGCCACGGCCCTGGCGCAGGCGTTCGGCTGCCCCGCGCTGCAGGTGCAGGTCGGCCCGGTGCAGGACAGTCCCTTCCTGCGCAACCAGGCCCAGGCCCAGGCCCGCCAGCGCCGGGCCGAGGAAATCGTGGCCAGCGATGCCCAGGTGCAGGCGCTGATGGCGCAGTTTGGCGCCACCATCGTGCCGGGCAGCATCCGGCCTGTTTGATATACGCCGGCGAGGCTGCAACCAGGGGGAACCCGTGGCACCATCGCCGGTTTTGATTTTTTGCCCTCAAGGAAAAGGAAAACCACCATGTTCAACAAAGGACAAATCGCCGGCCTGATGAAGCAGGCCCAGGCCATGCAGGACAACCTGAAAAAAGCCCAGGACGAGCTGGCCACGATGGAAGTCGAAGGCGAATCGGGCGCCGGTCTGGTCAAAGTGGTCATGACCTGCAAGCACGACGTCAAGCGCATCACCATCGACCCCAGCCTGCTGGCCGAAGACAAGGACATGCTCGAAGACCTGGTGGCCGCCGCCTTCAACGCCGCCGTGCGCAAGGCCGAAGAAACCAGCAGCGAGAAAATGGGCAAGATCACCGCCGGGATGCCAGGCCTGCCCGGCGGGATGAAGTTCCCCTTCTAAGAACGTGTTTACGATCTCGGCGCGGGTGTGCAGTCGCGGCCTCGGGCGGTCTGCGGCGTTGCAAATCCTCGCCATAGCACCGCTATGGCTGCGGTTTGCCCTTGCAGGGCGCGGGCCAGCCAGAGGCTGGCCCCGTTCATGCTGTCCAAAGCTGCGCAGGCAGCTTTGGAGCCGCAGCGTTCACCCTAGCAGCCCATCCCGATCCGCATCCCGCACCCCTTCACGCCGAGATCGTAAACACGTTCTAAAAAGAGAGCTTTTTCCGCTGATGAACAAAGGATTTCAATGCTGTTAATCATTGAAATCCTTTTAAATTCAGCGGTAACAGCTATGTTTATTCAAATGACCGCGCAGATCTGTCCTGTGCCGTCCTGCCTGCCATGTCCGAAACCTCCGATACCCAGCCCCTGCAGCCGCTGATTGCTGCCTTGCGCCGCCTGCCCGGCGTGGGCGTCAAGACCGCGCAGCGCATGGCGTTTCACCTCATGCAGCGCGACCAGGACGGCGCCCGTGCGCTGGCGCAGGCGCTGGTGCAGACCCTGGACACCGTGGTGCATTGCCAGCGCTGTCATACCTTTTCGCACCAGGCGCTGTGCCCCATCTGTAGCGATGCCGGGCGCGATGCCGCCCGCCTGTGTGTGGTGGAAACCCCGGCCGATCTGGCGGCGATGGAGCGCACCGGCGCCTACCGGGGGTATTACTTCGTGCTGATGGGCCGCATCTCGCCCATGGACGGCGTGGGCGCGGCCGACCTGGGGCTGGGGCAACTGCTGGAACGCGCCCGGGACGGGCAGGTGCAGGAGGTCATTCTGGCCACCAGCTTCACCACCGAGGGCGAGGCCACCGCGCACATGGCCGCCGAACTGCTGAAGGCCCGGGGTCTGCAGGTCACCCGCCTGGCGCGGGGCGTGCCCGTGGGCAGCGAGCTGGAGTACGTCGATCTGGGCACTATTGCCCATGCGCTGGTGGAGCGGCGCTAAGAACCTGTTTTAAAAAGCTTTTAACGCTTGCGTTTGGTCGTCGTTGCAGTGCGCTTTTTCGGGGTGACCTGGGCAACACGCTTGGTGGGGGCGGGGGCTTTTTTCTTGCCGGTGCTGCGTGCGGCCTGCTGTACCTGGGTGTAGATGCTCAGGGTCTGGCCGGTGCGCAGGCTGGCGTTGGCGGGTAGCTTGTTCCAGCTGGCCAGCTGTGCGGCGCTGACCTGGTGGCGGCGGGCCAGGGCCAGCAGGGTGTCGCCGCGCTGCACGCGGATGGCCTTGCGCTGGGTGACCAGGCTGTATTCGGGGGTGAAGGCCAGGCTGGCGGTTTCGGCGATGTGCAGGGCCACGTCCCGGTCGAAAGCTTCGGAGCGCGGCACCATCAGGGCCGAACCGGCCTTGATCATCATGCGCGGCGGGATGTCGTTGACCTCGCGCAACTGCGCTTCGGTGGCGCCGGTTTTTTCCGCTACGTCGGCCAGACGCATGGTCTTGGGGGCCGTCCAGACGGTCCAGCTGGCCAGCCGGGTGGCGTTGCCGGACTTGAGTTCGCGCAGGTTCTGCTCGAACACCTTGGCGTTGTCCCAGGGCAGCAGGATTTTGGGCGTGGCGGCGGCGAAGATCACGGGCTTTTTCAGCGAGGGGTTGAGGGCCTTGAAGTCGTCCATCGATACGTCGGCCAGCTCGGCCGCCACCTTGGCGTCCATGTCCTGTTGGATTTCCACGACCTGGAAGAAGGGGTGGTTTTCGATCACCGGTAGCTCGGTCTGGAAGGCTTCGGGGTTGGCGATGATGTTCTTCACCGCCTGCAGCTTGGGCACGTATTGCTGGGTTTCCGCCGGCATGGTCAGGTCGGTGTAGGCGGTGCCCAGGCCGGCCTTCTCGTTGCGTTTGATGGCGCGGCTGACGCTGCCTTCGCCCCAGTTGTACGCGGCCAGGGCCAGGTGCCAGTCGCCGAACATGTCGTGCAGTTTTTGCAGGTAGTCCAGCGCTGCGCGGGTGGAGGCCAGCACGTCGCGCCGGTCGTCGCGCAGCATGTTCTGCTTGAGGTCGAAATACGTGCCCGTGGCCGGCATGAATTGCCACATGCCTGCCGCCTTGGCGCTGGAGACGGCCTGCGGGTTGAACGCGCTTTCGATGTAGGGCAGCAGCGCCAGCTCCATCGGCATGTTGCGCTTTTCCAGCTCCTCGACGATGTGGAACAGGTATTTTTTCGAGCGCTCGGTCATGCGCAGGATGTAGTCCGGGCGGCTGCTGTACCACTGTTCGCGGTCGGCGACCTGATCGCCCTCCAGGTCGGGCATGGCAAAGCCGCTGCGGATGCGCTCCCACAAATCCTGGGGCGGCTCCAGCCGGGCGACCTTGCCCGAGGTGGGGCTGGATTGGGGCAGGGGTTTGAGCGGGCCGCTGGCTTGCGGGCCGTCGTCCACGGTGACGGTGGCGCAACCGGCCAGCCAGAGCGAAACAAGAAGGAAAAAAAGGCGCAAAGCAGTCATGCCGGTCATGCAAAAACGTTTTTCCAGGCCCGCAGCGTAGCGAAAACTGCGGCAGCCGTAGGAGCGGTGGCGGGGTCGAAAGCGTGGGCAGAGCGTTGTACCGCGGGCTGCGTGCAGCGCAGGAAGGGGTTGATGGCCAACTCCTGCCCGATGGTCGAGGGCAGGGTGGGCCACCCCTGATCGCGCTGCTGCTGGCACCAGTGCCGGTACTGTTGCAGCGCAGCATTATCAGGCTCAACGGCCAGGGCGAAGCGCAAATTGCTCAAGGTGTACTCGTGCGCACAGAAAACAGCGGTTTTGGCCGGCAGCGCCGCCAATTGCTGTAGCGCGGCGTGCATCTGCGCCGCCGTGCCCTCAAACAGGCGCCCGCAGCCGCCGGAGAATAGGGTGTCGCCGCAAAATACCGCCCCGTCGCTGCCCAGGTCGGGGCAGTACCAGGCGATGTGGCCTGCCGTATGGCCGGGCACTTCCAGCACCTGCCAGGACAGGCCCAGCAAGGTCAGCGGCGGCCCGGCATGGACGCGCTCGACCGGTTCGGGCAGCGGCTCGCGGGCGGGGCCGAGGACGCGGCAGCCGGTGGCCTGGCGCAGCTGCGCCACCCCGCCCGTATGGTCGCCATGGTGGTGCGTCAATACAATGGCCTGCAGCGTCAGTTGCTGCGCCTGCAAAGCGGTCAGTACCGGGGCGGCATCGCCGGGATCGACCACCAGGGCATCCTGGCCGTTGTGGACGAGCCAGATGTAGTTGTCGGAAAACGCAGGCAAAGGCACAACAAGCATAAGCAGAATCAGTATGTCGGGTAGGGAGTAAGGAGCAAGGATTGCACGATCAACCGCAGCCAGCGCAGGCCAGGGCCTGGCAACAGTATTTGCTGGACTGGCAGCAGCAGCGCTGCGACGAGGCCGTGGCCGACATCTTTGGCTACTACGCCTTGCAGCTGGGCTGGCCGGCCTTGCAGGGGCTGCGCTGCAACCGTATGCCTCGGCGCTGGCTGGCGGCGCAAGAGGCCGATTTGACCTGCGAAAGCCCGTCTTGCCAAGTCCCGCCGCAGGCCCGGCTCGTCTGCCACCCGGAAGCCCTGCCGTTTGCCGAGGCCAGCCTCGATCTGCTGGTGCTGCCGCACACGCTGGAGCGCTGCCAGTCGCCCCACGCCGCCTTGCGCGAAGTGGCCCGGGTGCTGGTGCCCGAGGGGCGGGTGCTGATTTTCGGCCTGAACCGCTGGAGCCTGTGGGGCGCCCAGCATGGGCTGGAGCGCCCGGCCCAGCTCAATGCCGCCCGTGCCCTGAGCTATTGGCGGCTGCGCGACTGGCTGCAACTGCTGGCGCTGGAGGTGGTGGCGGTCGATTTCGGCTGCCACGCCCCGGCCTTGGACACTGCCTTGTGGCAGCGGCGCTGGGGCTGGCTGGACAGCGTGGGCCAACGGGTCTGGCCGGTATTGGGCGGGGCATACTGCGTGCTGGCCGTGAAAAAGGTCCAGGGCGTGCATCTGCTGGGTTCCACCTGGCGGCGCCAGGCCGTGCCGGCGGCTGCAGTAGCGGCTTCGGCACATAAAAACAAAACATAGGAAAGAAACGTGAACCACGTAGTGATTTACACGGACGGGGCCTGCAAAGGAAACCCCGGCCCGGGCGGCTGGGGCGTGCTGCTGCAATCGGGAACGCACCGCAAGGAGCTGTATGGCGGCGAGCGTCACACCACCAACAACCGCATGGAACTGACCGCCGTGATCGAGGCGCTACAGGCCCTCAAGCGCCCGTGCGACGTGCAGCTGTACCTGGACAGCCAGTACGTGCGCCAGGGCATTACCGAATGGATTCACGGCTGGAAGGCCAAGGGCTGGGTCACCGCTTCCAAACAGCCCGTGAAAAACGCCGATCTATGGCGTGCCCTGGATGCCCTGGTGCAGAACGCCGGCCACCGCATTACCTGGCATTGGGTCAAGGGCCACGCCGGCGATGAAGGCAACGAGCGGGCCGATGCCCTGGCCAACCTGGGGGTGGAGCAGGTGCTGGCTTGAATGCAAAGGCTGTACGGGCATTCAGTTGAGCAAGTACCTGATTCAGCTTTCGCGTATATACTGCCCGACTGCGCTGGTTTTGTTGTTTGCCCACTCTAGTGCATGTTTGACCCCCGTTATAGCCCCTTGGCTTCGGGCAGTTCCCTTCATTTGAAGCGCAGACGGTCGCACACCATTGGCAAATTCTTGCAGGCTTCACAGTTTCGGCCTGCACCGTTCTTCCCCTCCCGGGAATTTCCTTTTTTCTAATTTGACGACAGTGCCTGACGGCAGGCCTGGTTCGTCCATATTTCCATGCTGCAACAAAAAATCAAAGAGCAGGTGGGCAACTACGTTGTTACACCCTTCAGTCGCATTGACGATTCAGGCCAGTTCGCCTCCTCGGTTTCTATCCGTCGCGGCGTTTATGACCGCATCTTCCGCTTTATTCCTCAGTTCGCCAGTGAAGCGCTGGCGAACAGCTATGCGCTCGCCCAGGCACGCACCATGGTGCTGTCGAACCAACTTAATTGAGTGCATGCACTCAGCATTCGTTTGAACCCAATTTTTCCAGGAGAACCATGTCAAAAGAAGAACTCATTGAAATGCAAGGCCGTGTCGAAGAAATTCTGCCGGATACCCGCTTCCGCGTCGTTCTCGAGAATGGGCATCAGCTGATTGCATATTCGGGCGGCAAGATGCGCAAGCACCGCATTCGTGTTCTGGCTGGAGACAAGGTTACGGTTGAGATGTCGCCCTACGATTTGAACAAGGGGCGCGTGACATTCCGCCATCTGGAGACTCGCTCAAATACCGGGGGCGTTCCAAAGCGCCGCCCCCGTTAAGAACCTGTTCACGATCTTTTAGACCATCCCGTCCAGCAGCCACACCGGCACGGCGTCCCCGGCTGCGACATCGCCCTGGTCGTGTTCCAGCACGATCAGGCTGTTGGCCTGCACCATGGAACGCAGCAGGCCCGAGCCCTGGGCGCCGGTGGTGCGCACTTGCAAACTGCCGTCGGCGGCGAGGGCCACGATGGCCCGCAGGTACTCGGTGCGCCCGGGTTTTTTGCGGATGGCGTGGCTGCAGCGGGCGGGGATGTAGAGCGGGGCGCTTACCGTGGCCCCCATCAGCCGCTGCAATGCCGGGCGCACCAGGGCCAGAAAGCTGACCATGGCCGCCACCGGATTGCCGGGCAGGCCAAAGAGCCAGGTTGGCTGATTTTTTTGAGAGCTGTCAGCGCTTTCCAGCATTGGGTTGGAGGCGCTTTTTGCCGTTATTTTTCCAACCGCCAAAGGTCGCCCGGGGCGCAGCGCCAGCCGCCAGAAGGCGACTTCGCCCAGTTCCTGCATCAGCGCCTGGGTGTGGTCGGCGGTGCCGGCGCTCACACCGCCGCTGGTGATGATGGCATCGGCGGTTGCGGCGGCCTGGGTAAAGGCCTGGCGCAGGCGCTGCGGCTCGTCCGGAATGGCGCCCAGGTCCAGCACTTCCACGCCCAGGCGGTGCAGCATGCGGACGATGGTGTAGCGGTTGCTGTCGTACACCGCACCGGGGCGGGGCGGTTCACCCAGGCTGAGGATTTCGTCGCCGGTGGAAAAGTAGGCCACGCGCAGGCGCCGTGCCACGGGGAGGGTGACCAGTCCCAGGCTGGCGGCCAGCCCCCAGGCGGCGGCGTTCAGGATCTGGCCTTTTTGCAGGGCAATCTGGCCCTGGGCCAGGTCTTCGCCGCGCAGGCGGACGTTGGCCCCGGGGGGGATGCCACCGGCAGGCAGGGTGACGGTGCTGCCCTGCACGGTCACCAGCTCTTGCGGCACGACGGTATCGGCCCCCGCCGGGATGACGGCCCCCGTCATGATGCGCAGCGCCTGACCGGATTGCAGGGTGCCGTCCCAGGGCTGGCCGGCCAGGGCGGTGCCGACGATGGTGAGCGTGGGCGTTTTGCCGGATGGCAGGGCGGCGCCGGCGAAGGCGTAGCCGTCCATGGCGCTGTTGTTGTGCGCGGGCACGTCGATGGGACTGACGATGTCCCGGGCCAGGATGCGCCCCTGGGCTTGCGGCAGGGGCAGGGTTTCGCTGGCGGCCAGCGGCGTGACCATGTCGGCCAGCAGCGCCTGGGCTTGGGGAACGGAGAGGTCTTGGTGCATGACGGATTCCTAAGAACGCAAACACGTTCTAAGCGGCAGGCAGGGCCTGCCCCTGTGCCTGTAATTGGGCCAAGGTATTGATATTGGCAAAGCTGCGCAAGGGGGCGTCGCCGCTGCGGTCGAAGGGGCACAGCACCCGGCCTTGCCGGGCCGCCCACAGGCCGATTTTGTGTTCGCCCTGGGCCAGGAAGTCGGCCAGGCTGGGGGCCAGATCGTGGTGGATGAGGGCAAAGGTCGGCTGCGGGCGCAGTACGTCCTGGGCATCGGGGGCGGCGGCCAGTACCAGGGGGGCCTGGTGTTCCTGGGCGCAGGCGGCCAGCCGCTGGGCCAGATCGGCCGGGAAGAACGGGCTGTCGCAGGGCACGGTCAGCAGCCATTCGGTCGGGCAGGCGGCCAGTCCGGCCAGGAAACCGGCCAACGGGCCGGGGTAGTGGGGCAGGGTGTCGGCCAGCACCGGCACGCCCCAGGCGGCATATTGGTCGAGATGGCGGTTGGCGCTGATGAGGCAGGTACTCACCTGGGGCCGCAGGCGTTCCAGCGCGTACCAGGCCAGGGGCTGGCCGGCCAAGGGCTGCAAGCCCTTGTCCACCCCGCCCATGCGCGTGCCCTGGCCTCCGGCCAGCACCAGGCCCGTGGTATTGCTGCGCGATGGGGCGGTACGGTGGGCCATCAGCCGCCGATGTAGCTCATTTCGATGCGCCGCCGCTGCACGCTGGTCGTTGCCGGTGCGGCGGCTGCGTCCCCCAGGCCTTGGGAGCGCAGTTCGGAGTAGCGATCCTGGCGCTGTCCCCAGACGCGGGCGATGGCGGCGCTGATCTCGGCATCGCTGCTGCCGTCGCGCAGCAGGCGGCGCAAATCCCAGCCCTGGTGGGCGAAGAGGCACAGGTAGAGCTGTCCTTCGGTCGAGAGCCGGGCGCGGTTGCAACTGCCGCAGAAAGCGCGGGTCACGCTGCTGATGACGCCCACCTCCCCCAGCGCCGGGTCGTGTGCGCCGTGCGCATTGGCGTAACCCCAGCGCTGCGCCGTCTCGCCCGGGGCCGTCGGCTCCAGGGGGGTCAGGGCAAAACGCTGTTGCAGCCGGGCAATGACCTCGGCGGAGGGGACGACCTCGTCCATGCACCAGCCGTTGGTGGCGCCCACGTCCATGTATTCGATGAAGCGCAACGTCACCCCCGTGCCGCGAAAGTGTTCGGCCATGGGCAGAACGTCGTCCAGGTTGGTGCTGCGCTTAACCACCATGTTCACCTTGATGCGCTCGAACCCGGCGCTGCGGGCGGCGGCAATGCCGTCAAGCACCTGGGCCACGGGAAAGTCCACGTCGTTCATGCGGCGGAAGGTGGCGTCGTCCAGGCTGTCCAGGCTGACGGTCAGGCGGCTCAGGCCCGCTTCCTTGAGCATGGCGGCCTTGCGCTGCAGCAGGGAGCCGTTGGTCGTCAGGGTCACTTCCAGCGCAGCGCCGGCGGGGGTGCGCAGCGCGGCCAGCTGGGCAATGAGCTGCTCCAGGCCCTTGCGCAGCAAAGGCTCGCCGCCGGTAAGGCGGATCTTGCCGACCCCGTGGGTGGCGAACAGCCGGGCCAGCCGGGTGATTTCCTCGAAGTGCAGCAGGGCGCTGCGCGGCAGGTAGGCGTAGTCCTTGCCGAACACTTCCTTGGGCATGCAGTAGCTGCAACGGAAATTGCAGCGGTCGGTGACGCTGATGCGCAAATCCCGCAAGGCCCGTTCGCGCGTGTCCAGCAACGCGGCAGAGGGCAGCACGACAGAAGAAGTGGGGCACGCATTCATAACGACGGATTGTGCCCGACCGCCTCAATCACTGGGAAAAACCCGTAATGTTTGCGCCTTTTCCTGGCCGCAAACGTGACATCGGGGGTGTTTTTACGCCGCTACATTACGCCCCTGACTGGAACAAGCATGACCGATTCTTCTGAGAAAAAATCCCCCGCCCAGGGGGGCACGGCAGTGGCCAGGCCAGCGGTTCGCCGCAAGGGGCTGGTCGTCATCGCCAGCGTGGTGGCACTCGGCGCCCTGGCCTGGGGCGGCTGGGAATGGCTGGTCAACCGCAATTACGAAACCACCGACAACGCCTACGTTGCCGGCCACGTCGTGCAGGTCACGCCCCAGGTGGGCGGCACGGTGGTGGCCATTGGTGCCGACGATACCGACCCGGTGCAGGCGGGCCAGTGGCTGGTGCAGCTCGACCCTGCCGATGCGCTGGTCGATCTGGCCAAGGCCGAAGCCGATCTGGCCCAGACGGCCCGCCAGGTGCGCAGCCTGTATGCCGGCAATGCGCCGCTGGAGGCCCAGGTCGTCCAGCGCCAGGCAGAGCTGCTGCGCCAGCAGACCGATGCGGCCCGCGCCCAGGAGGACGTGCAGCGCCGCCGTGCTCTGGCCCAGGCGGGGGCCGTGGGCCAGGAGGAGTTCGACCATGCCCGGGCCCAGGCCCGCACGGCGGACAAGGCCGTGGCGGCGGCCCAGGCTGCCGTCAGGGCCGCCCAGGCGCAACTGACCGCTGCGCAGGCGCAGACCCGGGGCAGCGCCGCCAGCGAGCATCCCAGCGTGCTGGCCGCAGCGGCGCGGGTGCGCGAGGCGTATCTGGCGCTGCAGCGCACGCGCCTGCTGGCCCCCGTCAGCGGGCAGGTGGCCAAGCGCGGCGTGCAGTTGGGGCAGCGGGTGGCTGCCGGGGCGCCCTTGCTTACCGTGGTGGATTTGCAGCAGTTGTGGGTGGATGCCAACTTCAAGGAAAGCCAGTTGGCGGCGCTGCGCGTCGGCCAGCCGGTAGAGCTGGTGGCCGATGTGTATGGCAAGCAGGTGCGCTACCACGGCGCGGTGCAAGGCCTGGGCGCGGGCACCGGGGCGGCGTTTGCCTTGCTGCCGGCGCAAAACGCCACCGGCAACTGGATCAAGGTGGTGCAGCGGGTGCCGGTGCGCATCGGCCTGGATGCCCGGGAGCTGGCGGCGCACCCGCTGCGCGTCGGCCTGTCCATGGTGGCGCGGGTGGATATCCGCGATGCGGACGTTGCAAGGGATAGTGCTATCGATAAAGATGCTGTTTCTGCCGATGAACAAACAAATTCAAAGACAAACAATGCTGAAATCATTGAAATATCAGCGGAAAAAGCTATGAATTATGATTTATCCCTGCCGCAGGCCGAGCAGCGCATCGCCCGCATCATCGCTGGCGAGAATGTCGCCGCCCTGACCGCCTGGCCCGGGGCGTGACAGGCTGCCCATGCACGATGCCACCCCTCCGCCGCCCCTGAAGGGCGTTCAACTGGCCCTGGGCACGCTGGCCCTGTCCCTGGCCACCTTCATGAACGTGCTGGATTCGACCATCGCCAACGTGGCCCTGCCGGCCATCTCCGGCGATGTGGGCGTCAGCCCCGGCCAGGGCACCTGGGTGATTACCAGCTTTGGCGTGGCCAATGCCATTTCCGTGCCGCTGACCGGGTGGCTGACCCAGCGTTTTGGCGCGGTGCGGCTGTTCACGGCCAGCGTGCTGTTGTTCGTACTCACTTCCTGGCTGTGCGGCTTTGCCGGGTCGCTGGAGACGCTGGTGCTGTTCCGCGTGCTGCAAGGGGCGGTGGCCGGGCCGATGATTCCCCTGTCGCAAACCCTGCTGCTGGCCAGCTACCCCGCGTCCCGCGCCGGCACGGCCCTGGCCCTGTGGGGCATGACGACGCTGGTGGCCCCGGTCGTCGGGCCGCTGCTGGGGGGCTGGATTACCGACAACGTCTCCTGGCCGTGGATTTTCTACATCAACGTGCCCGTCGGCCTGGCGGCGGCCCTGATGACCTGGAGCATCTACCGCACGCGGGAGACGCCCACGCGCAAGCTGCCGATCGACACCATCGGCCTGGCCCTGCTGGTGCTGTGGGTGGGGGCGCTGCAACTGATGCTGGATACCGGCAAGGAACACGACTGGTTTGCCTCCGGCTTCGTCGTCGCCCTGGCCGTGGTGGCGGTGGTCAGCTTTGCGGTGTTCGTGCTGTGGGAGCTGACCGATGCCCACCCGGTGGTGGACTTGAGCCTGTTTCGCCAGCGCAACTTTGCCGCCGGGGTGGTGGCGCTGTCGGTGGCCTACGGCGTCTTTTTCGGCAATGTGGTGCTGCTGCCGCTGTGGTTGCAGCAGTGGCTGGGCTATACCTCCACTGCTGCGGGGATGGCGCTGGCCCCGGTGGGCCTGTTCGCCATCCTCCTGACGCCCCTGGTCGGCAAGAAGGTGGCCCAATGGGACCCGCGCAAGATGGCCACCCTGGCGTTCATCGTCTTTGCCCTGGTGATGGGGATGCGGGCGCAGTTTTCCACCGATACCGACTTTGCCCACATCATGGTGCCGACCCTGGTGCAGGGCGTGGCGATGGCGTTCTTCTTCATCCCGCTGACCAGCATCACCTTGAGCGGCCTGCCGCCGATGCGCATTCCGGCAGCGGCGGGCCTGAGCAATTTCGTGCGCATCACCGCCGGGGCCATGGGCGTGTCGATGACCACCACGCTGTGGGAAAACCGCGCAGCCATGCACCATGCCCACCTGACCGAATCCCTGGTCGATGGCCAGGGCGTTTTTGCCCAGACCCTGGCGCAACTGCAAAAAGCCGGATTGACCCAGGAGCAGGCCTGGGCGCAAATCAACCGGCTGATCGACCAGCAGGCCTACACCCGGGCGGTGGACGATATTTTCTGGGCCTCGTCGCTGCTGTTCATCGTGCTGATCGGCTTCATCTGGCTGACCCGCCGCCCCGTGCCCGTGGGCAACATGCCTGCCGATGCGGCGGCGCATTGACCCTGCAAGGCCGATCGGGAGTTACGGGGTGGCAGGCTTCAGGGGACGCATCTGGAACACCGATGGATCGACAAACCGATGGATTTGCGCATCAATGAGTACGGTGCGGTGCGCCGCGAAAACCTCGTCCAACTGCGATGGTTGAACCTTCACGCCGCCAGTCCTGTGTTCGGGCACGGGGAGGTAGCCTACGGGGGGCAGGCCGGATTTTTTGCCATTGCGACTGCCTGAAGCGTAGACCGGCGAGGCCAGAAAGCTGAAGTACAGCAAGCCCTTTTCCTCGATTTCTGGCCGTAGCTTGTCCAGGATGCCGATATCCAGGTACAGCGCCCGGTAGCTTTGATCGTCTTCGTACGGATGCACGGAGTCGATGAATTTCTGGTACAGCCGCTGTTCGAATCTGTCGTCGGATTTTTCGGTTCGATAGAGTTCGACGAAGTAGTCGGGAACCTTGTGCCCCAGTTGGTCATGCAGGCGAATGACGGTGTTCTGAAAGCGGGTGTCTTCCCCGCCGCCCCGGGTTTGCTTGGCGAGAGAGGCAATCCACTCGCTCCAGCCTTCATCTTCCACCGTCAGCGCACGCATGATGAGTTCGGGTGACAGAGGATTGATCGGCCCTGTGTCCTTGAGCGCAATGGTGCTGTGGTTCTCTCCGGCCACGATGCCGAAGGCGATCTCTCCCAGGGGGGCCTGGAGGTCGAAGCGCACGGCCTCGTTTTTCTCGTCCAGTTGCAGTGTGATCTTGGCCCCATTCAGGTTGGCCGTGCTGATGCGCACGGTGCCGTCCGAGCCGTCCTCGTTGGCGATGGAGGCGATGCCTTTGTAGCCGGCGTCGCCCACCAGTACGGTGCATAGGATGCGGCCCGCGCCATACCAGGGCTTTTTGATGCCGAAGAGGTCGCGGTGCGCCAGTTCGTAGGTGTAGGGCGACCCCAGCTCCAGCGCCTTGAGGATTTTTTTGCCGGTCTGGAACCTCGGCTCGCCCCAGCCCTTGATGGCCCGGCCGATGAAGCTGCGCCCCTTGTGCGCGAGGGGAGAACCGAAATTTGCGGGCGCCAGCATCAGCAACCGATGAATCGGGACGGACTGGGGCGTGTGGTAGCGGGTCATCCATTCGCGCACCACGAGCGCACCGGTGCTGTGCACGACCAGATCGACACTGCGAGGCGCAGTGGGCAGGCCGTGGTGGCTCCAGGCCATGCCGAGCGCGGCAGCCACATCCGGCAACGTGACCTCGTCGTTCATGGATATCCAGTCCCCGAGCCGGATTTCCGTCGGCGTCACGCCCAGGTCGGTTGCGATTCGTTGGCCCAGACGTGCAAAGGATTTCGACTCGTCACTCCAGCCGTGAATGATGACTAGCGGTTTCATGGCCCCCTCCTGTTGGCGCTTGCGTGCAAGCCAGCATAGTGACCCGTCTGCGCAGAGCCACTCAGGTATTCCCTAGGGAGGTTTGGCACGAATCATGGCGCCGCTTGTCTGACCCACAGCGCAAGCTTGCAGCGGGATTCGTCCAGGGCCTCCCTGGCGCGTGGGGGGACTTGAAAATTCTTGAAGTGGCGGAAGGCAGCATCCGCCAGAAATCCTTTATTCATAAGCATTTTTCATTGTTTTTGTCTTTCTATAGGCCATTAAATAGGCCATTGAGTTGCCGATACGTGAGGCATCAAGCATCTTGTAGCTCGAACGGGGAGACGGTGGGGCGCTTTTCCAGCCAGGCGTGAACCTGGGTGGCGGACCAGCCAACGGCCCGTGGGCCAAGCTGCACCGGGTGGGGGAAGTCCTCCGTCAGCATCCAGTTGCGCAGGGTGCTTTTGCTGATGCCCAGGACCTTCAGCAGTGCATCGCGTCGGTAAATTAATGGCGGGCTCATGCGTTATGAATTGCGTTCAAAAATCCAGCAGCGCACGGTCTTGCCCTGGTCTGGCTTGTCATGGTTGTTGGTAAGTGCACTGTTCACGGCCCGGCTGGCGTCCACAAAGCGGCGGGTCTTGCTGGTGCGCAGCACCTTTTTCAGCTCGCTCATGGGTGGCACCTGCTGGCGGTGGTTGCTGGCCATCTCCACAAACTCGTTCAAGTTCACGGCGATCAAGCCCTTGTCACGGCTGTGGTTCAGGCGGGGCACATGCACAGGGCCGCCGGCGCTGGGTTTGGGGATGGTGTCCAGGTAATCAAACGCCTCCCAAAACTCCTGCACCAGGGGGTGATCGGCGCTGATCGCGTGCTGGCGCTCCCGGGCCATGGCCACAATCTGGTCGCGCACCGCCTCGAACTGCGCTTCACTCATCCGCATCAGGGGGTACATGGCCATCACCGCCGCCAACAGCTGGGCGTGGTTTTTGGCAATACGGGGCTTGTGGATGCCGTCTTGCTCCAGCAGCCAGCTGGTGGCCTTCTCGGTCTCGGTCTGGAAGGTTTGCAGCACATGCTCCTCTTGCTTCAGGCAGGCCAGCAAAAAGCCGCTGAGCTGCTCAATCTCATAGGTCTCCAGCTTTTTTGCGCTTTCAAAGCTGGCCTTGGTATGGCCCCTGGTGGTAAACGTCATGTGGCAGATACGCTCCATGATCGCCTGGCTGGCCTGCACCTGGTTGTTCTGGCTGATAACGATGCTGGCGCGAAACGGCGGCTCATACGTCTCATTGCCGCCGGTGCGCACCCCGGTGGTGCGCACGTTGCGGCCGTTGTAGGCATCCTTGAGCTCGTCCCAGTCAAAGCTCTTTACATGGGCGCTGTTGCCGGTCTTGGTCTCGCGGTCGCTCTCGATCAGCACAATCGGCAGGCCGGATACCTGCGTGAACGTGCGCATACGCCCGCTGGCTGTGGACTTGCTGGGGTCAAACCCCTCGTAATCGCGCCCAAACAACTTCCACAAGAACTGGATCAGCGTGGTCTTGCCGCTGCCTGGCTCGCCCACAATCTCCAAAAACGGAAACGACATCTGCTCGGCCCGCACCTGCTCGGCAAACAGACTGCTAAACCAAAACGCCAGTGCCACATACCCCGATGGGCCAAAGGCATTCCACAGGTGCTGTGGCCAGCTCTTGTCCTGGCTCTCGCGGTCGGTGTTGATATGCAAGGCAATGCTGCGCTGCAAGCTCTTGATCGAGAGCTTGCCAATCTCAAAATAATCCTCCTCGTTGGCCTCGTACACTTGGCCGCCGCTGACGGCATAGTCGCCCAGCAGGTAAGTCTTGTGCTCCTTGCTGTAGCCCACAAAATCCACTGTCTGCACCACCTTGATCTTCTCCAGCTGGCGCAATAGCATCCGCTCCAACTGCACACTGCTGCCGCTGTAAATGGCACCTGGTGCCAAATTAAGCAATTGCTTTTTAAACTCGCTGGCCGCCGACAAATGGCCAGAGGTAAACGTTCCCTTTACCGGCCGCCTGTCATGCGGCTGGGCAATGCTGAAGTAGTACCACGCCTCCTGCGTCACCTCATTGCGCTGAAAGTACAGGGCCCGCGGCAGGCAATTGGCAATAGGCTTGAGCACCGCCGACTGCTCCAGCGCCTTGGCGCGAATCTCTCGCTCACTCTGGTACGGGCCCGGCGGCCCCTCCTCCTGGGCCTTCTCCAGCGCATCCTTGGCCTTGCTATAGGCCGCCAGATTCAGCTCAAACCAGTACAGGCGGCTGCCAAAGTCAAAATCAAACTCCGTACGGTTGGTTCTGTTGTAAATCAGCAAGGCCTTGTCCATAGCGCTTTGCGCCAGCAGCAGGGCACCGTGGTAGCGGTAGGTATCCACATCCTTGTCCTGCAGCCGATCGCGCAGGTGCAAATCGTTCCAGTCCTGCTTGGGCGCACCGCGCTGCTGCGGGATCTGCGCTGCTGCGCACTCCCAGCCCTGTTCAGTGGCCCGCTGCACAAAGCGCAGCGTGTATTCGCGCCCGGCCTTGTCCCCGTCCAGTGCCCATACCAGCTTGGGGCGGCTCACCTGCTTGCCCTCGCGCTCCACCTGCTCGGCAATCGCCTTGAGCGCGTGCTCCGGGTAATTGCTGCAGCTCATCAACGCCACCGCCGCAATCCCGTGGTGCGCCAGGGCAATGGCATCAAAAATTCCCTCCACCAGCCACAGCGCCTTGGGCGGCTGGGGGGCATCCGGCTGGGCAGGGTTGGGCGCGGCAAAGCTCAGGTGTGGCATCGCCCACCAATGGCCTGCATAACTGCCGCCGTACTTGAAGTTGGCCTTCTTCTTGCCAAAGCGGGCGGGGCGGTCAATCAGCCGCTCCCAATGCGTGTCGCCCACCACAAAGCGCACCGTTGCCGTGCCAGCCCCCCGGCCCCGGTCGGCCTTGGCGTCGTAATACTGCTCTTGCGTGTACAGGCCCCGGATCAGGGCCAGGTCAAAGCCCCGGCCCTCACGCAAATACGCATCGGCCACCGCCGTCGGGCTGCGCTGCGCGGCGGGCTTGGCCTCCTCCATCTTGTGCACACGGTCAGACCAGCTTTCAAACAAATCGCTGTACAGCTCCCGGGCATGGGCCTCATAGCCACAGTTATTCAGCCGCTCACAGCGCACCACCCAAGGGCTGGCGGCAAACGTCCACAAACTCTTTTGGCTGCACTCTGGGCACAGGCCCTGGCGCAAATGCTTGCCCACCACCTTCATGCTGTAGTCCGCCTGCAGGCGCTGGGCAATATCGTCAAGCAAATCACTCATGCTGCGGCCCACCCTTGCAATGCGGCCCTGGGCACGTTGAAAAAGTTCAGCCGCCCCTTCCACGGCAAAAACGGCATAGGCCGGCTATCGCGCAGCACAAACCCCCAGCGGTCGGCCTGTTTCCAGGGCGATGCATGCTCCTGGCAACAATCCACCACCCGCGTCCAGCCCACCAGACCGCCCCGGGGCAGGGCCTCATACGCGGGCAGCCCGGCCAGGGGCAGCAGCCCCGCCTCGTCCAGCGCCTGGGTTGCCTGCTCGTAATCGTTGCGCGTCATCGTCAGGCCGGCATGCACCAGCAACCGCCCCCGGAAATTGGTCGGCCAGTCGCGGTTTTCAATGTCCTTGTAGCCATGCACCACCAGCCAGGCCCAGGGCTGGCGAATACTCAGTGCGGCCATCATTGCTCCCCCTCCTGGCGGAACCCCGGATGCATTCTCTGGGCCAGCGCAAACGCCGTCGATTCAGGCCCCGCCAGCAGCAGGCCCCCCCCAAACCCTCAAATCGGGGAATAAAGCATTGGCCTTCTCCTCTGCAGCCATTGCACAGGTGTACATCGCGCTCCAAAGTGACTGCTCTACGGTCCTTTCACGGCATTGCTCAAACAGCACCCGCGCCGCTTCCATGTTGCGTTGAATGCAGCGCAGATAAAGGGCCTGCTCTTTGCTCAGGGGGGTGGACTCTTGCATGGTCAGCTCCTTAAAAAATTTAGGCAAAAAAAATCCCTGCGCCTTGAAAAAGGCACATCTCAGGGGTGGGGAGAGAAGGGGGCTAACCCGCTTTAATCAGCGGGCCGCTCTGTGGCGAACAAGTCGCCATTCACCGGCTTGGTGAACCGGGTGCAGTGCGGGGCAACGCCGGCGTGCTCCAGCGTCACCTGCAGCAAATCGCGGCGCACGTGGCTGGACAGCGGCAGATTCACGCTCGGGTCAGGCGTAGCACTGGGCGAGAGGGTGCGCACGATCTCGGTCAGGGCCACAAAGGTGTGGCCGCACTCCGCATTCACGCAGTAATAGACCGACTGGCGGGTCAGCACCGACATCTGCTCACTGCTGCGAATCACACACGGGCATTCGCAGTGCGGGCAGCGCAGGCGCATGGCCTCCTTGGCCGTGCCTTTCCACCGGGTGGGGGCGGCGGCGCTTTGGGCAACTATGGGCGCTTGCATCATGGGCGGTGGCCCCCACTGGGGTAGGTGCGCAGGCCCAGGCCCAGCAGCTTGCGCACCATGGCGGCGTAGGTGCAATCTTCCTTGTCGGCCAGACGGCGCATTTCCTGCGCATCAGGCGGCGCAATGCGCACGTAAAGGATTTCATCGCGCGAAGTGCGCAGCCGCTGGCCATTGCGCGGCGCAACGTAAGTCGAGGCGGGTTTGGTCTGCATAATGCGTCGTTAAGAGGTTGTTAAGAGATGTACGCATTATGGTTGAAAAAATTCAACCTTTCAATAAATCTGGTTGAAATTTATGAACCTGAATGAGCGAATCAAGGAAGAACGTGAACGGCTGGGCTACAGCCAGACCGCTTTTGCAGCACTTGCAGAGGCTTCCAAGCACTCACAAATCAACTGGGAAAAGGGTGTTGGTGCGCCTACTGCATCTGTTTTGGCTGCCTGGGCTCCCCACGGGGTTGATGTGCTGTACATCCTGACTGGCCAGCGCCAGGCCCACAGTGGTGTTGCGCTCACACCGCGCCAGGCGGCGCTGCTGGACAACTATGAACACACCAGCGAAGAAGGCAAAAAAATTATTGAGGGCGCGGCCTTTGCGGCAGCGCAATCTGCGGCCCCTGTAAAGGGCGGGGCCAAGCGGGCGGCGTAAAGGGGAATGCCAATGAATGAGCGAATCAAGGAAGAACGTAAGCGGCTGGGTATGAGCCAGAAGGTGTGTGCTTTGTATGGGGGAGTCGATGAGCGCACACAACGCAAATACGAGCAGGGCGAGAGCACGCCGGATGTTGACTACTTGGGCAAGCTACACAAGTTCGCTCCTGGAATTGATGTGCTTTATATCCTGACAGGGGGGCGCACGCCCGCACCTGCCCGGGAGGCCCACCAGTGTTTTGCGCAATATCTCCAAACACTCATCAAGGCAGAGCAGCGCAAGGGCACAAGCAATGCGCTGCTGCTGCGCGATCTACTGAATATTGCACAAAAGGTCGCTTTGAAGCTGGACGATTAATAAGGTATTGAAAAAATCTAGGTGCTGGGCGTAACGGTGATTGATGAAGATATTTTTCGAGGATTAGTATGAAGAAGAAACTCTCTGCTTTTTTCGTTATGGCCAGCGTTGCATTTTTTGGATTGATGGCAAATGCAGATGCCCGCAACTACCCTTGTTCTGGAAAGAAGGGGGGCGTTTCACACTGCCAGAATGGGAAGTTTGTTTGCAAGGATGGAACGATCAGTGCAAGCAAGCAAATTTGCCGCTGAGGTTTCTATGATTGTGACAATTCCCGCCCCACTTGGCACTAGCCACATAGCTGCGCTTTGCAATGATTTGGTACCAGACTTTGTACCTGTCGTTGTCCAGTGCAGCCCTGACCGTGGTGCACCCGTCAATGATTGTTTTACACAGGTTGCACATCATGTGCAGCGTAACGGTGGCGAGCGTGTGATTGGCTGGGCACTGTGGGAAATGCCCCACGTGATGCTTGAAGCAGAGTTTCATGCCGTTTGGCGTCGCCCTTCAGATGGCAAGCTCATTGATTTGAGCCCCCGCGAATTCCACTTTTCTGAGATCCATTTTTTACCGGACTCGACGCGAACTTATGCTGGACGGCAAGTGGATAACGTGCGGCGGGCTTTGTGCAATGATGCCAAGCTCAAGCAGTTTATTTACCTTAAAGGGCGGCAGTTTGCGCTGTTGAATGCTGGAGAGCTGGCGAACCATCACGGCGTGATTGATTCGTCTGTAGCGTCCAGGCGATTGATTAAAGAATACAATGCTATTACCAAGCAGCTGAATACGTTGATTCCATCGCTTACGAAGCTGACGCGCAGTCAGTAGTAGTGGTGCTTTGATAAAAATACTCGGGCCGACAGCCCGTGTTTTGTAAATAGCTTGGTCTGAAGTCATTTGCAGCATGCAGCTAATTTAAGCAGTACCTCTTTTTAAAAAAAGCACAAAGCCTTGTAGCAAGTACCTTAACAATAGGAGGCGGGATGAGTATCTTTGTTGTATCTGGAATAGACGGCCAGATCAAAACCACAAGACTACCGAGCGGCGATATGGCTGTGTCTGGCCCCGCTACAGGCCCATTGGAACAAATCATGTTTGATATCTGCCGCTGGGACGGTCGGCGCAATCCGAGCTATGGCGGCTGGATCATTCCGAGTCAATATACGTCACGCGCTTATAACAAATTACTGAACCGCTGCACCAAGATTACAGATTAAATGCGGTTCGCTCTGCCACGCAATATATCGATATGCAAGGTTTTTTCCGTGCCGGACTTATAAAAATTCAAAATAAAAAAGAAAAATAATCATTTTTCGGTATCTGCACCACCCCTTTCCATCTGTACCTTGCTGGTCCACCCACTGCCTTCATTGAGGCTGTGGGTGACTTCCTTGACCAGCCAGTCTTCCCCATCAATCTCCTCTTTCCAACCTGTTACTTTGATTGGTGACTGCGCGGTGATGTCCGGGCGGCCTACGGCCAGGGTCAGCTCGAAGGTGGCCATGCCGCGCTCCAGGCGCTGGCGCTCGGCACGGGCGGCGGCCAGGGCATCTTGCTCGCTGGCGTAGGTTTCTTTCAGGGTTTTCAGGCTGCCGTCTTTTTTGCCTGCCACCACGCTTTTGCGCCGGCCATTCACGCGGTCTGACCAGTAGGCTTTCACGCCTTCGAATGCATCGCGGGTGCTGGTGCTGTAGCGGTGCTGGTCACCATCTGCACGGGTGATGGCCACGGTGGGCAGGTGCTCGCCCTGGCTGGTTGTGGTGCCTGTGATGGGCATAAACAGCAGGTGCTTTTTCTTCACCGTGGCCACAGCATCGTGCTTGCGGGCCAGCCTGGTGATCAGGTGCATATCGCTCTCGTTGGTCTGATCCAGGTGCTCAACTTTGATAGCTGCCAGTGCTTTATCTATCTTATGCGTCAGGCTGTTGCGCTGTGCAAGTTCTGCCAGCACCGTGCCCAGCGTGGTGTCGTGCCAGCTTTTTTCCTTGCGGGAGCGGATCTCGCCGCCCAGGTCGGCTGCGCGGGCGCGGATGGTGACGCGGTCGGGGGTGCCGCTGTGCTCGGCTTCGTCCACCACAAAGCTGCCTTTGTCCACCAGCTGCTGGCCCTTCCAGCCAATGGTCAGGGCAATTACGGCTTCTTTACGGGGGATGGCCAGCTGGCCATCGGCATCGTCCAGCTCGATGTCCAGCTGGTCAGCGCTGTTGGCGCGGCCTTCGGTCAGCGTCAGGCTTATCAGCCGGGGCTGCACGGCGGCGGATATGTCTTTGCCTTCCACCACCAGGCGGTAGTCTGGCGCCAGATGGGTGTAGTGCGTGGCGGTGTGGCTGGCCATGCTTATTCCTCGCCGGGGGCTACGTACTGGCCACCATCGTCCACGGTGACTTTGTCGCCACCGGCGTTGTCATCCACGCGGGTCAGTTGCAAGCTGAAGTCCACCCGCCCAGGGCGGCCGCGTTTGTCGTGGAAGGTGCCGGTTTCTTCCAGCTGCTTGATGACGTACT
Organism: Comamonas nitrativorans; assembly: GCF_042654765.1. Lineage (NCBI taxonomy): Bacteria > Pseudomonadati > Pseudomonadota > Betaproteobacteria > Burkholderiales > Comamonadaceae > Comamonas > Comamonas nitrativorans. The sequence continues at coordinate 83,377 of NZ_JBHSEW010000011.1, read as the reverse complement.
GCCCAAACACTTCCCCCGTGCCGCCGACCAGGGCAAAGGCTTGCCCGCTGTCGCCCATGGCCCGCAGGGCGGCAATGCTGGGGTAGCTGCCCACCTGGCCGGGGGCCACCCAGCCAGACAGGCTGATGCTGTCATCTCCCACCCCCACAAACTGGTAGGCAGGGCGGGCACCTACGCGGCTGTTGCTGGCGTGACGCCAGTCGTTGCTGCGTTTGAAGTCTTGGTAGGCCAGTGTGCCCAGCTCGAACACAAACTGGCCCAGGGCTAGCAGGATGGAGCCGTGCAGCTGCTCGTCGTCGTCATTCATCGTGGTCAGTCAATGTCATGCAGGGCTGATTTTTTCCGCGCACCGGCGGCGCGGTCACGGCGATCCAGCTCGGCGGCCACGGCCCGGGCAATGGCCTGGCCATCCATGCCCGGGGCGGCGTGAATGGTGATTTGGTAGGTGCTACCGCCCACTGCCGGCGGCGCACTGGCCCCCCCGGCACGGGGTGCGGCAGGTGCAATGGCCGCTATGGGCGTGGCTGCGGCAGCGGGGTTGCTGCTTTCTGCCTGTGCTAAGGGCAGGGTTGCAGCCATTTGGATGAGCGGTGCTTGCAGCGCATGGGTTTGCATGGGCAGGGCGGCAGCCCCTGCCAGGGCCAGGGCGGCGGTGCTGACGGTGGGCAGGATTTTTTCCATACCAATGGCCGCGCCTTGGCCGATGAAGCCGCCGTACTGCATGAACACGCGCGAGGGACTTTTAATCTGCATGTCCCCCGTGAACACGCCTTTGATCTTGCTGGCAATGCCCGCCACGGTGTCCACCACCGTGCCCACGACCGACAGCATCCCACTGACCAGGCCGCGCACGATGTCCGCGCCCCAGCCAAAGAATTTGCCGACCAGCTCGGCCACCGTCACCACCAGGCCCGCTAGCCAGGCACCAAAGCCCCGGCCCGCCTCGGTGGCTCCGAGCAGTGATTCTTTGGTGTGCTCGATGGGGGTGAACAGGCGTGACACCCAACCCCAGGCGGCGGCAAAGGCTCCCGCCAGCCAATCCCATGCCGGGCGCAGCGGGGCCAGCATGTTGCCCAGGCCGCCAAAGACACCCGCAAACATGCCTGACAGCGGGGCCAGCCCCTCGCTGAAGCCCTGCCAGAAGCCCGCAAAAAATGCCTTGATGGGCTGCCAGTATTTGACGATGAGCAGCGCGGCGGTGGCGATGGCCATGACGGCCAGGCCAATGGGGTTGAGCAGCAGCGCCCGCCCTACGATGGCAATGGCACCGCGTAGTTTCAGGAGGGCGGCGGCGATGCCTGTGACGGTGCCCGCAATGCCTTTGCTTGCCAGGTTGGCCAGCTCGCCCGCCGCATCCTTGGCCAAGCCGCCGGGGCCGCGCAGCGCCATGGCCACCACGCCCCGGCGGCCTGCGCCGAGGGCGGCGGTTTTCTGTAGCGCCACGTAGGCCAGCAGGCGCTTGTAGGCGCGGCCGGTGGCCGTGCCTGCGGCGGCGATGCCGTCTTTTATGCGGCCCCAGGCGTTGGCGGTGGTTTGCGGCAGGGCGGCTACCGCGTCTTTCATGCGCCGCCCGATGGCCTTGGCGGCATCGGGGAAGGCGGCCATGGTTTTGCGCAGGCGTTCCCAGCGGCCCGGCTGGCCTGCTGGCACGGCCATGCGCTGGCGCAGCTTTTGCCACAGGCCCAGGCCGCCACGGGCGGGCGCCTGGATGGCCAAACCCATGCGCGTGAGCGCTGCAGGAACCGCTTTCCCCGCAGTCAAGGCTACTGCTTTTGCGCCATTGAGGCCCGCAGTGATCATGGGTAAATTGGTTCGCAGCATGAAGATGCCCATCCGACCCGCCAGCCAAGCACCCTTCAAAAATGTGAAGGCATAGGCACCAGCAATAGCGGCAATTTTGAAAGCCATGATGGCGGCAATGATGCTGACCACGGTAGTGACCATGCCTTCATTGGCCTGCATCCATTGCGCCAGGCCCAAGGCCATCGGGGCAAAGGCGGCCAAAGTGGTGTTGATGGCGGGCAGCAAGCCGGCGCCCAGTGCGGTGGTTACCACCTTGACCCCTTCCCGGGCCTTGTGCATTTGCTGCTGGGTGGTGTTGCCCATGCTGTCAAACTCGGCCTGCAGGCTGCCCAGGGTTTTGGCCCTGTCATCGGCCATGGCAAAGGCAGCCACCAGCCCATCGACGCTTTTCACAATCTGGGCTGCCGGGCCAATGGACTCATCGCCAAACAGCATTTTCATGGCCGGGGCCAGTTGGTCGGGTGCCAGTTTTTGCAGGCGCTGCATGACACCCACAATGGCTTTTTCTGGCGCCTGCTGCATTTGCTTGGCCAGTTTTTCAGGGTCAAGATTGAGCATTTCAAAAACTTTGAGCTGGCTTTTGGTGGCCGCAAAGCCCACCGTCATGGCCTTCATGAAGTTTTTGCTGGCGGTGGCGGCAATCTCTTCCGTGGCACCGCCCGATAGCATGGTGGCGGCCAGTGCGGCGGACTGCGTTTGCGTCAGCCCCATGGCAGACAGGTAGGCACCCTGGCGCTGCAGCACGCCGCCAATGTCTGTGGCGGTGGCATTCATGCTGTTGGCAATGTGGTTGACGGTGCCCGCCAGCAAGGCGGCCTGGTCCATGCTCAGACTCATGCCGCTGCGCCAGGCCTTGAGCATTTCACCGGCCTTGTCGCCCGTGGTGTCAAAGGCGACGCCCATTTTGGCGGACACCTCGGCAAACTGTGCCCATTCGCTTTCGGCAAAGCCTGCCTGGCTGGCGGCAATGTAGGCACCAATGATTTCTTCCCGGGCCACGCCAGTTTGCACCGCCAGGCTCTGCGCAGCGTTGGCAATGGCAGCCAGCTCTTGCGGTGTCTTGTCCGCCACCTTGTTCAGCTCGGCCAGGCGCTGCTCCCAGTCCATGGCCATTTTGATGGGGGCCCCCAGCGTGGTGGCAAGGGCCACGCCGTCCAGCAGCGCACCACGGGCATTGCCCCGGGCGGCCACGTTGCGGGCTTGCGCACGTCGGATACCTGATGCTTGCTTCTGAATTTCGTTTTGGGCCTTGAGTGCAGCAGTTTGCTTATCAATATTTGCGGTGGTCGCGGCAATTCTGGCACGCAGTTGCTGCTCGTCTGTTGCCAAGTTGTCAGTGCTGATCCCCGCTTCTTTGAGTTTTGCACTTAGGCCACGCAGGTTTTGCTGCTGGACGTTGAATTTTGCGCCAAGCTTGTCGGCCGCTTGTGCGGCGGAGAGCATGGTGGCAGATGTTTTATGGGTGTCGTTTTCTGCGAAAGCGTTGGCTGTGGCACGCAAATGTTCGCGGGCGCTCTTAAGCTTGCTTTCTGTTTCGCCCAGTGTTTGTTGCAAGCGCTGAAACGATCCGATATCACCTTGCGCAGCCTCCAGCAGCTTGAGCTGCTCCCGCGCCGCCTTGAGGGTTTGCGCGGTTTCGCTGCTGCCGTGGCTGATGTTCTTCAGCGGCCCCAGCACCCTCTCAGCCATCTGCAGCATGATGCTGACGCGCAAGTTTTTATCGGCCATGGGGTTATTTCTCGGGGGCGTTGATTTGGTTGTGGATGGCTACGGCACGTTCGCGCCATGCCATCAGCTCATGCAGGTGCATGGCCTGCAGCTCAGACAGGGGCCAGTGAAAGAAGAAGGCCACGTCTGCAATGGCGTCTTCTACGCATCGGGCAATTGCTCCCGCTTCTCTTTGGTCAGCAAAAAACCCGTTACCGCCGTGCCCAGTTGCACCAGGTCAGCGGGGTCGAGCTGGTCGAGCTCGGACTTGATCAGCGGCGGCTCGGTACAGCGCGGCAGCACTTTTTGGATGGCGTCCACATCCAGCATCAACAGGGAGCTGAGCGATGTGCCGCGCAGTGCGCCTACGTTGGGGCGGCGCACGGTGATGTGCTCCACCATTTTTTCCCCGCGTTGGAAGGGGGTGTCCAGCGTGATGACTTTGATGTTGTCGTTCTTGGCTGCGGTGGGGATTGGTTTTTCGGTACCAGGCATGGGGATTCCTTAAAGTGGGCCCAGCGCTGCTGCGCCAGGCGGGTGGGTGAGTGGGCTTAGACGCCCAGGATGCTGCGCACTTTTTCCAGCAAGTCAGTGCCGCCAAATTTTTCGATCATGTTGATGGCGTCGATCTCGCAGATGTCCTCACCATCAATGACCAGGCGGTAGTAGTTCAACGTCATCTTGGCCTTGAATTCGCTGGCGTCGCCAGACTTGCCTGCGCCGGGGTCAATCTCTTGCCAGCGCCCGCGCATGAAGATTTCAATGGCCATGTATTCGCCGGTGTCGTCGCGCTGGGCAGCGCCGGTAAAGCGCAGGGGTACGCCATCGACGGTGGACTTGCCGAACTGCTTGAGGACGTCTTTGAGCCAACCGCCCGAGGTGATTTCGGCTTCGAGCTTTTCCATGCCGTGGTCAATATCCACCGGCGCACGCATACCCCCGGCGCGAAACTCTTCCATCTTGCGGGTGAGTTTGGGCGGGGTGATTTCCTGCACCTCTCCGACGTAGCTGGTGCCGTCGATAAAGGTGGCAAAGTGTTTGAGGACGCTGGGCATTCCCATGTCTTGCTCCTAAAAATAAGGGGGGTGTTGGTTCAGGTGCCGGTGGCCACGCGGCTGGCGAAGTCGGCAAAGTAGCGGTCGGTGATGCGCTGGCGAAACGTCAGGTCTTCCAGCGGTGGCACGGGGGTGTAGTCGTAGTCGATGACGCCCTGGCCTTCCTTGAGGGTGCTCGATTCATTGACACTTTCATCAAACCAGGCGCTACCGCCCAGCAGGTAGCCACGTGTGGTCAGTTCACGGAACTTGGCGTTGACGCCTTCCAGGATGTCTTTGATCAGGCTGGGGTGCAGGGGCTTGTCCACGGCCCACATATGGGCTTCGGCAATGCTGTCGGCCAGGACCTGGGCGGTGCGCGTGGCGCTCTCGAAACCAAACAGGGGTTCGTCCGAGCAGGTGCGGCTGCCCCAGAAGCGGTAGCCGTCGCGGTTGACCAGCGTGGTGACTTGGTTCTGGTTGAGCAGACCGGCGTCGGTGGCGGGGTTTTGCAGGTCCCAGTAGATGGCGGGTGTGATGCCGGTAACACCATTGACGGCGACGTTGGAGAGGGTTTTGTGCCAGCCGGTGTCCATGTCGATCTTGGCCCGCAGGCCCAGGGCATAGGCTTCGGTATGGGCATTGACGGTGGCACTGGAGACGGTGTCCCAGCGCTGGAAGTCGGCGTGGATCAGCATCAGCTCGCGGGCGCTGAAGTTGGCGCGGTAGAGGATGGCTTCTTCCACACTTTGCGTGTAGGTGCCGCAGTAGGCCATGGCCCGCAGCTTTTGCGCCAGGCTTTGAAAGGCGGTGGCCACCGGCTGGCTGGCCAAACCTGGGGCGCCCAGGATGCGCGGCTTGACCCCCAGCTTGGCCGGGGCAGACAGCAGGGCCTGCATCCCGGTGTAGCTGCCATCGGGCAGTGTGGTGCCGATGACGTTGCTGACCAGGTCGGCGGCGCGGTCTTCGTCAGTTTCGCCCAGGCCATCGGGCACGCGCACCACGACGGTGATGGGCTGGCATTGCTGGGCAATGGCATCCAGGCTGGCCGCCAGGGTGCCTTGTGTGCCGGCTTTGCCCATGGCCCGCTGGACGTTGGTGATGAGCACCGGGGTGTCGTAGGGAAAGGCATCGGCATCGGCGTCCGATGCGGTGGCCACCAGGCCGATGATGGCGGTAGAGATGGTGCGGATGGGGCGCACGCCCTCGGTGATCTCGAGGATGCGCACGCCGTGGTGGTATTCGGTGGACATGGACGCTTTGACGGGGGGAGTTGCTGACCCGTCGATGGTGCCCATGGCCCTGCGCAGGCGCTAGCGCGGGCAGGTGTAGCAGCGGTTGCTACGGCACGATCTGGGCCGCTTCGCGAAAGAGCGCGTCCAGCTGCGCATCGTCCAGGCCCAGCGCCTGCGCGGTACGGCACAGGAAGGGGCTGGAGCGCTCCCACTCGGTTGTGTGATTGAGCGCGGCGTCGGCCTCGAATTGCTCATCAGGGTCTGCAATGCCTGCAACAAATGTCAGCACTGCGGGCCACAAACCTGCGCGGTACAGCACCAGCCGCCCCTGGGCGCGTGTGATTTTTTCCGGTACGCGGGGCGGGGCTGGCGGCGGGTTCAGGTGGGCGTGGACTTCCGCAGCAGTCATCTGGCGCAGTTCGGGCAGGATGCTGTCGTCTTGGGAACCGTCGTTTTCGTAGGCGTAAACGTCGCCCGTGATGTCGTTTTTGTAGTATTTCATCGTAGTTCAACCCATGATTCGATGTAGGGGCCACCCCAAATGCCTGCTGAAACTTTATATGTTCCACCATCCGGAACGACCGCCGTTAGCACTGCCCGCAAATTGTTGTTCTGTCCCCCACCAATGGCTGCGGATTCATGTGAAACCAATACACCACCCACTTCCAGATTTGCTGATCCATTACTTATATGAGCCGTAAGCACATGCACAAAAATTGCCCGGCCTGTGGTGTTCGTGTAATTCGTATTCGCAGCTCGACTACCTGTTAAGTCCTGCCAAGTCTGTTTCTGCCCCAGTGCCACGGCAGCCAGGGCAGCGGGCGTGACAGCCCGGGCAGCATCCGTGCCAGATTGTGTTTCTGCGTTTGTTGCAAGCTCTACCAAGCCCACTGCGGTGGCCGTGGCGGCGCTGTAGGTGGTGTTTGTCCAGGGCACGTTCACCACGGCCTGCCCGCTGGCATTGGCCTGCACGGCGTAGCTGCGGCTGGCCGTAGCCGTGGGCGCTGCCGCAGCGACGGTCTGCACCGTGGCGTGGCCCAGCTTGATGCCGCCCAACACCGTTGCACTTGCGCTGGGCAGCGTGTACTTGTTGGCCTCGGCTTCTATGCCGTCGAGCTTTGTTTTATCGGTAGCGCTCATCAGGCCCGCTGCGCCGGTGGTAGCGGCGTTGTAGGTGGTGTTGGTATCCACCCAGGGCACGTTCACTACGGCCTGGCCGGTGGCATTGACCT